>CAZYLY010000093.1:0-7886 GCA_964648825.1 uncultured Syntrophomonadaceae bacterium
GTATTTTTAGTAGCCTTAGCATAAGCTTTATATAAGGTTTCGTAAGTATCGGGGCCTACTATCCCGTCTGCTACTAAACCCTTTTTAGCTTGAAATTTTTTCACAGCTTTTTCTGTTTGATTTCCAAATACCCCATCTATTTTATATTTATAATAACCTAACTTTTTAAGCATTTTCTGCACTTCCCTAACATCTTTACCCTCATCGCCAAGTTTTAACGGTCGTGCGCTATAGCCGCTCCCGGTAATGTTGACTGGGGTTCCCAGGGGTGTTAGGTCGTATAATTCAATAACATCGTCATTATAAAGGCGGATACATCCATGACTTATTGCTTTACCTATTGATTTAGGATTATCGGTACCATGAATGCCGTATCCCCCCCAAGGAACGCTTAACCTCATCCACCTAACCCCGAAAGGGCCTCCGGGATTTAAGGCCTTTTGCACAATGACCCAATTTCCAAGGGGAGTAGGATTAGAAGGTCTGCCGACCGCAACTTTATAAGTTTTGCTCGTATTATCAGTTTTATAAATGGTTAAGGTGCGTTTATCCACATCAATATGGATATAGGGCAATTTAGCTTTTATAATAGCTTGGTGGTTATCCCAGCCAATATAATAATTTAGTATATTCCAGGTGTCAGGGCCTACTATACCATCAGTTATTAAATGATAATCAGCTTGAAGTCTAAGCACTGCCTCTTCGGTTAAAACTCCAAAAATGTTATCAATTTCTCCGGCATAATATCCCATTTCTTTAAGTCCGATTTGTAGACAGGTTACATCAGGTCCCTGCATTAGATTATCAGGCTCATACCTTAAAAAACGGCTGGCGTAAAACATAAATCTCCCCCCGAAAAATTCGTCTAATATAAAGATATTAAATAAGTCGAATAATAGTCCCGAATTGTATGCAAAGGATTGTTAAGAAATTGTTAAATAAAAGCTAGGTTAAGGAATAGTATGGAATTTAGTTAATATATTATGCTAATATATTTTATATGAGTAAAGATATGTTGAAGGTGGAGGGTTATGAAAAATAGCATTAAAACCAGAATAATTGTATATCTAGTTTTGTTTAATGTAGTTATTTTCTCGATTTTTTTCTGGAACAATTTAGTATCCCAAAAGGCTCTGATTAGTGAGGTTGAAAATCAATATGCCAGTGAAATTGAAAATACAGTTAATACTTGTCTATCCACTGCTATGCGGGAAGCGGAACTCCTTGCTGATATTTTAATTACTTATCCAGGGGTTAAGGATGCTTTCGTAGAGCAAGATCGTGAAAAGTTAGCTAATCTTACCCAACCAATTTTCCAGGATTGGAAAAAAAGTCATGATGTAGCGCAAATGCAGTTTATTAATCCTAATATTACGTCTTTTTATCGGGTGCATAAGCCCCAAGAATATGGGGATGACTTAAGTTACAGAATGGCTTTGTCTCAAGCTATTAAGAACCAGGAAAAGGTTATAGCCGTCGAGGAGGGTGTAGCTGGATATGGTATAAGAACTATAATCCCAGTATTTGATGGAAATAATTTTGTTGGGGTTTATGAAATCGGAATGTCCTTAGAAGAAAAAGCGGGAGCCGGACTAAGCAGTTTAGAGTACGGGAATTTTTATATTATGAGTTTTGCTGATGAACCGCAGCTTCTATGGGGGGCTAATGACCCATTAATTAATATTACTCCAGCTGATAAGGAAAAGTTAAGTGAAGGGGAAGAGTTTTACCGCTCCACTAAATCTGGAGATTATATTTTAGCTCTTACACCGATTAAAGATGTAGAAAATAATGTAGTTGCTTATATTCAAGCGGAAATTCCCCGGGATCATTTTATTAAGCTAGAAAGCCAAGCTAAAACAAGAAGTCTAGCAATTGCTCTAATAGCTCTACTTGTATTATCTGGGGCTACTTATTTAATTTTACTACAAGCCCTTAGACACCTTAAGCCTTTACAGGGCATAATGCAGGATGTCAGCGAAGGTGATTTAACTAAAATAGTAGAATTTATTTCTACGGATGAAATAGGAAAGCTGGCCAGTGATTTTTCTATTCTAGTACAAAAAGTGAAACAAGTATTTTTCTCGCTATTTAGCAGTACATCACAACTTAATGCTAATGCCCAGTTGATGCATAATGTATCTGAGTCTTCAATCAAAAAACTATTTGCTAGTGTTGAAGAACTTAATCGGGTTGGTGATTGGCTGCGTCAAGCCGGGGAAAATCTGCGCGAAGCTGATGTAGGGGTAGAAGAAATTGCTAAAGCCTCACAAATGGTGGCCGAGCAAGCTCATAATCTGCAAGAAATATATGTTGTTTTAGCGGGGACTGCCCGGGATAGCCGTAAAGATATTAGTGAAGTAGATAGGGTAGTAGATGGGCTTAAATTAAAGGGTCAATCTACAGTAGAAAAAGTAAGAGAATTAGATGCTATATCTAAAGATATTGGGCAAATCACTAATACTATTATGGCAGTATCGGAACAAACTAACTTATTAGCCCTGAATGCGGCTATCGAATCAGCTAGAGCCGGCGAACAGGGACGCGGTTTTGCAGTAGTGGCGGAGGAAATCCGAAAACTAGCTGAGGAAACTGCTCAATATACTAAGCAAATTAGTGTGCTTATTAATAATGTGCAAAATAATATTAGTAATTTCGTTGAAGAAGTGGAATCAATGGAGATAGCTATTGCCGAAGGTAGTCGTACTACTAGCTTGGTAGTAGGGAATCTAGATAATATGGTTAACCAGATTGTCAATATTGAAGGTGTAGTATTAGAAATCACCTCTGCTATGGAAGAACAAAGTGCCTCTTCAGAAGAAATTTCTGCAGTAGTAAATAATGTGAGCAGTGCTACAGTTGATTTAATTGATAATTTAGACCGGCAAATTGTTAGTTTTAATCAGCAAGAAAAAATCTTTAAGGATTTAGCTCAAGTAATAGATGATACCAGTAGTATTTCCGATGATTTACGCGGCTTAGTTGCCCAATACAAGCTACCGGATGAAATAATATTAAATCAAGTAAAAAGTGACCATCGGGAATTTGTAAAAGAATACGAATATATAGTGAGAAATGATTTGAATATTGATCCCGCAACTATTACTGACCATCTTCATTGCCGCCTAGGCAGATGGCTGCAAGGGGTAGAAGACCGAGATGTTTTAGATGTATTTGCCAAGGTTGCCGAAGATCCGCATAAAAAAGTGCATTTATTTGCTCGGGAAGCTGTAGAGTTAAATAATGCCGGCAATAAAGAGTTAGCTTTAGAAAAAGTTAATTTAATGCAAGAGGCTTCCAAGCATATTATTGAAGCTATTGATATAGTAATAAATAATTTAAAAAAATAGTTACACCTCCTGGAAGGAATTTACAAAACTATGCCGAATAAATATGTAAAATATTTACAAAGGCAGGGTGAGTTATGAAAAAGGAAGGTGTAGAACAATTACTGGAACTAGTTGCCAGAGAATTACCTAATAATAATATAAGCGGTGCTTTAGAGATACTCGAAGAGGCACGCCTTATAGAACCGGATAATGTTGAACTAGGTAATCTAAAAGCTAGCTGTCATTATTTATTAGGTGATTTTCATTTAGCTAAAGAGCTTTGGGAAGAAGTATTAATTAGTGATAATGATAACCCTATGGCTTTAAGCCGCTTGGAAAAGCTGGAAAGTCCTGCATTCAGGTTTTGGTTAAAACGTTATTATCGGGCTATCGAAGATATTGAAAATAAGGATTATGTAGCAGCCCAAGCGAGCTTACAAAATCTTATGAAGGAAAATGATGGTTTTGTAAGCTTATATCAACTGCTGGGTTTAACTTGCTTGGCTTTAAATGACGAAAGAAATGCGATGAAAGTATGGCGCCAGGGGTTAAAGCTAGATATTAATAATGAAAAACTTAATAATTATATTAATAGCCCCAAAAAAGGCCTTAGCAAAAAAAAGCCTATTCCTCAGCCTATTTATAAGCAGGGTGCACCGAAAAATAATTTAGTCTATATAGTAGCTGGAATGTGTGTGATGTTACTTTTGTTGCAAATGAGTATTTCTCTTAATAGTAATAAAGGCTATAAAAACACTATCCATAATTTACAAGAAAAGATTAATGCCTTAAGTGCGGAATTGTTAAAAGAACAATCTGTACCTGCTATGGCAATAGCTAGTAGTAATGAGGAGGCAACCCTTGAGATTAGCGAAGTAAAGGCCACAGGTGATAATATATCCTTATCTAATGAAGGGGAAAAAGAAAAGCATTATTATAAGAGCGGTTACCAAGCTTATCAAGTTAAAGACTGGGAAGCTGCCATTAGTAATTTGGGTGCAGTAATAGCGTTAGGAAGCAATAATTATATCCATCGGGAGGCGTTGTATTATTTGGCTTTAAGTTACTATAGTTCTGATAATTATGATAATGCCGAAAAGTACTTTCTTAATTACTTGGAATTATTTCCCCAAACCGATTATACAGATGAGTCTTTATATTATTTAGGTAATATTTTTTATACCAAGGGTGATTTTATAACTGCTAAAAAAATGATGACAGCTATAGATGCATATGACCCTAATAGTTGCTATAAATCAACGGAGCTTTATCGAAAGATAATTGATTAATATTTCGTGTCAATTGTAAACCAGTCATTTTAAATGGCTGGTTTTTATTTTTCTAAAAAAAATATTATTTTTATATGTAATATTAGATTATTTTTGTTATGATGTTACTAGGGAGATAATCGCAATTTGTAATATTATATTAAGAATAGTGATAAATGGCCTAGAAGACCTGGGGAAAAGTTGGACGGGGGGAAAAATATGATAAAAATAATCAGCCAACCTAGTACTTGTGATTGTGGAAGTGGAAAACCTTATCATGAATGCTGCGGCATGATTGATGAATGTAAGGTTATTCATTTTCCATGGGGAAAAAAGAATCAATATAAAAACTTAGTTGAAGTAGTAATTAATGATTTAATAAGTTATGTAAAGGCTTATTTTTATAATTATCAAGATGCTGCTTGGGCTAAGTTTCTTTCTTATGCTAATACTGATGAGCTTGATGCGCGGTTTTCATCAGTTTTTTGGCAATGGTATGTTTTAAATTACCGTTGTTATAAGGATGTATCCCCGATAGTAGATTTCTACTTGTCTGAAAACTTAGATAAAATAGACGAAAAATATACTAGTGTCTTGGAGGCTTTAAAACATTCATATCTATCTCTTTATAAGGTGAAATGGATTAATAATAATGTGGTTGCTTTTCAAGATATATTTCTGGGCTATGAATATATAATTGAAAGAAGCTTTGGCTCTGCGACCAGATTAGTGGCCGAGGGCAGCTTAATTCTAACTAGACTAGTAAATATTAACCACTCTACTATGGTTGCTGGCAAGGTAATATTAATTCAGCCAGATCAGCTAAATTATCTTTTAGAAGAAATTGAATCTATTAAAACTAATGAACAAGTA
Source organism: uncultured Syntrophomonadaceae bacterium (assembly GCA_964648825.1). Lineage (GTDB taxonomy): Bacteria > Bacillota > Syntrophomonadia > Syntrophomonadales > Syntrophomonadaceae > JAAYRQ01. The sequence goes on from CAZYLY010000093.1 coordinate 5,471, forward strand.
ATTGATAACCAGCTTTTCTTACATGAATATGGAGAAGTTCTAGCTGGTTTAACTCTTGATTTATCTAAGGGAATTAAGAAAAACCGTATCAAAGGCAAAAGCTTGCCGATTGAAAAATCCGAACGTCGTCATTTAATTAAAGCATTTACTGCTAGTAACCTTTTTTATGAAATTGAAAAAAACAACTCTTGGACTAAGTTTTCTTTTAATAAGGATAAGGACGTTTTTAATAGATTATATATTTTAAAAGAGGTTCTAATCATCGTTAGCGAAACTTTGGAGAGTATTAATGAAATAATTGCGGTAATTAATAATTCTAAGGTGAGATTATCCAGTCCTTTCGCTGATGGTTTTTCTTTTGCTACTGAGGAGGAAGCTGAAGAAGTATTATTAGAAATTATGCATGACCGCTATTTAGATGAATGGCTAAATTCGCCTCATTTGGAATTAGAGAATATGACTCCTTTACAAGCAGTAACTGATATCAAAGGAAGAGCCTTATTAGAAAGCTTGTTAAGTGATTTAGAATTATTAGAGTTACGGGCTAAAGGGGAAAATGAGTATTATTTACCTACCGAAATAATAAGAAATAAGCTGAAGATGGATAAACATAGGGTTAATAAAGAGCTGCTTCACCCCGATGCCGTAGCGATAAAAGTTAAGAAAAGCCGTTTGAACCAAGAGGTAAGTCCTTTTGTAACTGCTTATAATTGGTTTAATGAAGAATATCGCCATGTTGCTATTGCGGCGTTTGACTGGCTTTTCCCAGATAAGAGGGAACGGGTTAAATTAGCTTGGATGTTATTCATATGGAATGAATATTCAAGTATTTATCGTCCTCAAATCACTAGAACGCGGGCTGTATTAGCCGCTTTAGAAAATGTATATCTGGAGTTAATCGATAATAGAGTCACTTATTCTTGGAGTAGTAAAAGATATGAAATTCCTTCAGGTATAATAAGCAAGAATGCTCAATTATTGCTTAGACACTTTAATAAATATTTCCTCGATATTAATTTACCTATAGCATCATATCCCAAATGGGAGGAGCTAACCTACAATGAGAAGATGAAAGCTTATGATGAAGTATCTCAACATTTAAATTTATTTACTTATGCGATTAAACCAAAATGGGCTGAAAACGAATCTTTATGTAAAAATGGGTTCTATCAGGTTTGCGGGCAGCAAAAGTTTTGGACTAAGGAAATTAAGAAAACCTTCGATGATTTTTATAAATATCATTATAAATTGGATTTTGTTGACCAGGAAAAGTGCACTATAGCTAATCTTTTTTGGGAAAGTCAAGCTAAGCGTTTTCCCCCTTATTTAAAAACTGCTGCTTTTAATATAATGATGAGTTATGTAGGGGTGTATAAAATATATCCTCAAGGTTCTAATAATCTGATTTTTGAAGATTATTTTACCGGGAAAGCTTATGAAGTACACGGCAATTTTGGTATTAGGGTGCATGATAACATTATTCCCGGGATGTTAGGTTTAACTCGTCTTTTACCCTTAGGTGATAAGTTATGGGTTAATGACCCTATGTATGTGGTATTACCTGATTTAATAGAATTATTTGAGAAGAATTTGGATATACTCCTAGAGGAATATCATCCGCATGACGCTACTGATTACGGCTATTTGAAAAAAAGGGGGGAATTGGCGCTAAAATCTCATATTTTAGCTATGACCGAGCTGGAACAAAACGCAGTAAATTTAATGAATCAGCCTTTGCAAATTACTTGGCATAGAGCTGGAATAATTAATTATGAATTAATAGTTAACCTGCTGCAGCAAAACCGTAAGCTTAAAAACTTATATGCCAGCCCTAAACTGACTACTTTTTTATGGATGAGTTTTAATTCTACCCAACAGTATCAATGGGGCTATATTATGGTTACTCCTGAAAGTATTCTAATTACTACTCCTCCGGGGAAAGATTTGCCTAAGTTTATTAAGGATATTCGTTTGGCCTTAAGAAATGAAGATATTGTTATAGCATTTAGCCCCTTTGAAATTAGTTTGCCCCAATTAAAAAAAATGGAAAAACATTTAATACAAGATTTAGCCGAGTTCTTTAATAATAATCCTGACTTATCTTTAGCGCTCTTAAGGCAAGATGAATTAGGTGATGAAGAAATAGAATGGCAGCAAGGAATATTCCTTTTAAAATTAGGTTCTTTACTGATGGATTATATAGATGAAATAAAATATCAAATACGAGAATAATAAAAATCAGGTAAAAATACCGCTAAATTAATTAGACTAGGTGAACTTTCGCTTATATTTATAGCTAATATTGTAGAAGTACTTGACTTTCCTAGGGTTGTTTTTTATCCTAGTAATGTAGCTTATGCGGGCGGAAGTGGCTCAGTGGTAGAGCATCGCCTTGCCAAGGCGAGGGTCGCGAGTT
>CAZYLY010000094.1:0-7691 GCA_964648825.1 uncultured Syntrophomonadaceae bacterium
ACCCCTTCAATAGCCCTAAGAATACCTTCTATAGAAGCTAAAAGTTTCTCCGATGTAGCACTGAAATCAGTTACTAAAGTATCTATATATAAGGCATCATCATTATATAAATCGGCCACCTCCAGAATCATCTTGTAATCATTATTCACATCCCTAGCTACAAAGCCTAAAATGTCATCAGCATCTGCAGTAAGATTTCTAACTGCACTGGTTACCCGCTCCGTTACCCCCTGTATCTCCATTACTGCGTCCTTAGATTCCTCCGCTAGCTTTCTAATCTCTTCTGCAACCACCGAAAATCCTCGGCCTGCTTCTCCAGCTCTAGCCGCTTCAATGGCAGCATTAAGTGCTAACAAATTAGTTTGTTCAGTTATCTGCATTATCGATTCGGCTAATACATTAATTTCCTCCACCACTTTAGAATCTTCTATGGAAGCCTTAAGCTTATCCCGAGTATTTAAATAAATTCCTAAAGCCTTTTGTTGGGCAGCTTGCACATTATCCTTAGTTGTCGTAGCCCTATTGCTAATTTCTCGGGCCTTAATAGCACCATCTTGCGATTTATCCGCCATAACCTGCACCGCACTTTCCATTTCTTGAGAAGTTGCCGACATTTCCTCCGAGGAAGCAGCCGTTTCTTCCATACTAGCAGCAAGTTCTTGGGTAGTAGCAGATACTCCTCCGATTTCTCCATTTAACTCGGCAAAATTACTATTAACTCCCTCAGTAATTTGATTTATTAGATGGGCCTCTTCCTTAACGTTATTTATTAAATTAGCCACCGATTTTTTCATCCCATCAACCGCCTTAGCTAGATGCCCAACTTCATCTTTTCTAGCCATAAAATATTCCGGAAGCTCTCGAGAAAAATCCCCTTTCGCAACTTCATTTAAATCAGCAACTGCCAACTGTAATGCAGGAACAATATTTTGGGCAATCACGAAGGTTAACAAGGTGCCTATTAATAATATGGCAATTAGGGTAATGATAAAAATTTTGATAGCCTTTTCATAATCATTATTATTTTCTATATTAAGATTTAGCGCTAAATCCAAATTATAATTGTTCATTTCCCTAACCGTAGCCTGATAATTTTCTAAAACCGCATTATTGGCTATATAATAAAGATAGGCCTCATCTTGTTCTCCCTCCTTCGCCAAAGCCATCGTTTTTGACATAACCGCTCTCCAGTCCGCTAAATCAATTTCTAACCTGGAGAAAATCTCCTTTTGTTTATCATCCTCTAATAAAAGCTGTAATTCATCCATAATCTCGTTTATTGTAATTTTTCGCTGTTCGACATTTTTAATATGGTCAGTAAACAAATTAGCTTCCTGGGCTAAAATAATCGCATACATATTAGCACTATTAGCCCTTGTCTGAGTTCTTAGATCAGAAGCCAGCTCAATAGCTTTCAAGTTCTTGTTATACATTTCCTCAGCCCTGTGATTAGTATCCTTTAAACTTAAATACCCAACTAAAGCAATTACAATGGTAAAAAAAAGCATAATTATAGCTAATATAGCAATCTTAGTCCCGACTTTAAAATTGTTAAAAATATTCATCTTCTCCCGTCCCTTAATCCATATTTTCACTTAAATATACCATAACATACGGATAGCGTTTTTTGAATAAATAGTAATTGCATAGCATAGCCACATAATTAGGAATACAGGATTAGGGTTAATATATGCTATGTCGTCTTTTTTGCTTACCCCTTACCCCTTGTATTTTACGTTTTACGCTACGCCTCTACCCAAGAATGCACAACACAACAATTATTATAATAAAAGTGCCCCTATAGTCAGGGCTTTAACAGTGGGTGATAGTGGTACTATATAAACATCTCCAGAGTTTCAATCCCCTATAAGTATCTGGGAGGAAAAAATCAGAAATGATATAGAAGAGAAAAAAGCCTCAGGAAAAACTTTAAAAACAGCTGATATAGAACTACCCATAATAATCCCCCTGGTAATCTACCATGATAAAAACGAATGGAAGATAAAAAGAAGCCTAGAAGAAATGATAGTTAATTATAAAAACCTGCCGGAAATAATAAAAATGTATATCCCTAGCTATGAATATCTATTAATAGATTTATCCCTTCCCCAAGAATATGATAAAATAAACCTAAAGGCGGAACATGCAATTGTAATAGAAACCCTAAGAAGAGCTAGATATGAAAGTAAAGAACAAATAATAGAAATCTTTATAAAAGCTATAATAATATATACCCAGGCTCATGATAAGGATCTAGCTAGTTACTACATAATCGAAACCATAAGCTATATAATAAGTACTAGAGATGATATAAACGAAATAGAGTTAAAAACCATAGCAGACCAAGTATCCGAGGAAGGCGGTGAGATCATCATGACCTTAGCAGAAAGATTGATTGAAAGAGGCAGACAAGAGGCTAGGCAAGAAGCCATGACCTTAGCAGAGAGATTAAGAGAAGAAGGAATAGAAAAGAACCGGCGGGAAATGGCGAAAAACTTTTTACGCATGGGGATACCCTCTGAACAAGTAGCCGAAGCCTCTGAACTGCCTTTAAAAGAGATATTAGAACTTAAAAAGGAAATAGAGAATTGATAACTAATGCGGGCTAAAAGCCCGTTTTTTTGTTGGGGAAGAGGAATTCCTTGGTGCTATGTCAATAAAAAGTACACCCACCACCGCTTATTTTGCATATACTTCCACTTTTTCTACCAAAGTCCTGCTAAAATATGTAAGAAAAATAGGGGCATATAGCCCCTTTTTTATTCGAACTTTCCACTTTTCACCTTCCAAGAGTGTGTCACGACCCCCGTCCCTATGACACGTTTAGAGTTTGAGAGTCTGTAGCTTGTAAGGATGGTGGCTTTCTTACTAAGAAGGTCATAGCCGCACCGATAGCACATAATACTCCCGCAATTAAGAAGGCTTGGGTAAAGGGAACTGAAGTTCCGATTATTGGTCCTACAATAGCGGCTGAGCCATAAGCCAGGAATATGATACCATAATTAGTACCTAAATTTTTAGTGCCATAATAATCTGTTGTTATTGAAGGGAATAAAGCTAAGAAGCCCCCAAAACAGAAACCGATTAAGGAACATAAGGCTAAGAAAGTAATATTATTCATGGTTACTGCACTCATAGAGAACATGGCTACTGCTGCTAAAATGTACATAACTACTAATGAATTTATTCTGCCTAATTTATCAGACAATGTCCCCCAGATAATACGTCCGGCGGCATTAAATATGGCTACTATAACTACTGCATTAGCTGCTGCCGCTGCATCTAGTTTTACTAGTTCGGTGCCAATATCCTTGGCTAGACCGATAACCATTAAGCCTGCCATACAACCGAACAGAAACATTACCCATAAAGCATAAAACTGCATAGTTCCCAGCATTTGTCCAGTAGAAAAATCTTGTCCCCCTCCAGCACTTACTGCTGGCGGTGTCCAGCCAGCGGGAACAAAACCAGCCGGAGGCACCACTAATAATTGGGCTCCTAAAACTATAGCTATTAAATAAATAATGCCTAAATATAGAAATGTAGCAGAAACGCCAAAGCTTGCCATAAAGACTAAAATAAGTGGTTTAAAGACTAGGGAACCCGCTCCGAAGCCAGCTACGGCTATACCGCTAATAAGCCCTCTTTTATCTGGAAACCATTTAAGACAGGTTGCTAAAGGACAGACATAAGCAGTACCTATACCTGCTCCTCCTATTAGTCCGTAAAAAATATATAGTTGGGTTATACTAGTAGCATTACTAGCTAGTATTAATCCTGCTCCTAATAAAATACCCCCGCATGTGGCTACCCAGCGCGGTCCAATCTTATCCTGAATTTTCCCCGCTATAATCGTAAATATGGACATAGTCGCAATTGTAATAGAAAAGGTTAAAACTACATCAGGTTTATCCCAACCGAATTTATCGATTAAGGGTTGATTAAAAAGACTCCAAGCATATACTGCCCCTAAACAAAGTTGTACAATTACGGCACCCACCACAACTAGCCAGCGATTCATCACTTTTTCAGTGGACATTTTCCCCCTCCTAAATTATGTAGTTTTTTAGTATTGGCGGTAAATTTTTCCCCTACTCACCAAAATTAGTAATTGTTTAACCTAATATAAAAACGATTACCCCCTTGTCCCCCCCTTATATTTGTAAATTTTAATATACTAATATATTAATATCACACCATAATTCCATAAATATATAAAAAATCCTTCATTTTATATGTTTTTATTTTTTAAAGATGCAGCACTGCTAAAATAAAAATCCATATTTCCATTTTTTATTTTGATATGTCATTGATTTTTTTAACCTGCTTTGGGGCAAACTTACTATTATAGTCAGTGCACTATCTAAGAGGAGGTTATATTTTTGAAATTAAGAGACAAGGTAGCAATCGTCACCGGGGCAGCTTCGGGAATGGGTAAAGCTATTGCAGAAGATTATGCTAAAGAGGGTGCTAAAGTTGTTGTATCAGACCTAAATTTTGCCGGCGCCCAGGAAGTCGCTGCAGCTATTAATGCCACAGGTGCACAAGCCATAGCCGTTCAAACTAATGTAGCTTCAGAGGAAGACTTAGAAAAGTTATTTAAGGAAACGAAGAAAGCTTTCGGAAAACTTGATATTTTAGTTAATAATGCCGGTATCATGGATGGAATAGAACCAATTGGTGAGATTTCTAATGAACGGTGGGAAAAAGTATTCGCCGTTAATACCTTCGGGGTAATGGTAGCCATGCGTCTTGCCGTTAATATATTTCTGGAGCAAGGTCATGGTGTAATTATTAACAACATTTCTATCGGGGGTCTATATGGCGGCCGTGCTGGAGCAGCCTACACAGCCTCTAAACATGCGGTTGTCGGTCTAACCAAAAATACGGCCTATATGTATGCTCAAAAAAATGTTCGTTGTAATGCTATCGCCCCTGGCGGAATAGAAACTAATATTGGCTCTACGATGACTGATTTAAGTAAATTCGGCTTCGAACGCCAAGGATTAGGGATAGCTAATAATCCCCGCATGGGTAAATCGGAAGAAGTATCCCCTTTGGCTGTCTTTTTAGCTTCAGATGATGCTAGTTATATCAATGGACAAATTATTGTTACTGATGGCGGCTGGACAGCTTATTAAACTTACTTAACTAAAGCAGAAGGGCAACTTTAATTAGTTGCCCTTCTTTATAAAATAAAAGGTAAACATTTAGAGCTTAAACTATTCCTACACTTGATGCTACTAATGCTGCATAAAATAAATATCTGCCTATTATTTGACCAATTACTAAGGCAGTTCCGCCTGTGTAAAACGCACTTAGATTAGACTGAGCTTCAGCAGCCTGATCAGCAAAAATTAATTTTATTGCAATACCAGCTCCGCCTAAAATTAAAAGCCATTTTGCCCAGATTAGAGCACTCATGCCGTTTAAAATGTGCATACTATTATGAGCGGCAAAACCCATTTCATTTAAGCTTAAAACATGTGGCACCGCAGAAGCCGCTTGAATAACAACGGCGGCTAGAATAGCATAGCCAAATATCTTTTTATTAATACCTTTCAATTCGTTAACACTTGCAACTAAGAAAAGTATGGCCCCTAAAGCAATAGTAGTAGCGTAAAAGTCAACAAAGGTATTAGTCCCCTGCCATGCAGATACCGAAGTATAGGCATAAACTTTACCCATGGAATATACTACTATTAGACCTACTATACTTCCAATTCCACCTAAGGCGAGACTTGCATTTTTGTTATCAGGTTTCGTATATAATGCTAGGGCATATAAAATTGCTAGACCAGCAAATACCCCTGATAAAACTGCTTGGGTACTTAACCATGATTTTCCGAATCTTGATAGAACATTTAAAGCCGCTAAAGGATGGCCTAAATGAGTTAATGAAGCAATAACTCCCACAACTCCTAGAATGGCTGCAATTAAAATAGCAGTTTTAAATCTTTTTCCCCTAAAAAGTATTTCTCCTAGGAAAGCGAATATTACAATTCCTACTGCCATTTGCATGCAAAGGCTAAATATTAATAAACTTGTATCTCCCATCATTTACACCACCTTTTCTTGGTAATCTTTTTGCTTAGCAACTGTCTTAGGTTTAATCAAAAGTGATGGACTCGTAATATTTGAAGAGGGCAAAATAGGTAGATCATTAATTAGTTCTTCTTTAGCATATTTAATTTTTAATTCTTCTATATCGCCCCACTCTAGAACCCTCATTAAACATGCATCAACACAGACGGGATTTTCGCCTTTATCTCTTAAATCTTTACACCCATCGCATTTAGATACTTTCCCTAATTCAGGAATAAACTGGGGAGTTCCATAGGGACAATTCCATACACAATAACGACAGCCAATACATTTATTTTTATCATGTTGGACGGTACCGTCTTCTGCAATATACATAGCTCCAGTAGGACAGCCTTCTACACATTTGGGACTGGCACAGTGATTACAAGCACCGGAATAATGGTAGTTACCTGGTTGAGGATAAGCGCCAACTTCAAAAGAACTTACTTTCCTGAAAAATATGCCTATATCAAGATTGTTTTTATCTTTACAAGCAACTTGGCAGGTTCTACAACCGATGCAGTTATCCATATCAAAATAAAAACCTTGTCTGCTCATTTATTTTCCCCCTTTCTATAAAACAATTCTTTGAGGTTTTTCGACATCGGGTACTATAGCTTTGCCCTTATATTTTTCAATGCTGCAAATAGCAGTATTCCATCCAGAAGTCCCTTGTCCAGTGGGAATTGCACCGCATAACATATTATCGGCTCCACCAGTATCTATTCCGGTTTCTTCATCTATATCAACCCAAGAACCATGCGGCAGGGCAATAACCCCCGGCATTAATCTTTGGGTTAAGCTTGCATGACGAAGAGTTTGCCCATGGGGGCTTGTCATTAAAACCGTATCTCCATCCGAGATGCCATGTTTTTTAGCGTCATCCTCGTTAATAAATACAGGATTAGGCCAAGCTTCTATAAGCCAGGGCACATTATCTAAGACCGTATGTGACCTACGAAGGTAATGAGGATTAATGACTTGAAATTGGTATTCGCCTTTTATTTGTTTATCCCAATCGGAAAAAGTTTTTTCATAACCATCTTCCGGTTCAATATAAGTTGGTATAGCCTTAATTTTACTAAACCCGAAGTTGTTAATTGTTTCTTCCAGCTTTTTGGAATGAATAAAGATTTTACTGTTTTCAAAAAATTTATCCGTAGGTGCGTCCTTAAAGGCTATATATCCATAATTATCACCTGGTTTACGTTCGACATGATAAATTCCCCGTTCCTGCAACTCCTTCAAGCTTATACGCCCTTCTTGAGGTGTACCTTGTACTCCCCATTCATCAATATCCTTTTTAGTTATTGTAACTAATGGTTCCTTATCTTTACCGTCTTCGGTAACTACCTTAGAGCCAACAATTTTATTGAAGAATTGCTGTTTGGCATCAAAGGGATATGCCTGTTTATAATCAATACCCAGGCGTTTAGCCAACTCGATTGCTATCCATTGGTCATCCTTTGCTTCGTAGAGAGGCTCTACTACCTGGGAATACATAATGAACATTTCCCTCGGGTTAGTAGAAAAACCACCAATTCTTTCCCATTCGGTAGTTATCGGTAAAACAACATCTGAATACTTAGCTTGAGTATTTAAGCTAA
>CAZYLY010000095.1:0-7655 GCA_964648825.1 uncultured Syntrophomonadaceae bacterium
GGCCCGCAAATATTTACCTGTATAAGACCCCTCACACTTAGCCACTTCCTCTGGGGTTCCCTGGATAACTATTTCTCCGCCTTTTTCTCCCCCTTCAGGGCCTAGGTCGATAATATAATCTGCACATTTGATTACATCGAGATTATGTTCAATTACTAATACTGTATTGCCGACATCTACCAAGCGTTCCAAGACACTAAGCAGATGCTTAACATCATGTTTGTGTAAACCGGTAGTAGGTTCATCTAAAATATATAAGGTTTTACCTGTGCTCCTTTTAGATAATTCCGTAGCTAACTTGACCCTTTGCGCCTCCCCACCTGATAAAGTCGGCGCCGGTTGTCCTAAACGCATATAGCCTAAGCCTACATCCTGCAACACTTTCATTTTCCGGTATATTTTAGGAATATTTTCGAAAAATTCAACTGCTTCATCAATCGTCATTTCTAGCACATCAGCAATATTTTTCCCTTTATATTTTACTTCTAAGGTTTCCCGATTATATCTTTTACTTTTGCAAACTTCGCAAGGCACATACACATCAGGTAAAAAGTGCATTTCTATTTTAATAATGCCATCTCCACTGCACGCTTCACACCTGCCCCCCCGCACATTAAAACTAAAACGTCCCGGCTTATAACCGCGCATTTTAGCTTCCGCCGTTTCGGAAAAAAGCTCCCTAATCCCATCAAATGCACCCGTATATGTGGCCGGATTAGAACGAGGGGTTCTGCCAATCGGCGATTGGTCAATATTAATCACCTTATCTAAAAGAGCTATATTTTCTATCACCTTATGTTGGCCCGGACGATAGCGCCCCCGGCTCATATTTCTCATCAAGCCTGGATAAATAATATCTTGAACTAAAGTGCTTTTACCTGAACCTGAAACACCCGTGATAACTACCATTTTTCCTAAAGGAATATCTACATCAATATTTTTAAGATTATGTTCCCCGGCCCCTTTAATTACTAAGCTTTCCCCCTGCCCGTCACGCCTGCTTTGGGGAGTAAGAATATCTAAGTTCCCGGCTAAATATTGTCCTGTCAAGGATTCCTCCACGGCTAATATTTCTTCATAAGAACCGGCTGCTACTACTTGCCCCCCATGTACCCCAGCACCAGGGCCTATGTCTATAATGTAATCAGCATTTTTCATCGTATCTTCATCATGTTCCACGACTATAACCGTATTCCCTAAATCCCTTAACCGTTGTAAAGTCGCGAGTAAACGGTCATTATCCCGCGGATGCAGACCAATGCTAGGCTCATCTAAAACATATAATACCCCTACTAAGCTGGAACCGACTTGGGTTGCTAACCTAATCCGCTGGGCTTCCCCACCCGATAAAGTCCCGGCCGCCCGATCAAGGGTCAAATAATCTAACCCCACATCGACTAAAAAGGATAGCCGCTCCTTAATTTCCTTTATAACTTGGCGAGCAATAAAAGCTTCCCGTTCCGCTAAACTCAGCTCCGCAAAAAACTCCAAGGCTTCTCCCACCGACATAGCCGTCACTTCATTAATGGAAGCTTCCCCGATTAATACCCATAGTATTTCAGGTTTAAGCCGTTTTCCCTCACACTTAGGGCACAAATTGGCGGTCATATATTTCTCGATTTCCTCCCGAGCTGCATCAGACTTAGTTTCTGAATATCTACGCCTTAAATTATTAATAACACCTTCATAAGCCGTACGGAAAGTTCTCGTTTCCCCGTAAGCATTAGTATAAGTAACCGTAAAACGTTCTTCCCCATTCCCATATAAAATAGTATCCAGCTGTTTTTTAGTCAACTCGCTTAAAGGCTTATCTAAGGGTATTTTATGGATTTTAGCCATTTCCCCCAAAATCTGATTATAATAAGTATAAAAATTATTAGCCCAAGGTATAATTGCCCCATCTTCAATACTTTTAGACATATTAACTACTAAGGCCGAGTCTATTTCGTGCTTTTGCCCTAAACCATCACATTCTGGACAAGCCCCAAAAGGGGCATTAAATGAAAACATCCGCGGACTTAACTCTGGTAAACTAAACCCGCATTCTGGACAAGCGAAATCCCGGCTAAACGCCATTTCTTCTTCGCCTTCGTCTTTTAAAAATAGCACATTGACGATACCTTCACTAAGTTCAAAGGCTAATTCTAAAGATTCAGCTAAGCGGCTTCTAATATCTTCTTTTATAACTAAACGGTCTACAACTGCGCTAATATTATGCTTCTTATTTTTTTCTAAATCAATTTCCTCATCAGATGTATATTCGTGCCCATCTACTAATACCCGCACAAAACCATCCTTGAACAAACCGGCTAAAACCTTCTTATGTTCTCCTTTTTGCCCCTTAATTACCGGCGCTAATATTTTAATCTTACTGCCCTGCGGCCTAGTAAGTAAGGTATCTACCACCTGGTCGACGGTTTGCCTTTGAATCGGCTTTTCACAATGAGGGCAGTGGGGCTTTCCCACCCGGGCAAATAAAAGCCGCAAATAATCATATATTTCCGTCACTGTTCCCACCGTAGAACGAGGATTATTTGAGGTAGATTTTTGGTCAATAGAAATAGAAGGGGATAACCCTTCGATATAATCGACATCAGGCTTATCCATTTGCCCTAAAAATTGGCGCGCGTAGGTGGACAGTGATTCCACATAGCGGCGCTGTCCTTCACTATATATAGTATCAAAAGCCAGACTAGATTTACCCGAGCCCGAAACCCCGGTAAAAACAACTAACTTATCTCGTGGTATTTTCACATCAATATTTTTTAAATTATGCTCCCTGGCACCCTTAACAAAAATAAAATCCCTACTCATAAAAAACTACCTCCGTCGCCCGCGCCCCTTCTTCGGCGCCTGCATTTCCCTTATCATATCCCTAAGCTCCGCCGCCCGTTCGAAATCTAACTTCTCCGCCGCCTTGCGCATCTCCGCTTCCATTTCCCCGATGAGCCTATTCTTTTCCTCGGCCGGCAAATCGCGTAGATTCTTAATATCATATTCACCCGGTTCTTCAGCTATGGTAGCTTCAACTGCTGCATAGACCGCTTTTTTAATACTTTCCGGGGTAATATTATTTAGTTCATTATAATCAACTTGCTTTTCCCGCCGCCGGTTAGTCTCAGTTATCGCCGTCTGCATAGATGGTGTTACCCTATCCGCATACATTATAACACGACCTTCGACATTTCTCGCCGCCCGCCCAATAGTCTGGATTAGCGACCTTGCCGAACGCAAAAACCCCTCCTTATCCGCATCCAGTATAGCTACTAAAGCTACTTCGGGTAAATCCAAACCTTCCCGCAGCAGATTTATTCCTACCAAAACATCAAAAGTCCCGGTTCTAAGTTCACGCAGAATTTCTAAACGCTCTAGTGCATCAATATCCGAATGCATATAGCGTACCTTAATATTCGCATCCGCTAAATAATCAGTCAAATCCTCTGCCATGCGTTTAGTTAAAGTCGTAACTAGAACCCGAAAACCATTCGCTACCACCTCATTTATTTCCGCCATCAAATCATCAATCTGATTTTCAGTAGGTCTAATCACCACTTCCGGGTCAATTAAGCCTGTCGGCCTAATTATCTGTTCCGCTACTGCGGTACTAACTTCCATTTCGTAATCACCCGGAGTAGCACTAACATAAATAATTTGATTAATCTTATCGTCAAACTCCTCAAACTGCAAAGGTCGGTTATCTAAAGCCGAAGGTAATCTAAAACCAAATTCAACTAAATTTTGTTTACGCGATCTGTCACCTGCATACATTCCCCTAATCTGGGGAATCCCAATATGTGATTCATCGATAAACAACAGAAAATCGGAAGGGAAGAAATCGATTAAGGTATAAGGCGGTTCGCCGGGGGCTCGTCCCGTAATATAGCGAGAATAGTTTTCAATACCCTTACAGTATCCTACTTCCTTAATCATTTCCAAATCATAGCGGGTTCTTTGCTCAATACGTTGGGCTTCAATTAATTTATCTTCCGTTTTAAATTTTCTAATCTGTTCTTCAAGCTCCTTCTCTATTTCCTCAGCAGTCGCTAACATGCGCTCCCTCGTCGTAACAAAGTGAGAAGCCGGAAATATCATGATATGGAGCCTTCTGCCTAAAATTTCTCCCGTCAAAGGATTAAATTCTATAATACGGTCAATTTCATCCCCAAAAAACTCTACTCTTACCGCATTTTCACCGGTAGAAGCCGGGAAAATCTCGACCACATCACCTCGTACTCGAAATTGTCCCCGTTCAAAAGTAAATTCATTACGGTCATATTGGATTTCCACTAACCGGCGTAATAAATCATCCCGTCCGATTTCCATGCCCGGACGTAGTGAAATAGCCATTTCATAATAATCCTGCGGCGAACCTAAACCGTAGATACAAGATACACTAGCTACAATAATAACATCCCGCCGTTCTATTAGCGATGCAGTAGCCGAATGGCGCAGCTTGTCTATCTCATCATTAATGGAAGAATCCTTTTCGATATAAATATCCGAAGCTGGTACATAAGCTTCCGGCTGATAATAATCGTAATAACTGATAAAATATTCCACCGCATTATCCGGGAAAAACTGTTTAAATTCCGAATAAAGCTGACCAGCTAAGGTCTTATTTGGTGCCATTACTAAAGTGGGTCTTTGCAGCTGGGCAATAATTTGTGCCATAGTATAAGTCTTACCTGAACCAGTAACCCCTAACAAAGTCTGTCCCCGCTGTCCAGCCGCCAAACCCTCAACTAATTTCTTAATAGCATGAGGTTGGTCTCCAGTCGGCTTGTAATCCGAATGTAAAACAAAATCTCCCATAGTTATAACTCCTTTGTAAGGCATAAGACTATTATTTCCAAACACCTTTATCTCTTCAAACCCACGGAAGGGGTAGCAAATCAACCGTAACCCGAGTCTAATTAATTATCTTTATCCTCAATTCTTCCCGTTTTTCATCAAGCCCCTCAAAATCCATCCCTGCTGCATACACTCTCTTCAGACCTTTTATACTACTATGTACACCATCCAAACCTGCTTGAGCTTCCAACATCATAGTTTCAAAATTACGCCGAGCTTCACTAATTAATATTTCGGCTGCATCTGCCTCATAATTATCTAAAAACATCGACATATCAATTACTACATCTCCCGGCTTAATTTTTAATTCCACATTACCGCCATCTACTAAGGCTATCTGCAAATTCTTAATAATCACCATCTGCAGACTTTCTACATCAAAACCACTATGATAATATTCCAGGACTAAGCCCTTATCCTTAAACACAGATGCTAATTCAGCTATTACCGTAGATTTAGCAGTCCCCCCGGGCCCTATTAGTAAATATCTTTTTTGACATTGAGCACTAAGGCTATCAATATAGTTTATCATGCCATCAGGTGTCAAGGCACTGGCAAAATAATGTTTTTCCTGGGGTTGGTCTCCCAAAATTTCCTCGGCTAAATCATCGATTAGCCCCTTAATTTTAGACATATTAAGGTGTTTAGTCGCTGCCCTTTTTATTTCTTCCCTAACTACACTAGCCTTTTTTAATAAATAATACGCTCCTTTACTTTTAGCTGCAATATCAGCAATTATTTTTTCAATTTCAGTACGCCTAGCCACAGTAGCGTCCTTATCGATATAATCACCCAAGTTTATTATTTCCCCAATTCCGCCAGGGTAAAAAGGGTCAATCGGATTAGGCAGACTGCCATTAATAACTGCTGTATCTAGCTGCGTAATATATACACCATCCGCATTAAGCGGGTCAATAGCTGATATCCAAAATTCTATTTCATAACCCTGCTCATACATAGTCTCCCCTAATAACCTAATTAAAGTAGACTTACCCGAACCTGCCGGGCCTTTTAGAATATAAACCCGGCGCAAACCCCTTATCAAGTCAGGAATAAATGTGAAAAAACCATCTTTCGTATGACTACTAGTAAAAACGTATTTTATCTTACCCTTACTCACCCTAAAACACCCCAAGTCATAGGAATATATACTAATATATTCATAACTGTAGGTAAATGTTAATACTCTAGCATCAGGATGTTTCCCCCTGCGAAAGCCAGTAGCAAAATATTTATCTATTTGATAAATGTAAAAAAACTTTTAGTGATTAAAAAGCAGGGCGGGCAGCCCTGCTTAAATTAATTGAATTCACTTATTTGACCAATACAACTTCCGGTTGCACATCCCTAAAATATTTGTTCTTTTAAAACTTCAATAGCTTTTTGCAGTTGCATATCTTCAGTATCTTGCGGATCCATAATTATCTCATAATCTGGACTAATACCGATTTCATTTATATCGATACCACTAGGAGTAAAGTATTTTCGGGTAGTCAACTTTAAGGCTCCGCCATCACTTAAAGGATAGACCGTTTGCACTAAACCCTTACCAAAAGTCCTTTCTCCTACTAATAAAGCCCGTTTATTATCTTGCAGGGCTCCGGCTAAAATTTCCGAAGCACTAGCACTATCAGCATTTACTAGAACAACTAAAGGAATATCATGCTTACCCGGCGAAGCGCGGAAAATTTCTTCACTACCCTTACCATTTTTTACACTAACCACCGTTTCCCCATCTAAAAATATCCCCGCTATAGCGATAGCAGCATCAAATTCTCCGCCCCCATTAAAACGCAAATCTAAAATAAGCCCTTTAATTTTATCTTGTTCTTCAAGATGATTAAGGCTATTTAGCATTTCCTGCGCAGACTTACTATGAAATTGATTAAGAATAATATAGCCAATTTCGGGATTGTCTTCTAATACTTGTTCTTCTACTGAAGGAACATTAATAACTTGACGTATAATCTTAAAATCATGCTCCCCAGCGTCTGACTCCCGATATACAGTTAAAATTACTTGGGTTCCCGGTTCTCCCCGCATAAGATTAGCCGCTTCATCCTGCGTCATATGAGTAGTAGATTCCCCGTTAATAGCAATAATAATATCATTATGTAAAACCCCGGCCGCAAAAGCTGGAGTACCTTTTATAGGTGATACCACCTTAAGACGACCTTGATCATCAGTTGATATGTATACCCCTATACCCCCGAACTGCGCTTCTAACCTAATTTTCAATTCTTGCCAGGTATCTTTATCTAAGTATTTTGAGTAAGGATCATCTAAAGAATCAACTATACCAGCAGTAGCCCCATGAATTAAACCAGCAGAATCAATATCATAAAGTGATTGGGTTTTAACTAAACCCAACACACTAAAAAACGTCCCTAAACCGCTTAAATTCGTAAGGATAAGAAATATTAATCCTCCGATTACGACCATCCCTATTAAAGAGAAAAACGCATTAAAACCTTTTAGCCAAGCAGATTTTTTCAATACTTCACCACCATATATAAAATATATTAAACACCTATCTATATTATGTTACTCCAAAAAAAATATAGAAACAATTAATTAAACACTTTAACCCCACAGATTTTTTAGATTTTCATGCTTATAAAAAATATGTAAGGGAGGTCCAGGCCTCCCTTGATTAAAATTTAAATCACTAAATTCATGGTCATAAGTACCGACAGTATTTACATCGACTCCATCGTTATAATTAAACATTTCTATACCATTGTCATTCCAAATTTTAAAATTCAATGCTACCGGTGTGGTACTAGCGCTAGAACCAGTAAATT
>CAZYLY010000096.1:0-7281 GCA_964648825.1 uncultured Syntrophomonadaceae bacterium
TTTTAGGGGAGTTAAGCAGACACAAATCTTCATTCCTGAATAATACGGGCTAAATAAGAGAATAATTTTATAAACTAAATAAATTACTGAAGGGGTGGAGTGTTGATAAACAAAGTAGAAATATGTGGTGTTAATACTTCCAAACTACCGGTACTCAAGAATGAAGAAATGAAAAACCTCTTCAAAGAATTGCAATCAGGGCAGACCGACGCTCGTGAAAAGTTGATTCAGGGGAATTTAAGATTAGTATTAAGTGTAATCCAAAGGTTTAGTAATAGAGGAGAATATGTAGACGATTTATTCCAAGTAGGGTGTATAGGATTAATTAAGGCTATAGATAATTTTGATTTAGGTCAAAATGTGCGTTTTTCTACTTATGCGGTACCAATGATTATTGGAGAAATTCGCCGTTATTTAAGAGATAATAATTCGGTTAGGGTTTCTAGATCACTGCGTGACATTGCTTATAGGGCTTTACAAGTAAGAGAAAAGTTAATAGCTGATAATTCTTCTGAACCTACTGTGGCCCAAATTGCTAAAGAACTTGACGTACCCAGGGAAGAAGTAGTTTTTGCTTTAGATGCCATTCAAGAACCAGTATCATTATTTGAACCGATTTATAATGATGGCGGTGACCCCATATTAGTTATGGATCAGATAAGTGATGATAAGAATAGTGATGATTTATGGCTAGAGGAAATAGCCATCAAAGAAGCCATGAAGAAGCTTAATGACCGGGAAAAGCATATTGTGGCCTTAAGGTTTTTTAATGGCAAAACTCAAATGGAGGTAGCTGATGAAATTGGTATCTCCCAAGCCCAGGTATCACGCCTAGAGAAAGCAGCTTTAAAACAGTTGAAGAAATATGTGTAAAGGGTGGGTTTAATTCAATAATATTTAATTTTCAACCTAAGTAATGCTATTATATTAAGGGAGTCATATGGCTCCTTTAATTTTTTGTTTTGAAAGGATTAGTTTTGTTGCAAAAAAAGAATACTGGGCTAGTTGAATTTATAAATATGGAGGCCAGCGCCGAATATTTAGCAATTCAACTTGACCCAAGCTACGCCTTGCGCAGCAAAACCAAGGATTCTATTATGAAATATAAAAATACCGTGCATCTTGACTGGGCAGGGAAAGGTCAGAATGAAAATACCACCATGACACAAGAAAAACGTCCCCTGGTATCATTGTCAGCAGAGAAGGTTTATCCTTATCTGCTTAATGATGATTATGTAGAATTAAAAGAAATTCTGCCAGCTAATAATTTAACTACAGGCAGACTAATTAAAGGGGCCAATATCGATGTTATGCAAGCTTTAATTAATACAGGTTATGGGGGAAAGCTTGATTTAATATATTTAGATCCCCCTTATTTTAGTGCGAGTAATTATCATTCTAAGCTTAAAGTTGGCTCGAAAGATAATCCCGAGATAATCAAACGCCAAGTCTTTTCAGATTCGTGGAAGGGTTTAGAAGCATATCTAAGTTACATTTATAAAGTATTAGAACTAAGCCAAAAGCTCTTAAGTAATCAAGGCAGCATTTTTGTGCATTTAGATTGGCATGCCTCTCATTATGTGAAAATATTGCTGGATGAAGTTTTTTGTATGGACAATTTTATTAATGAGATAATCTGGTGTTATGGCGGGGGTAGTAATGCTAAACGCCACTTGCAAAGAAAACACGATAATATTTTTTGGTATGGAAAAAGTGAGGAATATATTTTTAATCCAGAGTATCGTCCTTATACTGAAAAGACTAAGGAACGGGGCTTGACTAAGGTTAAGGGGAGTAAGTATGTTTTACGGGAACATGGTGCTCTAATGCAAGACTGGTGGATAGATATAAATAAAATCCTTAGTCCTACTGCTTATGAAAACCTTAAGTTTCCCACCCAAAAACCTTTAGCACTCATAAACAGAATAATCAAGATGGCTTCTAACGAGGATAGTCTAATCGGAGATTTCTTTCTTGGTTCAGGGACTACGGCCGAGGCAGCAGAAC
The DNA here is from genome assembly GCA_964648825.1 of uncultured Syntrophomonadaceae bacterium. Taxonomy (GTDB): domain Bacteria; phylum Bacillota; class Syntrophomonadia; order Syntrophomonadales; family Syntrophomonadaceae; genus JAAYRQ01. Next base: position 2,008 of record CAZYLY010000096.1, read on the forward strand.
TGCTAAAACGTAATTGGATAGGCTGTGATAATAGTAATATTGCTATACAAACTGCCCACCTAAGATTATTAAATAGTCAGTCATCACCTTATCAGATTGAAGGGTTTGATCCAGCAAATTACTCTGTGCCGGATGCCGAAATTATTTTTAAACCAGACCGGGATGGTTGGTTTATTAATCTTAATATGACTAAAGAAGTATTGAATAAAAATGTAGCATTTTGGGAAATAGGGGTGGATGAGGCGGATACATTTTGTTCATTATTACAGCTTGTTAGGCATGATAGAAAGAATGAGGACTTGCTAAGCCAAATAACGATAAAAAATATTCCTGAAAATATAAAAAAAGTAGCCGTTAAAATCCATGATTTCCGGGGTAATACTTTTAAGCAAGAACAACCCATATAAATAAGAGAATTAAAAAATTAGTCGATTTTGTTCGATGAGATGGGTTATATCGCTTTCTTTATCATCATTATCCAGCCATACATCTTCATAAACATTATAATTCATCACATCTTCAATCCGTAAAGGAATTCTAGCTTTTCCGTCGACATAATTTATCGGTTCAAAACGAAAGTTATACATATTATTAAACTCCACTCCTTTAATTTTATAGCTGTTTACGTAGCAATGACTACTTGGGGTAAAATCTATTTATATCATTACCACCTTTTTTATTTTTACTAGTGTAAAACAATGTCAAAGTAAATCACAATTTTAACTGGAATAAAATTCAAATAATCCTTGCTTATTATATTTATTTATGGTATCAATTTGCATAGGTTAAATTTACTGTTCTTAAAATGGGGTGGGGTGAAATGGATATAAAAGAAAAAGCTAGCTTACTAGCCATTCATGCCATTAATGGCATAGGCAATAAAACCCTATTTAATATTAAAGAGGAATTTGGAAGTTTTGCAGTTTGTTTAGAGGCTGATAGCAAAAAATTGCATAAAATCTTTACTATTGATAGTATTTATAGGGATATTTCAGCCGCTAAAAATAATTATATGTTTTATATGGATGGCTTGCTAAGTCAGGGAATAGATTGTGTGACCATAGAAGATGAAACATATCCTGATAGGTTAAGAAATATTAGTAATCCGCCTTACCTGCTATATACCAAAGGCGATATTAGTTTATTAAAGGAATTTTGCATCGGGGCTGTTGGCTCACGGGCAGCTACTGCTTATGGGAAGCGAGTAGCATTTAATTTTGGGCGGGAATTAGCAGGGCAGGATATTGTAACTGTAAGTGGTATGGCTAGGGGAATTGATGCAGAAGTACATAAAGGAACTTTAGCCGGAAAGGGAAAGACTATCGCTGTTTTAGGAAGTGGAATTAATATAATTTACCCCAAGGATAATACTAACCTTTATCGGGAAATAGCCGAAACGGGATTAATAATTAGTGAAATTGCTCCGGGTTATCCGCCGGAACCAGGGAATTTCCCGGCTAGAAATCGTATAATTTCCGGTTTAAGCTATGGAGTATTAGTGATTGAAGCCAAAATAAGAAGCGGAGCCCTTATTACAATTGATTTTGCCTTGGAACAAGGACGGGACGTTTTCGCTATTCCCGGACCTATAACTAGCCAAAATAGTGAAGGAACTAATAATTTAATTAAACAGGGGGCTAAGCCAACTACCTGTATTGAAGATATATTAGAAGAATATTATGATATTAGGGGTCAAAATTCTCATCAAGTGATGCAAAATGAATTACCCCTTTTAGAAGATGATGAAGTTAAATTAGTAAATGTTTTAGATTTTACTCCCTCCCATTTTGATCAGATACTTACGGACACTAATTTAAGTGTAGGTGAATTAAGTATGTTGTTACTTAATTTGGAGTTTAAAGGAATAGTAAAATCCATGCCGGGTAATTACTATGTTAAAGTTACCGATTATTTAAAATAAGAAGAGGTGAAATTTTTGTCTTATAACTTAATTATAGTTGAATCAGCAGCTAAAGCTAAGACTTTAAGTAAATTCTTGGGGAAAGGGTATAAGATTAAAGCCTCGGTAGGTCATGTTAAGGATTTACCGAAAAGTAAGTTGGGTATAGATGTAGATAATGATTTTGAACCGCAATACATTACCATCAGGGGTAAGGGGGATGTATTAAAGGATATTAAGGATGATGCTTCTAAAGCTGCTAAAATTTTATTAGCAACTGACCCGGACCGTGAAGGTGAAGCAATTGCCTGGCACTTACAAAATGCGATGAAAATTCCCCCTGGTTCCAAGTGTCGTATAGAATTTAATGAAATAACTAAAGATGCGGTGAAAGCTGCACTTAAAAAGTCACGTCCCGTAGATATGGATAGGGTTAATGCCCAACAAGCCAGAAGGGTGCTCGATAGGTTAGTCGGTTATAATTTAAGCCCTTTATTATGGAGTAAGGTAAGAAAGGGTTTAAGTGCCGGGAGGGTGCAATCGGTTGCAGTTAGACTAATTTGTGAAAGGGAAGAAGAGATTACTAGTTTTATTCCAGAAGAATATTGGACTATCGAAGCTATTCTTAATACGAAAAAGCAAGATTTTATTTCTCGGGTAAATACTTATAAAGGCGAAAAATTATCTATAGCTAATGAACAGGAAAAAGATACAGTTATAAATTATCTAAATCAAGCTAAGTTTGTGACTGAAAAAATAGAAAGAAAAGAAAAAAGGAAAAGGCCTAATCCGCCTTTTACTACTAGTACCATGCAACAGGAGGGCTCTAAAAGATTAAACTTTTACTCTAACCGTACTATGAGAGTAGCCCAGGAGCTATACGAAGGCTTGGAAATTGGTAAGGAAGGCACTATTGGTTTAATTACTTATTTGCGTACTGATTCGGTGCGAGTATCAGAAACAGCCTCTCTGGAAGCTTTAGATTATATTAAAACTGAATTTGGCAAAAATTTTGCCCCTGACACTCCTAACGAATATAAAACGAGAAAAACGGCGCAAGATGCCCATGAAGCTATTCGGCCCACTTCAATCAGCAGAACTCCAGAAAGTATAAAAGCCTATTTATCCCGTGACCAATTCAGATTGTATAAATTAATTTGGGATAGGTTTGTAGCCAGTCAGATGACCCCGGCTGTTTTTGACACTATAGCTGTAGACATAAGTGCTGGGGATTATGGGTTAAGGGCTAATTCCTCACAGCTAAAATTTATGGGTTATAAGAAAGTTTATAACGATAATGATGAAGAAGAGATTAAAAACCCGATTCCAGACATAAAAAAGGGCGATAAACTTACTTTAAAAGAATTAAAACCGGAACAGCATTTTACCCAGCCCCCGCCCCGTTTTACGGAAGCTAGTCTAGTTAAACTATTAGAAGAAAAAAATATTGGACGCCCCAGTACTTATGCGCCGATTATAGATACCATCCTAAAAAGGTATTATGTAGAACGGCGAGAAAAACAATTTGTGCCTACCGAATTAGGTTTTATCGTAGTTGATTTATTAAAAGAAAACTTTTCTAATGTAATAGATGTTGATTTTACCGCTAAAATGGAGGGCGAATTTGATTTAATTGAAGAAGGTAAAATGGAATGGAAACAAGTTATCGGCGATTTTTATAAACCTTTTAAAATTGAATTAGATAAAGCTAGTGAACTAATAGAAAAAATAGAAATAAAAGACGAGGAAGCTGGCAAGGATTGTCCTGACTGCGGCAAACCAATGCTTATCAAATATGGACGTTTTGGTAAATTTTTAGCTTGCTCGGGATTCCCGGAATGTAGGCATACTGAAGCTATTAATGAAGTTATAGGGGTTAAATGTCCTGTATGCGGCGGGGAAGTAGTAGCATTGAAAAGCAAAAAAGGACGTAAGTTTTTCGGATGTGATAATTATCCAGAATGCAGTTTTAGGTCGTGGAATAAACCGACTGGTGAGAGATGTCCTAATTGTGGTGATGCGATGGTGGAGAAAGCCGGCAAATCTGCTAATAATCAGGCTATCTGTCAAAATGCTGAGTGTAAATATACGAAAGCTGAATAAATGCTTAATAGCGATTTGAGCCCTTTAAAAATAGTATTTGCTAGTTGAATATATAGATATTACATCGCCTGGCCTTCGCATGAGGAAACACCAACTGCTCGTCTCGAGCCAAAAGGGGGTACCGGGCTAACTGTACATCCTTGTACAATAGCCCGCTTGCCTCATCCGTGAGGTTCGCCCACTTTTGGCTTTTCGCCTTCGCAGGGTGTTTCCGCCATGCTATGTCAGGGCTCCTACATATTTATATATTCAACAAGTTTAATTAGAAGTTTTGCAGTGGAATCAAAATTATTATCACAAGGAGTCTATAGATTTGCAACATATAAATGTAATTGGTGGTGGGTTGGCTGGTTGTGAAGCTGCCTACTATATCGCTAATCAGGGAATAAAGGTTAAATTATGGGAAATGCGCCCCTATAAGCATACTGCTATTCATACTACTGAAAACTTAGCTGAATTAGTATGCAGCAATTCACTTAAATCAGAATTGCCCGATACGGCGCAAGGATTACTTAAACAAGAAATGAAGATTTTAGGCTCTTTATTATTAAAACAAGCCGAAAAAGCCAGGGTTCCAGCCGGCTCTGCTTTAGCTGTGGATAGGGAAGTTTTTTCTTCTTTAGTTACTGCGGAAATTAGCTCCCATCCCTTAATAGAAGTAATAAGAGAGGAAGTGACTAGTCTTAATGATGATGAAATATACATAGTCGCTACTGGCCCCCTAACTTCGGATAAAATGGCTGATTTTTTGCAAGCTTTAAGCGGAGAGGAAAACCTGTATTTTTTTGACGCTATAGCTCCCAGTGTTACCTACGAGAGCTTGGATAAATCTAAAGTATTTCGTGCTTCAAGGTATGGAAAAGGTACTGATGATTATTTAAATTGTCCTTTCAGTGAAATGGAGTATAAGAACTTTTATACTGAATTAACCCAAGCTGATAGTATAGCAGGACATGATATAGATAAAAAGTACTTTACTGCTTGTATGCCGATTGAGGAAATGGCGAAAAAAGGGCAAGATACTTTGCGTTTTGGCCCTATGCGACCGGTGGGACTTATTAATCCTAATAGTGAGGAAAGACCTTATGCCATTGTTCAACTACGTCAGGAAGATAAAGCCGGAAATATTTATGGATTAGTAGGATTTCAAACCAGAATGCGTTGGGGTGAACAAGATAAAGTTTTAAGGCTTATTCCCGGCTTAGAAAAAGCTGAATTTGTTCGTACTGGGGTTATGCATCGCAATACCTACTTTAATAGCCCGCAGATTT
>CAZYLY010000097.1:0-7263 GCA_964648825.1 uncultured Syntrophomonadaceae bacterium
TGGTTTGGAGAAGATATAACTAAATAGTTTTATCCTTCCTACAATTTCCTTAAGTATGAAAAAGGCTAACAGGGCAACCTGTTAGCCTATCTATGTTTCTTTATTAGTATTTTTAAAGGGGATAATTATGGACTACTTACTAATGTTATTACCTGCAATGCTCCAGGGAAATGCTGTCACCCTTAAATTATTCTTCTTGACCTTAGTCATATCTCTGCCTTTAGGTATTATACTGGCTATGGCACGCCTATCTAAGTTTAAGCCCTTGAATATTTTTATGCAATTTTATATTTGGATTTTCCGGGGAACTCCACTCTTGTTGCAGTTATTATTTGTCTATTTTGGCTTAGGTATCTTAGGGGTGAAGTTTGATCGCTTTACGGCGGCCGTGTTAGCCTTTGTCCTAAATTATGCGGCTTATCTAGCGGAAATATACCGGGCTGGCATTCAGTCCATAGATATTGGGCAATATGAGGCTGCTGATGTTTTAGGCTTAAGCCGCTATCAGACTATGACTAAAATTATTTTACCCCAAGTTTTTAAGCGCATTTTACCGCCGATTAGTAATGAAGTTATTAATTTAGTTAAAGATACGGCTTTGATCTATGTCATTGGTATTACTGAATTGCTAAGAGTAGCTAAAACTGCTGCAGTTAGAGATTTTAGTTTTGTCCCTTTTATTGTAGCAGGTGTTTTTTACTTGATAATGACGGGGGTAATTCAGCAATTCTTCAAATGGTTAGAAGCTAAATACGATTATTATCACTAGGAGGATATTATGTATATACTGCAAGCATTAGATATTTATAAAGATTTCCATAAAACCATAGTCCTAAGAGGCGTATCCCTCCAAGTGAAACCAGGGGAGGTAATTGCTATAATTGGCCCTTCCGGTTCCGGTAAAAGTACTTTCTTAAGATGTCTTAACCGCTTAGAAGATGTGGATAAAGGCTTAATTGAAATCGAAGGCGAAATAATGGTCACAAATGGTGCTGATGGGAAGGCCTTATATAGTGATGAAAAAACTATTGCCCGTTTACGTAGTAAAATGGGCATGGTATTCCAGGATTTCAACTTATTTCCCCATAAAAATGTCATGGAAAACCTTATGTTAGCCCCCATGTTGGTACAAAAAAAGGATGCTGAACAAGCGGAACAAACAGCTAAGGCCCTATTAGATAAAGTAGGATTAGCCCATAAAGCGGAAAATTATCCTTTCGAACTCTCCGGGGGGCAGCAACAAAGGGTAGCTATTGCTAGAGCCTTAGCTTTAGATCCAGATATAATGTGTTTTGATGAACCGACTTCAGCCCTAGACCCGGAATTAACCGGGGAAGTATTACGGGTAATGAAGGATTTAGCCTTAGAAAAGCGGACTATGATTGTTGTAACTCATGAAATAGGCTTCGCCAGGGAAGTCGCTGACCGGGTTATTTTTATGGATGATGGTATAATTGTAGAACAAGGCCAGGCCGAAGAAGTCCTGTTAAACCCCTGCCACGAAAGAACCATCGCCTTTTTAAGTACGGTCTTAATGGCAAGGTAGGCGCAAAATAGTCTTGAATTAGAAATTTAGTGCATAAAATAATATACACTAACCCACAATATTACTAGGAGGTGTATATTAAGATGACAGTACAACTTACCCAAAAGGAACGGATGTTATTAGAAGATCAGAAGAAGCATGAGGAAATATGTATTGAGAAATACACAAATTATGCTAGTCAAGCTAGTGACCCTCAGCTGCAACAGCTATTTAATTCTTATGTAAGCCAAGAACAATCCCACCTAAATACCATTAATCAAATTTTAAACGGGCAAGTACCGAGTATGAATCAGGGACAGGGGCAAAATCAGGCGGCGGGACAAAACCAGAATGCGATGCCCGCCAGCCAGGCATCCGCTATGCAAGGAGCCATGGCTAATCAGGCCGATGCAGCCTTATGTAATGATATGCTCATGACGGAAAAATATGTATCTAATACTTATGATACAGCTATCTTTGAATTTGCCGATGCTAATATTAGACAAGTACTAAATCACATCCAAAAAGAAGAACAACAACACGGGGAAGGTATTTTTAACTATATGAGCAGCAATGGTATGTATAATCCCCAATAGCTTAATCCTATAAACGCCCTTATTCTTATATTAAGAAAATCGGCGTTTTTTTATATTTAAGAGATAAAAAAATGGTTCACTTTTTCGTAAAGTGAACCATTTATTGTTTAAAGGAGGAAAGCGTTAATCCATGGGGCCACCTTCCCAGTGTTGGCGTATTTTGCGTAAGGCATAGCCTCCGAAGAATAAGCCGTTAACAAAAGCTAAGGGTAACATTAAACTTTCGAAATGAAATTTTTCCGGAAAGTTTTTGTTGTGTTTGCTGCTACTAAATCTCATCATTATAATCCCTCCTTTAATGCTATTTTTAGCATTAAAGAAATAATTATATCTAGTTTATATTATCAGTTTTTATTAGTTATGGAAGGGAAAACTTTTATTGCCAACAAATAAATTAAGGAACCGCCCAAAAGTAAAATTAAAAACAAACTAATTATTTTTGTAATCATTAATATCACCCTTAATAAGTTGTTCTTATTAAGGAAAAAATATTCATTTTTTGATTTTCACATGACTAATTTTTTTTATCCCGGGGCATACATATAATTTCTTTTATTTCGGTATCAAAAAAACGGTTAGCATGAGCAGGCAGTATTACTAAAGCTGCATCTGCACCGGTAGCACTTCCCGCTATAGCGACTATTTCTTCACCGTAAGGAATTAGTCCGGCATCTAATGCCATAATCGATATTTCTACGGCTACTTTTACACCCTGACCGAAAATTCTAAGGGTCTGTGCCATTATTTCAGCCGGGTACACTCCGCCGAAGTGGTTGCGTACGGCTCTGTCTACGCCAGCTAATACGTGGGTAGTGGTAAGAACGTGCACTCCTTCATTTTGCAAAAATTCTCGGGTAGCTAACTCCATTTCGTCACTGCCTGGTTCTTTAAAACCAACATGATGGGTAACACATACTAAGTTGAAATCATTTTTATAATTAAGTACTTGGCGAATAGTGTTGCCTCGGCAAGAGGCTACTACTATATTTTTAATACCTAATTCTTTAGCCCGTTTCACAGCTAATTCAATAGTTTTGTCGGTATTATATTCACCTGGTTTTTCAAAAAGCATTTTAAGCCTCCTATTTTTTTCTAAAGTCATCAAATTCTTCATAAGTTAAGGTTCTTCTAATAAGAACCGAGGTAAGTTTAGACAAATCAATTTCATGGGGTGCCACAACTTTACGCGCAATCATATCATATACTATCCTGAGTACTGGTTTAGTTGGGTATTCTTTATTAATATCTACAACTACACCTATATTTCCGGTATTTAATTCTACTAAAGTACCAATGGGATAAACGGCAATATTAGCTATTAAGGCCAGAACTACATTTTTATCTAAATGTATTCCTGCCATACGCTTTAATACAGTTAAAGCTTGGCTTACTGTGTAAGAAGGACGATAGGGACGGTCTGCCATCAGTGCATCATATACATCGGCTGCGGCTGTAATCCTGGCATATTCGTGTATATTTTCACCGGTCATACCGCGGGGATATCCCCGCCCATCCCAGCGTTCATGATGCTGAAAGGCAACATGAGCCGATAAAAGTGAAATTTCAGGATAATCACGCAATATATCAAAGCCATATTGGGGGTGTCTTTTAATTTCTTCATATTCAGCTTTGGTTAAATCATCTGGTTTATTAATAATGCTTTTATCTATTTTTGTTTTACCAATATCGTGCAAAAGTGCTCCTAAGGCTAATTCTCTTAATTTAAGAGCATTGTAGCCCATAGTAATTCCAGTCATTATAGATAAGACACAGACATTTACCGAGTGCCCATAAGTATAATCATCAAATGCTTGAATATCAGTTAAACTTACTAGTACATTACTATTATACAGTATTTCGTCTAAAATATTATCAACTAAGGATTTTACGGCTCCAGTATTTAATTTACGGCTTTTTTCTAAAGCCATAAAATTCTGCTTAATCTCTTTAATCGTTTTAATACGTGTTTCTTCAGAAATAACTTCCGGGATTTCTACATCATCAATTATGCCATCTTTAATATACACAGATAAGACATCTATTTCTTTTAGTCTTCTTATATAATTTTCATCTAAAATGATGCCTATTTGTAATAGAACACGCCCATCTGCATTGTATATTGTGCGGGCTACTTCCATACCAGGTTTTAATCGATCTAAAGTTAATCTTTGCATTATTAACACCTACAGATTTACATATTATGGTAGATTATAGACATATTTTTTTAATTCGACATTATTTGAGGAATATCCTGCTAAAAATATATTTGATATTGCAACACTCTTCAATCATATTTAATATACTAAGTGATAAGAGTATTAAAATGCCTAATAGTTTGCTATTTGCTAACTAAAATGATAAATTTACAATGTAATTTATCTTTCAGGGAGATGGACATGAAGAAAAAAACACCAAATATTCCTAAACCAGTCTTAAAAACATTAGCTGATGATATACAAGGCTTAATGTATGCTAATCAGGGGCGCCTGGTAGTATTAGAAATTATAGAGGAGTTGCCTTTTGATATTAGACCCCTAATTTTAGAAGGTTTATCCGCTTTTTATTCGGAGGAAATGTTACAGTTTTTCCACCTAATTAAAGATGAATATGGCTTGGAAGTTGAAGCTATTTGTAATCGGGCTATAGAAAAATATAATATGGCAGGATTAGATATGGGAAAGCCTAGTTATTTAATGGGCAGCTTCTATAAAGCTTATGCTAGCTGCAGTCGTTCAACGGGCAGAATTACTATTGATGTAGCTTGGCGTACCGACAAAAATACTTTGTATGTGGAATGTTTTTATTTAACTTATAATGCCGATGGGGTGCATAGTTTTTTCCTTATTCCCGATATGCCGGAAAGCCAATATGATATTGATCGCAGGCTTACTAGTAATATGGTGGAAATTTCTCTGGCAGAAGCAGCATTTTTAGTAAAGGATGCTTTTGCCTGGAATAAGCGCAAAATGACTAGACCAGCAGTCGGCAAGTTTTTGTATAATAAGTATTTACAGTATGAACAAGAATTAAGCGACAACGAAAAGAATAGCCTAATATATAAAACCAACGGTAAATTAACGCCTCGTCAAGTAGTTAATAGCTTTTTTTATGCCATTAAACAAAGGGACTTTACTTATTTAAGTGCTATTTGTGATAATATCTCCCCGGGTATGTTAGGAGAAAAATGTGAGGATATGCTGCGTTTAGGAACATTTATTTTAGAAAGTCATGCGGAGGAGATTTTTGCCCAGCGCTCAAGTGTAGAGGTTACTTCATATTCTTTAGTAGTATATGACCAGGAATCTTACCACTTAAGTTACCGTTTTTCGATGTTTAAAAAGCTTGGCACTTGGCTAATTGATGATATTTTCTTAGAGAGCCGGGAGATTGTTCGGGAGGATTCTCCGCTTAATCCTTTTAATATTAATGCGTATTGCCGGGTTTATGAGGTGGTAGACTTAGATGAACTTTTTGAGAACTTAGAAAAAATAGATAATATTCGCGAAGTCGAAGAATTGCCTTATGGTTTGCATTTAAGAATTACGAAGTTTAATGATGATTTAAATGGCAGCCTTTGTTCTTTAAATGGAATTTTAGCTGATTTGATTATTAATGGAGATGAGTTTGTTGCCATTTGTCAAGATTATGATGATTTAATCGGGTTACATCACGTATTATTATCAGGTGATACCCCAGCACTAATTTCCCGGGGTGAATATGAAGTAAGCTTAGTCAATGCCTACAATTATGTAACTGGCAGTTATATTAGTTTTGAAGATGTATTGATCTATGATAGTGAAAATCTGGCGCCCGAAAAGGACTTGAAATTTATGAGCACCATATATTTGGTGAAAGACCGGGGGCGTATTTTAGAAAAGCTTAGGAATACACCTAATTCTGCTTGTGTTGTCGATGAGGATTATTCAATCTTTTACCAATATGAATATAAAGGGCCCGATAAAGTTTTGTTAGCGGAATATGTGTTAGGTGCCGATTGGCTGACTTTATCTACTTTTGGTCATAAAGATATGACTTTAGTGAGGCAAAGCTTTGAACCAGATTTAGGGGATTACTTAGAATTAGATGGCATGGAAATCCGTGCCGATGGGTTTTTTGATATTTTAACCGCAGAAATGAAAAAGGATTATCCTAACTTGGAACAACTATTAAAAGAGCTATATCTCAATAAGTGGTATAATTCTCGCTTGAACGGCTTAGGGGGTATGAGCCCTTCGGAAGCCTCCGAGACAGAAGAAGGCAAGCAGATGCTATGGAGCTTAATTAAAAACATTCACCAAAACGAAGTGCGTTTGGGTAGAGGCAAACGTAGTATTATTAAACTTAAAGAGTATTTAACTATGATTGAGGAAAAAAGAAAAGAAAAACCGTAATTAGTGATTGACAGTAGCCCTACCATAAAATATACTGTATAGAATACAAAATTAATTTAATACTAAGCTGTGAAGGGAAAAACTTGTGAATTCACTTGAGTCCAGAGAGCCGGGGGAAGCTGAAAACCGGTATCAATATTTTGCAGGGGATCATCCCGGAGTTGCTATCTGAAAGGTATAGGCCTAGTAGGTGGTGCCGGACGTAAGAAGTTCGTTAACAAGTAAGCATTTTATGCAAGCTGCAAGAGGTTGTATATTTATATACAACAAGCAGGGTGGTACCGCGGGATTTCCCTCTCGTCCCTGATTTTAGGAACGAGAGGGTTTTTGTATTTTAATACTAATTTTTAATTAATAATTTTGAATTAACAATTTTGAATTAAAAATTAAGAATTAGAAATTAACTTAATTAGAGGGGAGAGAGTGAGGATGAGAAGTGATGTAGTTAAGGTGGGTATGGAAAAGGCGCCTCACCGTTCACTTTTTAAAGCGGCTGGTTTTACTGATGAAGAAATGGCTAGACCTCTTATTGGTATAGTTAATTCTCATAATGATATTGTGCCTGGCCACATTAATCTCGATAAAATCGGGGCAGCAGTCAAAGCCGGGGTTAGAATGGCTGGGGGGACACCTATAGAATTTCATACTATTGCTGTTTGTGACGGTATAGCGATGAATCATACCGGGATGAAATACTCCTTAGCTAGTCGGGAATTAATTGCTGATACAGTAGAAATTATGGCTACTGCAC
>CAZYLY010000098.1:0-7216 GCA_964648825.1 uncultured Syntrophomonadaceae bacterium
TCGAAAAACATTTCTTCGTCGTTTTGGGATCGTACTTCGATTTGCTTAACAATTTCTTTATTAATTACTTCCACATAATTGGCACCCAAAGGGAATAGGTCCTCTAATTTAACCGGTTTATTAGCTTTTTTATCAATATTATAGGCTTGTACAGCCGTCATTCCATTAGCCCCACCGGTGTAGGTATAATAAGTCATGGTGAAAGAAAGAAAATCAGCATTATTAGTCATTACATCATAATCTACAAAAAGTTGGTACTGCCTGATAGGAAAGTCGTTTTCTGCAGCAAGTTTTTCGTATTCCTTAACGTCTGCTTCCATATCATTTTTCATTTTAGTAATTTGGTTTTTAATAGATTCATTTAATTCTTTTTCCCCAGCAGCATCAGTCAGCCCAGATATTACCGGATAAGCAATATCGATTTCTATTAAATCATTAACTGAACTGATTTTTTCCTCCGTAATCGTTGCTTCTAGCTTTGCAGGTGCTTCTATTGCTGCCGGGTCCTTAACTGCTTCCGCTGCCGGAGCTGCTATAGCGGTGCTGCTAAATAGTAAACAACCGGCTATCCCTAATGCAATAATTCGTTTGATTTTCATATGTACTACCTCCTAATGTTTTGTTAATCCCATCATACTAAAAAATAATACCGAAGTAGTTACAAAAAAGTTACAGTTACTATATTATATAAATAAAAATCTTCATGACAAATTTGCTATGATATGGGATAATGTTTTACTAACTGCCGATGTTTTTAATAGGTAGTTTTTTAGTTTGGTAGTATAGGCAGGAAATTAATTAACAAAATTTGTAGGAGGGTTTTTGATGGAAGGAAAAAAAACAAATCGCTGGTTAGTAGTATTAGGCTCGCTAATTATGCAGCTTAGCTTAGGAGCCATTTACACTTGGAGCCTCTTTAATGCCCCTTTAGTAGAAAAATTCGGCTGGGATGTTAGTGCAACTGTCTTCACTTTTTCAGTTACTTTAGTATTCTTCGCCCTTTCCGTAATAGTAGCTGGACGTATTCAAGATAAAATCGGACCTCGCAAGGTTGCCACCGTGGGGGGAATACTTACCGGAACCGGTGTTATCTTAGCTAGTTTTGCTACTAGCCCCACAATGTTATATCTAACTTATGGTTTTATTGCTGGTATAGGTATAGGTAGTGCTTATGTAACTCCTCTAGCCGCTTGTGTTAAATGGTTCCCGGAAAAAAGGGGACTTATTAATGGTCTGGTTTTAGCTGCTCTAGGATTAGGCGGAGTAATATTTAAACCAGTTATCTTATATTTTATAGCCGCTTATGGCGTTAGCAGCGCATTCTTATACTTAGGTCTTATTTATGGTTCCTTAATTGTAGTGGGCGCCCAATTCTTAGCAGTGCCGCCCGCAGGTTACACACCTCCGGGATGGACACCGCCTGCCCCCAAGGCTGATGAAACCTTTGTCGCCGGAGCTAAAGATTATACTATTGCTGAGGCATTAAAAACCCCGCAAATGTATATTTTATTATTATGGATGTTCTTCGCCGCTGGTGCAGGTTTAATGGTGATTAGTGTAGCGGCTAATATTGGAATGTCATTAGTAGGCTTAAGCCTAGCAGCAGCTGGCAATGCGGTCGTTACCATTTCCTTATTTAATGCGGCCGGCCGCCTATTCTGGGGAGCCATATCCGACAAAATCGGGCGGGTAATATCAGTATTAATAATTTTCGTATTACTCGGTTCAGCCTTAACCTTTATGAGTATGGTTTCTATGACTTATGTAACTTTCCTTTTAGCTACCTGTGTTATCGGCTTTTGCTTCGGAGGAACTGCAGCATTATTCCCGACCATTACCGCTGATTGGTTTGGAACTAAAAATGTAGGTAATAACTATGGAGCCGTATTTCTATTTTACGGAGTAGCGGCCCTTATCGCCCCCAAGCTATCTGTGGGTTTAGGTTTTGAAAAAGCCTTCTTATTTGGTGCCATCTCCTGTATCGTCGCAGTGTCACTAGCATTTTTCGCCAAGCCACCTGTTAATGATAAATAAGCAATTTAAGTATAAAAACATTTAAAAAATAAAATAGCCCCTCAATCATAGCAGATTGGGGGGCTGAATTATGGGGGAAAGAATTTATTTAGTAGGGTATTTTTTTAGTTCAGTTTTCATTACTTTAGCTACCCCATTTCTAGGCAGGTAATCAACAAATACTACATCTCTAACTACTTTAAATTTAGCCAGTTTTTCACGACAGAGAGCAATTATATCTTCCGTAGTTAATTCAACTCCCGGCATTTTAGCCACAAAAGCCCGTGGTACTTCTCCCCATGTATCATCAGGCATACCTACAACCGCGACTTCGGCGACTCCAGGATGTTCGGCAATTACTGATTCTACTTCTGCTGGGTAAATATTTTCACCACCGCTAACTATCATGTCTTTCAGCCGGTCAACGACATAAATAAATCCATCTTCATCTAATTTGCCCATATCTCCTGAATGATACCAACCATTAATTAGGACTTTGGCAGTCTCTTCCGGATTGCCCCAATATCCTTTAAATACTTGGGGGCCATTAATACATATCTCCCCGATTTCTCCAGCCGGCAATATTTCACCTGTTTCAGGATTTACTATTTTGACACCACCATGAAACACCATCTTACCTACTGATTCGTGCTTATCCATTCCCATATCATGGTTCCAAAATGTTACCGCCCCTGAATATTCGGTAATACCAAAAACATTTTCCACCTCGATATTTATATCCTTAAAAGCCCTAATTAAAGAACCTGGTACTATGGAACCACCACATACAATATGGTCTAAAGAAGATAAATCCATTTTATTAAAATCTGGCACATTTAACATAAAAGTGAGCATCAATGGAACCGTCATCATAAAATTAATTTTGTGTTCTTCCACTGCTTTCCAAACATTAACGGGATTAAATTCGGGAAGAAAAACTGTAGTACAACCATTGTGTATATTTGTAATTATGGGAGCAAGCCCGCCAATATGAAATAAAGGGGCAACTGATAAGAAACGGAATTTATTATTCCAACGTACACTGCCCGAATGTCCAGCAGTAACAAAAAACATATTTTTATGGGTAAGCATAGCCCCTTTAGGTTTACCGGTAGTACCTGAAGTATACATAATGATTGCTGTGTCCTCATCACATGTTACTGGTTGGGGCTCAATAACCGGACGTCCATTTAGAGCTTCACTATAGCTAATGTCAGTATCCGATTTTCCAACTACGATATATTTACGTACTAATATATCGGCACGTATACTATCTACTACCCCAGCAAATTCTTCATCATACACTAATATTGAAGCCCCACAATTATTTAATATATAAGTCAGCTCCGCTCCTTGCAAGCGACAATTCAACGGTACAGTTATACCATCCGCTTTAGCAGTAGCAAACATCACCGTTATTACATGTTCATTATTACGACATAAAATAGCAAGGCGATCACCTGGGAAGAAATTATTTTCCTTTAGAAAATGCACCAATTGGTTAATTCTCTCATTAGCTTCTTGGTAATTATATTCATAACCATTGCCAATAAAAGCTGCTAAGTCAGGCGATAAATAAGCCCTATTAGCCATCATTTTCCCTATATTAACGCCCATTAATTATTTCCTCCTTTTTGTTTATTTATTATTAGCCCCTTTCCACCTCGGCTAGGGCAATATCTTGGTAAGCATGGCAAAGTTCATGGCAAAATTCATCCCATCTCATGCTGATTTTCACAGTTTCATCATCATTTTGTAATAAATTAGGCCATGCAATCAATTCTTCCATTTCAGTTGATAATTTTTCTATTACCCCTGGTTCCCCACCAACAAGAATGTTTTCCACAAATTCCTTAGGGCTATACCAGGAAGCTGCCTTTTGTAAATCACGATGAATTTGTACTAACAACACATTGCGTGGGCCTTCCCATAGCTCATTTACTGCAGAATCTCTATATAATCTCGGTAATACTGAAAAATCTTCCATAACGCCATGTCCACCAAAAAGTGACATCGCCACTCTTATAACATCAGTTGAATCATAAGATGCTGTTATTTTTTGTAACATGATAAGTTCCCTATTATTAAATACTTCTTTCCGTTCTTCTAATGTTTGTTCATCCTTCACCGCATTAGCTAGTCCACCTTGGGCAATAACTTTTTGATATAGCTTAAAAGCACCAGCCGTTGTCCGACGGGTAGTCTCCTCAATCTTAGCCAATTGCCCCGATACTAGAGGGAAATTACCTATTTTTAGCCCGAAAGCATCCCTAAATTTAACATAATGGCTGGCTTCACGTACTGCCCGGGTCATAAAAGCTGCAGCCGACAATCCTACTGTAAGTCGCGAATAAGAAAGTACAATCCCTACTATGTTAGCAACCCCGCGGTCTAAGGGACCCACTTGGTATGCCAGGGCTCCATCGAATGTAAGTTCACCCGTAGTCAGTTCGCTAGTCCCCATTTTCCATTTAATGCGGTCAATGGTATAACCATTTCTTATTTCTTTTTCTTTATCCCCAGGTAACCAGGAAGGGATTACGAAGAGGGCAACCTTATCTGAACCTTGGGGCTTAGCAGTGACCATAGAATAATCAGCATGAGTAGCCGAACAGAAAAACTTGGTACCATAAAGGCGCCACTGTCCATCTTCTTGTACTGCTTCTAATACATTGGCTGGTATATCGGAACCACCTTGAATTTCCGAAATATATTGCGCTCCAATGGCGAAATCTCCGTCAATTCCGTCTTGACAATGCTTAAGAATTTCCTTTAATTCCGGAGTATCGGCATAGCGTTCTATAACTGCCACCATACCTTCAGTACACGTAATCGGGCAGGCTACACAAGCTTCACCGTTCTGATATACGAGGTACATTTTAACTAATTTTGTCCAAGGAGAAGTTTGGTTGGAAAATAAGGCCTCGGAGAAAATTTCTTTTTCCATTATTTCGGTTTCACGGGGCCGCACGATACGGTCAATGCGATTTAAATGACCATCATAATGCATCATATAGGGGCGCTGTTCTGGGTAAGCAATAGCTTCGGCCATTTTATTCCAACGGTAAGAAGCCTTAAGCGAAATTTCTCGCGCTTCCTGGTCTACCTTCTCCCATTCCTCACCCACAAAATATTTGACCACCTTCTGTATAAAGGGATCATCCGCATAAAAGTCTACTTGATTACGCCAATCTAAAAAATCCTTGAAATTATAAGGGTTAAACCTGTTAGGTAACGACATAATTCCACCTCCTAATTTTTTGGGAAAAACCACTCCTAACCTCCCCTCTTTAGATTTACGTTTGGTTATATATATTACATTTTGTTGATTTTAATATATTTTAAATTATAGGAATTGTCAAATTATAATGTTATATTTGTATGCCTAATTTCAGCTATTTAAGATTAATTCCGTTATTTAAGCAGGTTTTTTTGTATTAAAAGGTGAAGTTATAAATATTATCTTTTGTAAAATTAATGGCAATACTTTCTAATAGTAAAAATCCTCAAAAGGAGAAGCATTGTGAACTACAAAGAAATTGGCTATCGTATCCAAATAGCTAGGGAAGAGGCAGGCTATAATCAAAAAGAATTAGCAGAAATATTAGGCATCTCACAAGCAAGTCTATCTAATTATGAAAAAGGTAAGCGTCGGGTGTATTATCCCCAATTACAAAAGATTGCCAATAGCTTAGGCCGTCCCTTGGAATATTTCATGCGCCCAATCGAAAGTAATATCCCTACCGCGAATTATGATTCCAACGATGAATTCGGGGAAATTTTGCAATTGCTCATAGAATTAAAAGATCTATCAAGGGCTGATCGCAAATCAGTAATCGATTATATAAAATGGTTAAAATCAAAACGAAAGGATGAATAGGATGATTAGTTTTCAAATGAGTAAAGAACAAAGCAAACAAGTAAAACTAGTCCAAAAGATAGCTAGTGAACAAATAGCTCCCTTAGCTTTAAAAATGGATCAAGCAGATTCTAAATTTGATTGGCATTTTATTAACCTTTTGGCCGAACATAATTTAATCGCACCTATTATACCATTAGAAAATGGCGGGCAAGGGTTAAGCTATCTGACTTTAGCCTTACTAATTGAAGAAATTGCCGCTGCGTGTGCTGGTCTGGCGGCTACTATGGTGGGGACTATGCATGCAATTTTGCCTATTATAATAGCTGGCACGAAGCAACAAAAGGAAACCTTCTTACCATTGCTAACTGGAAAAGAAGCCGCTTTGGCTTCCTTTGCCCTCACCGAACCTCATGGGGGTTCAGATATTGAAAACTTACATACTTCTGCTGATTATAAAAATAAAACTATAATACTTAATGGAATTAAAGATTACGTCATTAATGGTGCCATTGCTAGTTTCGTTACTATATGTGCTAATAGTAATCCAGTAGCCAAAAGAAGTTTTCAGTTTTTTATCGTTCCATCTGCAAAGATTAAGGTTAATCAAATTCGTAATACCATGGGAATTAAATATGCTAACACAGCACAAATTTCATTTGATAATATAGAACTGGGAAATGAATCTGCTATAGGTGATCGGGATAGTGGTTATTTGTTATTAAGCCACACCCTAGATATTGGACGTACCTTAATTGCTGCCATTGAAGTTGGTATAGCAAGGGCTGCTTATCAGCTAGTAATAAATTATGCCCGTGAACGTCAGCAGTTCGGGCGGGCTATTTATTCTAATCAAGGTGTTTCTTTCCCTATAACAACTATGGCTACTTCTATAGAAGCTGCAAGATTGATGGTTTGGCGTGCTTGTGATTTAATTGATAAAGAAGAGGATTTTACCTTGGCTTCCTCTATGGCTAAAATGTATGCCAGTGAAGTTGCGCAATCAGTTACAACCAATGCTATAGATATAATAGGAGCAGCGGCTTATGATACTAACCATATAGCTAATGTATATTTTAGAGATGCTAAAGTTTGTAGCATTGTCGGTGGAACTAATAATATCCAAAAAATGATTATTTCCTCATTGTTGTAATGAATTTTCTTGAAACAAACCAATAAAAACCGCTAACTTTCAAATGATTTGCAATTTTATATAGTTGCTCCTAATTTGAATTATGTTCCAACATGGTAGTTTTTCAAGCTTTATATTTCCCAAGATTCAACATTTCTTAATTAGCTTTTGTGGTTCATGAATGTTAAAATTTATATTAATTATATTTTAGG
>CAZYLY010000099.1:0-7059 GCA_964648825.1 uncultured Syntrophomonadaceae bacterium
ATTATTAGTCTTTCTTCATCATTAAATGCAATATAATTATTATTCCATAAGGGAAGTGGCGTAGGGCTACCATGATTATCTATATACTGTCCCGCATTATGTTCATATCCGCTTTGATCTTCCCATTTAGTAACGTATTTCAATATATTACCTTCTGCATCTGCAATATCTTCTGTTTCCATCATACTAGCATCCGCAATCAAATGTGTTTTTAAGGCGGATTTCAAATCAATACTTATATTAGTAGTCGAATTAGGCTCCCCTAAAGAACTATCCCAGTCAGCCCCATTCAACTTTGGTTTCACGGAGCCTTCCTCTGCCATGTTATATGGATAATATGCTTTATAGGTTTCACTATCCATTACATCAGCTAAGCTTATGGTATATTTACCTTCCGGCCATAGATTACCAATCTTTGCTGATGATAATTTATTATCCGCAAAGTTAGCTTCCGTAAACGAAATCGATGGTAAGGCTATATCTTCCCATTTTAATCTTAATTCCCCATTGCCAGTAATTGGTGCTTCTGTCTTATCGTCTTTAATGGCAATGGAAAGTTTAGCCGGATAATCTATATCAAAATATACTTCCGTGGTGCTTGTATTGGTAACTGTCACATTTTGCTTTTTTATTAATCCCGATTCAACTGTCTGGTCAGGTTTGGTAACTAATCCTGCCGGTAACTTAGCAGTAATTGTATAATCTCCAGCGGGAATAACTCCAAAAAGAGCCTTCCCCTTTTCAGTATAACCATAGTCATTTATAAGATTATCATCAGAATTAATATTAATTTCAATTTCGGGCGATTCCCAATCTACACCGTTTCTGTTTCTAATTTTAATTGCAATATGCCCGGCATTAAAGACTTCTGCTTCCCCTTCCTGCGCAGCTAAAGTATAAAAATCAGAAGTGACCATAACTTCACCCTTAAAAGAACTAGGAGATTCGATACTAACTTTAACCTTTTTATACGCTATAGGATTATCACCTTCCGCAACCCAGTAAACCCTGGTTTTAATAGTATAGGTTTTCCCATCTATTACCCTAGTCTGAGTTGCGGGAATACTCCCAGGAGGATTACCTCCCTGTATGCCGAGTTGCGGAATGTCAGGATCATCAAGAATTCGCCCCGTATTAGGGTCTTTAATTAGATACGGCAAAGTGCGCATTTCTTCCATTACGCTATTAGCTAAGGCTGTCGCAATCTGTTTGCTTTTATTATTTTCTATAGTTTTAGCAATTAGTTCAAACATAGGTATAAAAGCCATTAGCATTATCAGCATGATTACTAAAGATACTAAAATCTCTACTAAGGTAAAGCCTTTTTCTGAATGATATTTATAAGTATTGCACTTAGACATAATTCATTCTCCCATATCAAAAGCTGTTGTGCCGATACATCTTACCATTTACTCCGGCTCTTTTCCGCCTCTGGATTAGTACCTAAATAACGGTCATCCTTCCAGTAGCCATGCTGCATAACCCCATTAGGCCATACATAATAACCTTCGCCATTAAAGCGATCCTGCTTAAATTCACCTACATAATAAGACCCATCCGGCCAGTGGTAAACCCCTACCCCTTGGAAGGTTAAGTTGCTAAATTCACCCCGATAGCGCTCGCCCGTAGGGAAATAGTAACTTCCTTGTCCTGTAGCACTGCCGCTCTTCATTTGTCCTTCGTAACGCTCCCCATTAGGCCAATAGATAGCCCCATTGCCATGAGCATTATTATCTTCAAAACCGCCTTCATAGTAAGTGCCATTAGCCCAAGTAAGCTTTCCTTGACCTGAGCGTTGATTATATTTAAACTCACCTTCGTATTTTTCTCCAGTCGGCCATCTAAAAACTCCCTTGCCTTGCATCATATGCTCATTAAATTCACCTTCATAATACTCTCCGGTAGGAAATCTTAACAGACCATTACCATAGAACATATTATTCTTCCAGGCACCCTTATACCATACGCCATTAGTAAAGAATAAGGTTCCTTCCCCATCAGCTTTGCCGATGACTAAATTGCCCAGATAATAACTATTATCCGGCCATTCGATTTCTCCGCCGCCTGTAATTACACTAGTTCGAGGTTGATAAGGCTGCTGATGCAGCAGATCTTTTATTTCCTTACTAATATCCCGCATAGCTTCATACTTCAAACTGCTTTTTTCCCAAGCTACGCCTTCACTGTTAGATTCCAGCTGGGCATCTTTTGGTATAGTCTTATCCTGATCAACGGTACCTTCTAGATATAGTTTTAAGGTGTAAAATTCCATATCTCCCCACTGATTATCCGGGTAAGTTGAGCTGTAAGCAATTATTTGTTCCTTGCTGGTTCCCTTAGTTAAGGTACCCATAATAAGATTATCCCCCGGTACCGATAACTGCCTTTTCCATATAACATGACCATACTCATTAATTCTAATTACTAATATACTTTCATTATCAGGAGAGTATCCTACTAAGACTACCCCGCCGTTTCCTTCGATACTTTCGCCCCGTAATTTACGGCTGCTTTTAAAGGCATCCGGTACCGGAACTAATGTCATGGACATATTAAGCGATAAATCCCCAAATTGTCTTACCTTAGCCCCGTCAACCGCAACTTGATAACCCGGCCAGCTTTGATTCCAACCGTATTTATCCACATAGATAAGATACATTTTCCCTTCGCCTTTAGAGTTTATTGAATTACCGGCGACTAGAAAACCAATATGTTCATCAGAGCTATTAATCGCTACCCCTACAGTTATTCCCTGTTCATCATCTTTATCGCCATAATTCTTTTCCCACTTAACTTCTCCATATGCATTTAATCTCACTAGATATACGTCTTGTTTGCCCTTAGTATTATTATCTGTATAGCCAGTGAGGATGTAGCCATCATTATAACCCTCTTTATCTAACATCTGGATAATCTGATTAGCTTGCTGATTTCCGGGATTAGTGTAAGTCTTTTCCCAACGGGATGCCTTTTTCTCTTCACCCTTCCAGATACCAGTCTTATCCATTTTAATTATCTTAATATCTTGATTAGCCTCACCTATAGTTCCGGCTATTACCAAGCCGTCATCATTAGTACTGGCAATCGAATTTACAGCCTTTAAGGGCAACTCCCGCTGCCACGTTATTTTTCCGCTGCTATCTATACATAGTAGCCATATAACACTACGTTCAGCTTCCTGGCAGCTAACTGCCATTACAAAACCGCCTTTTAATATATGCACTACTTGCAGGGTACTTTGCCCCTTAAGATTATACGTTTTCTTCCATATTTCTTTGCCGTCTTTATCTAGTTTTTGCGCCGCAATATGACGTTCACCAGTCATTATATCTTCTTTATAAGTAAAGTAAATGTAATCCTGGCTAGACTGATATATATAGCGCTCCGTTACCCCAAAATCCTGCGTTTGTTTATTATTAAACGGCAAAAAAGTAGATGCCGGTAAATCCACAGCAACACTAATCGTTGCTGAACCAGCCATTATTATAGAAGCTAAAGCGGCTATTATTAACAACTTAGAAAGATTAGCTATAGTTAATGGTTTCGGCTTTTTTAATAGGCCCGTCATCTATACCGCCCCCTCTGTCTCGCTATTATCTGCATTGGTATCATCTTTAGTTTTTTCTGGGGTGGTTGTATTCAAACCACTATAATAAGCTTTAATCGTAACTCGCATATCAAAAACATCCTGTTTAAAGCTTTCTGCTACCGGTCTTTCAGTATCAGTCGAGCTTTCCTCCGGGGCATCTACAATTTCAAACTTAATTCTCTGTAGTTTTCCTTCAGGAATTCCTGGCGGTGCTATATAATAGGCTGGGGGTTCAGCTTCTGCTTCCGAAACGTCTTGAGCCTGCTCCGCTTTAACCCCGTTAAAAGATACATCCTCTATACTAATTAAGCGTTCGGTTTCTTCTAAATCATTAATAAAATCCAAGAATGGTATTAACTTACCAGTAGTTGCTATAGTAAAAGTCATAACCTTCGCATTTCCGTCTGGAGTATTTTCAGTTCCTTTATAATCCAGGGAAGTAAAGGGCAGATTATATTTACCTAAAGTATCATCTAACATAATTAAGAAGGGAATCATCTCATCATCAACTGGCAAACGGTTGTCGATATTTTCCTCCTCTTCCTGCACAGCCGGAGGATGAGCAGCAACATTTTCTATTTGCAGCTGTAATTGGTCTTTTTCTATTTGTAACTCCTTATTAGCATTAGTTAAAGTTTTAATCTCCTTATTAACAGGGGCATAAGCTAAGAAGTAAAATCCGCATCCTAATAGAATTATAATTAGAAATGCTAATAAGGTTTTATCACGCTGGGATAAATTCATCATTTTACTTCCCCCCATTCTAAGGTAAGATTAAAGCTTACTTCCCCGGTTTTATCATTGTATCTGGAAGATAAATCACTCACTTCTTTAACACAATCTAAACTCCTTACTTCATCCAGAAAATTAATAAATTTTGTTTGCCCATTACAGTAAGCCGTCAAAGCTAATTTATTATCCGACTTTATATCCATTTTACCGATAGTAATTTCGGGAATGCTTAACAAATATAAATCTTTAATATTATCTGATTGAACTTTCACCTGATTTTCCAAGACATGGATAATTGATTTATTATTATTAATATCTATTCCGGTTCCAGGATTAGCTTCCAGTGAGACTACTAAACCAGTCAATTCTTCTACTTCTTGTTGCAGGGCAGTATTGTCAGCCTTTATCGCTTGAAGTTTTTGCTTTTGCGTCCAGCCTAACCCCCCCATGGCAGTTATACATAAAAGAATTACTATACCAGTTACAATTAAAAACTGTATACCGGCACGTTTTTCTCGGGCTGCTTCTTGTTGATAACGTAAGAGGTTAATTCTGGGTTCTTTCATTTTCGCCATCGCCTATATTCCCCCCCTCAGAGCTAAGCCCAAGGCTACCGGATAGTCATAATATAGTTGGTTTTTTTCTTCCGCAGTTATTTTGGCCGGAAGTTTAAGATTTGCTTCGATATTACCTAACTCAACTGGTATATTAATCTGACTGCTAATAAAATCTTCCATCCCATTTATACGAGCACCGCCGCCGCATAATAATATTTTGACTATGCTGTCATCATTGTTTTGTAAACGAAAATAATCAAGCGAACGAATCATTTCGTCACCTAAGCTATGCAATAATGTACTGCACTCTGATTCATCAGTACCTAAATCCTCTAACTGACATTCCCCTTGTGCAAGCTGGGGAATCTGATAATAAAATGCCGAACAACCAAAGCTGATAGAGCGTAAAAAGACTAAACTATTATCCTGAAAAATAGATAAATAACTTCGCTCCGCACCTACATTTAAAATGCCGTATACTTTCGAGGGGCTAGGCGTTTCGTAGAGGGATTTTAATCCTAAGGGCTCAATTTCCAGTATATTTAATTTTAATCCGGCTACCTCACAAGCTTTAACTAAGTTTTCCGCTTGGACTTTGCGGGCGGCGATAAAGAAAACTTCCGCCATTTTTCCTGATTCATTAGGATCGTCAAATTCCTTTACCGGATAAATATCAGCCGTAACATCATCTATAGCCACAGGTAAAAAATTAGTTGCCTGGTAAAGCGCCGCACTGCGCATATCATCATGATTCATAGCGGGTAAGGTCATTAGCCGCGTATAGACCTGCTGTCCAGATAAAGCTGCTATAACCTTACTACCCTTAAGCTTTAACTGTTCTACCAGTTTTCCTAATTCTCTGCCTACTTCTTCAGGATTAATAATCATACCGTTTTCCACCATTCCTGGCGGAGTAGTAATATGCCCGAACTTTTTAAGAGTTCCCCTATTTCCTTGGCCATTTATTTCAACTAACTTAATCAAATGGCTGCCAATATCCAAGCCCACTGAAATCTTAGCAAACAATTAATAACCCCTCCCATTAATTTCATAATTTTTACTTATTAATTTTATATCAATATATTACTATATAGTTATATAACCATTTTCTATTTCATTTTTAAAATAAACCTAAATACCAAGATAAAATATCATTAGCCCATAAGAAAGCCGTATAGGCTGCTAGGGCTAAAAAAGGACCAAATTTTATCGGAGTTTTACGCCCCGTTCTTTTTATTAACATAAGACCTACCCCAAATATGGCTCCTAAAAATGAAGCCATTAAAAGGGTAATCGCAGAACCGGTTATACCGGTAAAAGCGCCAATTAAGGCGGCTAGTTTAATATCTCCGCCGCCCATACCGCCATTAGAAATAATAGCTACCGCGAATAATAATCCTCCGAAAGCTAATGATCCAGCTAAAGCTGGTAAAAATCCTAAGGTTCCAAAAGATAATAATAATCCTATAACTATGCCCGGATAAGTAAGGCGATCCGGGATGATACCATGATCAATATCAATAAAAGCGGCTCCTAGTAATATGACTACCAAAAACCATCCCGCAATGGTTGTCATGGTCATACCTTTTTGCAAGAAAATCCCTAAGAAAAGCAGCGCACATAATATTTCAACTAAGGGGTAGCGTAGGCTGATTTTAGTTCCGCAATTTCTGCAACGTCCCCTTAAAAAAAGATAGCTGATTACCGGGATTAGCTCCATAGCCTGTAGTTGGTGATTGCAATGCGGACAGTGACTGCCGGGAAAAATAATCGATTCTTCCAGGGGCATACGTGCGATTATAACATTAGTAAAAGAACCAAATAGGAGGCCTAGGGTGATTACTATGATGTATGTTGCTATTTCCAAGAGTAAACCTCCCTGTTTTTGTATAGTAAGGAGTAAGGGGTGAGGGGTGAGGGGCACTATACCCCTCTCGTTTCCCCTACTCCTCACACCTTACACCTCACGCCTCACGGTTAGGAGTAAGGGGTTAGGGGTGAGGAGTGCTATGCCCCCTCATTTCCCCTACAGCCCGCACCTCACGCCTCACGGCTAACGACACAGAAGAACCGTCCCCTTGTGTCCCTATCGGCTTTATGGGGTTCCAAGTGGTCCCCAAACTCCATCAGTCTCTGTATATGATCTACTATTACCCCACGGATCTACAGGTGTATCTTGTA
>CAZYLY010000100.1:0-6973 GCA_964648825.1 uncultured Syntrophomonadaceae bacterium
AATGTGAAAATAATTACAAAGTAAATAAAACCATCCACCAGTTTTTCCCCCAGCAACCATTAGGACCGCCCGCTAGATCATATTGTTTATCGCCTCCTAACTTACTATTTTTTTATTTGTAATCTTTTTAGTATTTAAGATAATATTATTCCATAATATAAATATATACTTTGTTTAGGGGGTTTTCTTATTTGCAGGATTTTAATCTACCTACAGAGGAGGTAACTTCTAAATATGAAACTGATATTGATTTAGGACTTACCCCAGAAGAAATTTCGCTGCGCCTTGAAAAATACGGTGAAAATCGTTTACAAGAAGCTGCCACCATATCACCATGGAAACTTTTAATTAATCAATTTAAAAATATTATTACCCTACTACTCTTAATAGCTGTTGGGGTTTCTTTATTTTTACATGATTATTTAGAAGCTATAGCTATTGGGGTAGTTATCATTTTAAATGCATTATTTGGTTTTGTGACCGAATACCGAGCTGAAAAAGCTATGGAAGCCTTAAAAAGCATGGTTATTGCTACTTCTAAAGTAGTTCGAGGTGGCAAATTAATTGAAATTGAAGCTCGCGAGCTAGTTCCAGGAGATGTATTAATAATTGAAGAAGGTGACCAAGTTACTGCAGATGCCAGACTAATTAGTGCGGATAATTTAGCGACCATTGAAGCATCTTTAACTGGAGAATCAGAGCCTTCGGAAAAAAAAGCAATTATTATAGATGAATACGATATCCCGGTGGCCGACCGTTTGAATATGATTTTTATGGGGACTACAGTAGCTAGAGGTAATGGCAGAGCTATAGTAGTTGCAACTGGTACTAGTACTCAAATCGGTGAAGTATCCGTTTTGCTCAACCAAACAGAAGCAGATAAAACTCCTTTGGAAAAAAGGTTAGATACCTTAGGTAAGTCATTAGCAGTTTTAAGTGTAGGAATTGCTATAGTAATGGTTATAGTAGGTGCATTGATGGGTCGTCCCGTTTTAGAAATACTCGAAACGGCTATCGCCCTAGCTATTGCCGCAGTACCCGAAGGACTTCCAGCCGTTGCGACTATTACCCTAGCTATTGGCATGACTAGGATGGCGAAGAAAAAAGCTATAATCAGGAGATTACCGGCAGTCGAAACTCTGGGATCGACAACAGTTATTTGCACTGATAAAACTGGAACTCTCACCGAAAACCAAATGACCTTAGAACAAGTGTGGCTTAATGGTCATACTGTTAAAATAACGGGGGTAGGCTATGAACCGGTGGGTAATTTTGAATTTGATAATGATGAAGCCAGCTTAAGGGAACACTTAGAATTATTTTTAAAATCAGCGGCCTTAGCTAGTAATGCTTCAGTAGCTAAAAATTCTGAGGGATATTGGAGTGTAGTCGGTGATCCTACTGAAGGAGCTTTGGTAGTAGCTGCATTAAAAAACAATTTTAATTCTGAACAAGCAAGGCTTAATAATTATAAGGAATTAAGAGAAATTCCATTTAATTCTGATGAAAAGCGCATGGCAGTATATTACGATACCCCTGATGGTCAATTTTTAATGGCTAAAGGTTCTCCAGAAATAATTCTTAATGCTTGTGCCCTGGCCCTGAAAGATGGTCAGGAAGTTGTTCTAGATGATAAATTACGGGATGAGATTTTAACTCAGAATTATTCATTTAGTAGTGAAGGTCTGCGAGTATTAGGACTAGCTTATCGTAGTATTAATTCATTGGAAGAAGACCCCTTCGATAATCTTGTATTTTTGGGTTTAGCAGCTATTATGGATCCGCCTCGGGTCGAAGCTAAAGCCGCTATTGCTGAAGCCGCACAAGCCGGGATAAGAACTATAATGATTACTGGGGATCAGCCAGAAACGGCTAAAGCTATAGGAAATAGGCTCGGCCTAACTTACGGAGATGTCATTAGCGGTAAAGAATTACAGGTGATGAGTAATGACGAACTGGTAGAAAAGCTTGATACTACTAGCATCTTTGCCCGGGTTAGCCCGCGGCACAAATTAGAAATAGTCAATGCCTTAAAAAAGAAAGGCCAGATAGTAGCAATGACTGGGGATGGCGTTAATGATGCTCCAGCATTAAAGGAAGCTGATATCGGCATAGCTATGGGCATACAAGGAACCGAAGTGTCTAAAGAAGCAGCCGATATGATCTTAGCTGATGATAACTTTGCGACTATTATAAGGGCAATTAAAGAAGGACGCGTAATATTTACAAACATAAGCAAATTTATTCATTACCTATTTTCATGTAATCTGAGCGAAATATTAATTATATTTATTGCTTTATTATTAAATTTGCCTTTACCTTTAGTCGCCCTGCAAATCTTATGGTTAAACTTAGTAACAGATGTTTTCCCCGCTCTTTCTTTAGGCTGGGAACAGGCGGAAGCAGATGTTATGAATAAACCTCCCCGCGATCCGGGCCTAGAATTTCTTACTAAGGATTTTCTGGTTAAGGTATTTGCCCATGGTATTATTCTAGCCGCCGGTTCATTGTTAGCTTATTTTTATGTATTGCAAACAACTAATAATATCGATATTGCCCGTACTGTAGCCTTTGCCTCTATTGCTACTATTCAACTATTTCACACCTTTAATGTTCGTAGTGAAAAAGGTTTACAGTTAGACAGTTCCTTGTTCGCTAATAAATATTTATTAGGGGCAGTGTTACTAGTATTAGTTCTTCAAGCCGCAGCAATTTATTTGCCATTTTTAAATACTGTTCTTAAAACTACTCCTTTAAATCCAAGTGATTTACTGATTGTTTTGATCACTACCTTAGCAGTAACAGTTATTGTAAAAATTTACAATCAACTTAATTTTACTACTAGAAAAGGGAATGAGTAAGGGGCATTAAAATTTCTACTTGAGTTCCTTTATCTAGGTTGCTTAAAATATTTAAACTGCCTCCGTGTAAGGCTATTATTTCATCCGCAATAGCTAAACCTAGGCCACTTCCGGCACAGTTAAAATTAGCCTTATAAAACCTAGTCTTGATATTAGCTAAATCCCCGGGGGCTATGCCTATGCCGTTATCCATTATCGATATCCTTAAATTATCCTTATCATTGCTAAATAAAAATTTAATGTTCCCAGCTAGGGGCGTAAATTTAATGGCATTATCTAAAATGTTTAGTAAGACTTGTTTGAAACGATCATTATCAATATATACCACGGTATGGGTGGCAATGTTTTCAATTTCTATAGTAATATCTTTAGCTATGGCTTTAATTTCTAGCTGTTCCTTAACTTCATTAACCAAGTCCGCTATATCAACCTTTTCTTTATGTAGAGCTATTTCCATGGTTTGATATCTAGAAAAGTCGAGTAATTCTTCAACTAAATTAACTAACCTATCAGTTTCTTTAATAACTATATTAAGGCCTGTGCGGCTTTCCTCTTTATCTTCCAAGTCACCTGCGAGTATAGTTTCACTCCAGCCTTTTATAGAGGTTAAAGGAGTTCTTAATTCATGCGAAATGGAAGAAATAAAATCATTTTTCAACTTATCGGTTTTAACCACCTCTCCAGCCATATAGCTTAAGGTATGGCTCAGCTTACCTATTTCATCATCATAAGGCGGCTTCGGAATGTTAATATTAAAATTCCCTTGCGCCATCTCTTCGGCAGCTTCGGTCAATTCCCCAATGGGCTTAACAATAGAGCGGGAAATTAAAGAACTTACTAACAAGGCAGCTAGTAAAACTGACATCCCGATTAATAAGGTAAATAGAAATATATTAAGTACGGTTTTATCAATTTTTTCTAAAGAAGTTGTGTAGCGCAAAACTCCAATGACATCCTCATCCTGCCAAATAGGGGTGCTTACATGCAGGATGCGTTCCCCAGTAACATTTCTGCCTCGCCATAATCCTAAGCTAGCTTGCATAGCCTGATGAAATCCGCTATCATTGATAAACCTTTCTTGAATGAAGCCGCTATTATCAAGTAAAACCTCACCATTAGGTTTAATAACTTCTACTAAAGCTAGTTCGTTTTTATCAACATTTTCAAAAATATAACGGGCCTTATTAGCCAGTGAATATCCCGGTGCATAGCGGTTGATGAAATTCGCAGATAAGGTGGCTTTATTAACCAAGGATTCTTCTACTCCACCATAATAATAGTTACCTATCGCCACCATAAATAAGCCTTCTAAAACTATAATAGTCAGAAGTATGACGGTTAAATACCCTAAAACTAGCCTCTTCTTAATACTAGTCATCATAACTCTCCCTTAGATATACTATAAGCCGTCTAAGAATAGCTCTGGTGTGTCATGGCGAACGATAGTGAGGAGAATCTTAACTATCCTTAACTATCTCTCTTGTATGACCCCGGAAACGGTAACCATGCCCCCACACACTTTCTATATATTGGGGGCTATCACCATTTTCCTCAATCTTTTGCCGAATACGGCGCACATTAACATCTACTACCCTGTGATCACCAAAATAATTTTCGCCCCATACTTTATCTAAAATTTCATCTCGACTTAAGGCTTCATTTTCATGAGTCATAAATAATTGGATGATAAGAAATTCAGTTGGGGTTAGGCTAATTTCTTCTTCATGTTTAAATAACTTTTTTTCCACCATATTTAAAGCGAAAGGAGGAGATATCAAAATGGGGCTAAAAGTGGTCTTGTCTTGCTTAATTAAGTTAATCCTTCTTAATAAGGCCTCTATTCTAGCCATTAATTCAGTAGGACTAAAAGGTTTTACCATATAATCATCGGCACCTCCACTTAATCCCTCTAACTTATCCGCTTCCTGTCCTTTAGCAGTCAGCATAATAATACCTACTAGCGGATATTTATTTCTTAATAAGCGGCATACTTCAAAACCGTCTATACCAGGTAACATTACATCTAGTAAAACTATGGCAATATCATCGTGCTGGTCAGTTAGGGCAATAGCTTCCTCACCACTGTCCGCTTCTAACACCCTATATTCCTGCCTTTTTAAATTAACCTTAATAAAACTTCTTATACTTTCTTCATCTTCTACTATTAAAATTTTAGGCATTACTATCACCTCACCTAAGCTCATCAGCTATACTAAAGTGCGCTTGCACTTCTTCGCTACTTATACTTATAGGTTTTAAACATTGACAGGTATAGGGTTCGGGCATTATTGCTATATAAACAAGGTTTAACAAATCATTTTCCCCTAAAATCTTATATTCGTGTCCTTTAGCTTCCAAATACTTAGATTCAGCTTCCCATAATTCTTTTTCAATACTTAAAAGCGTGAATAGCTTATGTGAATGTTCAGCTAAATCGTAAAAATCTACTCGGCTTTTTCTTTCGCTATATTCCCGAGTAATCGTGTATTTATCCAGCCATTCAGTCGGGATTTTCCAGGCAAAATTATTACCATAATCGCCGTATATTTCACTTACCCACTCTAACCCCTTATCCCCATCAAAGCGGTACCAGTTTTCTACCCAAGGAATTTCTACCATAGCTAAATGAAATGTGCCAGAGGGTGCTTTATGTACTCCCACTTCAATAATGCCATCACCATTTACATCTTTTGAAGGTAGCGGATAAGGTTTAAAAGCAGTAATTAAATCCGCATCATCCCCAGCCCAAGCCTCTTGTAGTTCCCCATCACTATATACTAGCAAATGCGTCGCCGCCGAATGGGCACCTAAATAAGTTTCAATGAAAATCCCCTGGGTATCCTCATTGGCTTTACCTATTAATAATTCCCCGGGGTAACATCCTTCATATTCTATAGTGTAATTTATAGTAAAACCACCAGTTTTATATTTATAAATCTCCACCACTACACTGGGTATATCGTCTACCCGTTTTTCTTTACTTATAGCAATTTCACT
This sequence comes from uncultured Syntrophomonadaceae bacterium, assembly GCA_964648825.1. Classification (GTDB taxonomy): domain Bacteria; phylum Bacillota; class Syntrophomonadia; order Syntrophomonadales; family Syntrophomonadaceae; genus JAAYRQ01. Next base: position 5,859 of record CAZYLY010000100.1, read on the forward strand.
GCGGCCATCACCATCAATATCCCCACTAGTCATGGTACGATAGGGTATTGGTTCTAGCGCAGCTAAGTCATTTCCCGTCCAAGAGTATATGACTAATTTATTACTTAAATCATAACTGCCCTCGGCCCAACCAACCATAATTTCTGTAATCCCGTTACCATCAATATCTACAAATTCCACTAGATTAATATCAGTAGCATATTCATCAACCCTTGATAGTTCCCGCCATCCTCCCTTAGCAGTAGGGGTTAGTACCATAAATCCAAGCTGAAAACCATCATTACCTAATTTATAAAAAGCCATAACTTCATCTACCCCATCCCCATTTATGTCTAGCTCAAAAAAGGTTTGACTGTTACCTGCCTGGGTAGCTGGAATAGTTAACCTAGCTTCTCGGGGTAATAGTTTTTCAATATCTTGTTTTAACTTAATATCAGCTTCATTAGCTTGGGGAGGACTAATTAAATTAGAAGGGGCTGTAGGCAAGCTACAGCCCATCAGGCTAATTATCATTAGGCTTAAAATTGTCAATTTTATTTTATTCCCCATTTATTTCACCTCAAATTAGCGCTACTTCCAAGATCTCAATAGCTAGAATTTATACAATAATACTTCTTCTAAAAATGATAGGGGTACATAAGTGGAACCATCCACAATTACCGGGGCAAAACCTAAATCATAAGGAATTTTATGATTAGCAATATAAATAGTATCACCAATTTTTAATTTTGCCGTAGCTTGACCTTTAGTAAGCAAAACACTTTGGTCATCTGCATTCCAGCTTAGCGCATAACCTAACTTTTCGGTTACCGCCCGTAGTGGTATCATTTCGATTTGTTTTTCTTGATTAATAATAGTCTTAAACTCTACTCCGTCGATAACTATTTTACCTTCCTGCCCTGCTACAACTTTAGCCTTTAAATCGGTGAGATTAAAGGCAAATTCGGGAATCCCCGCAGCACCGGGAGCTATTTCATATTTAGGAAATACGATTACTATATCGTTATCCTTTAAATAAAAGCCTTGGGTATCGCTGATGCTTTTAAATCCCATTTCCCCCTCGAAAAACATTTCTTCGTCGTTTTGGGATCGTACTTCGATTTGCTTAACAATTT
>CAZYLY010000101.1:0-6939 GCA_964648825.1 uncultured Syntrophomonadaceae bacterium
ATAGAGCGCGGCAAATTAATAAAAAAAACCTTCATAATTATACCGACTAAAGCTAAAAGCCATACTAATATTAGCATAGTAACTTTCCAAGCCCCATCTAAAGCGAAATAAAGGATAGGGGTGTAAGTCCCGGCTATAAGTAAATAAATAGCTATGTGGTCTAGCTTTCTTAATATGAGTTCTTTTCTAGTAGTAGTCTTAACCCAATGATAAACTGTACTAGCTCCGTATAGTAATATAATACTAACACCGAAAATACTCATGGTTACTAGTAAGGCGGGGTTGCCTACTGATTCTATTATTAGGAAAATCAAACCTACAATACCTGCAATAAAGGGTATAAAATGTGTCCAAGTATTAACCGGCTCTTTCATGTTTAAGAATCTCATTTAATCAGCCTTTCAATAATTTTTATTTGTGATAAATATTTACGCTATTATAACCCAGCTACCAGTTAAACACAATTTACGCTCGGAATATTATTATTACAAGGAATTATCACCTTGGTGGGAGAACTTTGATTAGCGGTCTACTAATTTTTATATGATATTTTAAATTGAGGGGGCGGAGAAAAATTAACCGGAAAACAATGGGTCTTTGGTTAGTAGTATTAGTTATTTTAGCGGGGTTTATGTTTAGTTATATTAATTTTCGCATGATAAGGATAAACAACGCTTGCCATGATGATTTTAAGGTAAAACTTATCAATGTAATCGAAACTGAAAACGATTTTTATATGCAAGATGTAACCCCTTTTAAATGGGATACGATGTACCTTATTCGTCCCTACTCAACTGTTACTGAAATGCATAGTAAAGTAGGGCTTAAGTGGACAACCCGTAATTCTTATTTAGGCTACTTATGGGATAAGATGATTTGGGCTGAACACCATTTAGATGATGATAGGTTTCATAAATTAATATTTGTAGAAGGGAATAAGGTAATACTAGATATTACTTTAGACCGAGCCTCAATAGATTTTATGCTAATTGATGAAATTATTTATTATGGTGAAGACTATTTTATTATTGATAAAACTAACGGGGGCAGGGCTAAAATAAAGCCGCTTAATTTTATAGGAGATACCGTATGAACATTAAGACAGTAAATCGTTTAATTACGATTGCCAATATGGTCATAAAAGGTAAGCCAGTTGCTGACATAGGAGCTGATCACGCTTTGCTTACTATATATATGTTAGAAAAAGGGTTAATCCCTAATGCCATTGTAACCGATATAATAGATGGACCGTATGAGAGAGCCGAAGAAGCCATAGCAGCTAGTCCTTATAAGGATAATGTCGAAGTAAGAAAAGGTGATGGCATTGATATTATAAAACCCCATGAAGTAGCCACTATTGTAATTGCAGGAATGGGTGGGGATGTTATTGCCGATATAATATCACGCGATTGGAATAAGGCGGAAAGCTTTGAACGTTACATATTGCAACCTATGAGCAGACCGCAGGTAGTAAGAGAATTGCTAGGGAGGCGCGGCTGGCAGTTAAACGAGGAAAGGGTAGTTTATGAAAATAATAAATTTTTCGTAATATTAAATTATACTCCAGCTAATACTCCATATGAGCTAACACCTTTGGAAGCCGAAATTGGAATACAATTGTTAAATAATGATTATGAGTATAAGAAAGGATATTTACAGAGCTTTTTAAATAAATATGCAGGTATTATAAGGAGTTTAGAGAAAAGTAGTGGCATAGAGGAACAAATATTATTAAAAAATTACCTGGATAAGGCGCATAGATTGGAGGAGCTATTACATGAGTTTACCCCAAGTTAAGGATATTATTAGCATTATGGAAAAGCACTTTCCTTTATTTCTGATGGAGGAATGGGATAATTCTGGGTTGCAAATCGGAAGTTTTGATAATGGAGTTAAAAAGGTGTTAATAGCATTAGATATTGACCAAGAGGTAGTCGATAAAGCTATAGAAACGGGGGCGGAGTTGATAATAACTCATCATCCCATGTTTTTTAAAGGTCTTAAATCGATTAATTATAGCAGTAGTCAAGGCAGGTTAATTAAAAGCCTCATTACTAACAATATAACTGTTTATTCAGCTCATACTAACCTGGATGCGGCTGAAAATGGGCTTAATCAGCTTTTAGCTAATAAATTAGGCTTAGATAATATCGAGCCATTATACTTTGGAAAACAAGATAAGTTAATCAAATTAGTCGTATATGTGCCTGTTACTCACGGGGAAGAAGTAAGAAAAGCGATAAATGGAGCTGGTTCCGGTAATATAGGTAATTATTCTGACTGTAGTTTTCGTACCATAGGCAGGGGAACTTTTAGGCCCGGGGAGGGTGCTAATCCATTTATCGGTACTAAAGAGCAATTAGAAGAAGTAGAGGAATATCGTCTCGAAACCATAGTTTATGAAAGTCTGCTACCACAAGTGCTTAAGGCCATGCAGGCTAGTCACCCTTATGAAGAGATTGCCTATGATTTATATCCATTAAATAATCAGGGCAAGAATTACAGTATGGGGCGGGTAGGACTTTTAACTATACCCTTAAACCTCCGCGATTTTGCCCAGCAGGTTAAAACTAACCTGAATATAGATATGCTGCGGGTAGTCGGCAATTTAGACAAACATATCAAAAAAGTAGCTGTTATCAGCGGCAGCGGCGCTAGTATAATGAATATGGCTGTTAGGCAAAAGGTTGATGTTTTAGTTACTGGTGATTTCAAATACCATGAAGCTCAAGAAGCGGAACAGTTAGGTTTATCTGTAGTTGATGCTGGTCATCAGGAAACCGAGGAAATAATGGTTACTTGGTTGGCAAACCTGCTAGAAGCAGAATGTCGGCATAAGAATTGGGAAGTTAGTTTTCTACCTTTTTGCTCAGAACCAATTTTTAGTTATCTTTAATCCTATAAATAAAAGGAATCTGGTTAATTTTGTAGAATAAAATTATTAAATCTATTGGCAAGGAGAATTTTGATGCTTAAAATCAAGGTTAATAGCTTAAAACCTGGGGTAACTCTAGGTAAGGATATTTTCACTTATGACTCTAAATTACTTATAAATAAAGGTACAGTAATAACTAAAGAGCATTTAGACGGTTTTGCTAATAGGAATATTACCGAAGTTTTTGTTATGGAAGCTAGCAGAAGACAAAGAAGCGAGAAAAGCTTCCAGGATGTATTTACAACCTCAATTGATGTAGTTAAATCTTTTATGCTAGAAGCTAAGCTAGGCAAGCCCCTAGATTATAAAGAATTAGAAAAAACGGTTAATCATTTATTAGAACAGGTTTATGATGTTAATGACTTGTTTCGTCAAATGAGAATAATGAAAGAAAAAGATGATTACTTATACACTCATACGGTGAATGTGGCGCTTTTAGCTATTCTTATTGGGCGGTGGTTAAAATGTGATGCGGAGACGATAAGGCTTCTGGGGATAGCCGGATTATTACATGATATTGGTAAAATATTTATTGATGATGCTATATTAAATAAACCGGATAAACTTACCGCAGAAGAATTTGAGGAAATGAAGAAACATCCTGTATTAGGCTATAATTTGGTAAGTGAATATGAATGGGTTCATCCCGATGTAGCGAAAGCAATTTTAATGCACCATGAAAGGATAGATGGCTCGGGTTATCCCATGGGTTTAACTGGGAATAATAATAGTTTTTTAGCTTCGGTAATTGCTGTAGCCGATATTTATGATGCTATAACTTCTAATCGTGCATATTCATCCAAAAGTTCGCCTTATACGGCGGTGGAAATATTATGGAAAGAAGCTTTTGGGAAGTTAGATCCCAAAATCACGAAAGTATTTTGTGATAAGATAACGAATTTTTATGTCGGCAATGAAGTTGTATTGTCAAATGGTCAAACAGGAATAGTAATTTATGTCGATCCAGTTCAACCGACCAGACCTACAGTAATGGTAGGTGATGATTTTATTAATTTAGCTGAAAATCTATCTATAATTATTAATGAAGTGATAGATTAAAAATCTAATTTTGCAAAATTTGACTAATACAAGGGCTTATTCTTATAAATAGCCCGATATATAGGCATTATGATGAATAAAATGCTTAAACAAAAGGTAAAATGATAACATAAACTCGGCGATCAATTAAAAAAATTTTAAAAATTTATCAAAAAGTTTAATTTGTTAGCAGGATTTGCCGTTTTTTTGGGGAATCTACAATAATGGTTAAAAAATTTAAAGGAGGACTAAGTGTGAATAAAACGGAACTTGTAAAATCTTTAGCGGAGAAGGCTGAAATTACGCAAAAAGATGCTGCGAAGGTATTGGATGCAGTTGTAGAAACAATCCAAGAAGCTTTAGCTAAAGGGGACAAAGTACAAATTATCGGTTTTGGTAGTTTTGAAGTTCGCGACCGCAAAGAAAGAAAAGTTATCAGCCCTGCAACTGGTGAAGAAATTTTAGTCCCAGCTACCAAAGTTCCAGCATTTAAGCCTGGTAAATCTTTGAAAGAGGCAGTTGTTGCAAAAAAACCTGCTGCCAAAGCTAACCCTGCAAAGAAAAAAGGTGCCAAAAAGAAATAGTATAAAAATAAGAGAATATGTTATACGGGGGATGTTAAATCCCCTTTTTCCCGTTTATCTACATTTAACACCCTCATCTAAAAGGGTGTTTTTAATTTATATTAGGTAAAAAGGGATAAGCTAGTGGAGTTAGTTGGTTTATTATGATAAAATGCAGGAAAAAGCTCAGTTTAAGGGGATGGGGAATTTATGAAAAGTTATTTTAATGAGTACAAAAAAAAGCTTCTAACAGCTAAAAAAGCTGCGGAATTAGTTAATTCAGGTGATACGGTTATGTATGCCTCTTTTTTGGGGCGGCCAGTTGATTTTGATATCGCTTTAGCGGCACGTAAAGAGGAACTACGGGATGTTAAAATTATCGCTTGTGGGGGAACTGCTCCAGTTGACTCTCCTACACCATCAGTTGACCTAAGCCATGAACACTTTGTCTGTAGCAGTTGGTTTTTTGATGGTTTAGATCGCAAAATGCACGATAATTACTTAATATTTCATCACCCTGTTCAATTTAGCCAATTACAAGACATTATTAGTAATGATAGATTTGAATTAGATGTATACGTACAGCAAGTTAGTCGCATGGACGAGTACGGTTATTTCTCTTTCGGGCCTGCTAATACCTACAGTCTGGAAAGTTGTTTAAAGGCCAAAACAGTAATTTTAGAATTAAATAATAAGGTTCCTCAAGTATTAGGAGGTTCGGAAGATTCTATTCACATTTCTCAAGTTGATTATATTATTGAAGGTTCTAATACTCCTCTTTATACTATACCTGCCAGTCAGGATTATGATGAAATCGATGAAAGAATGGCTAATCATATTTTGGAGGAATTGGAGGATCAGTCTTGTCTGCAATTAGGTATTGGAGCTGTACCTAATACCTTAGGTGATTTATTATGTCATTCGGGCTTAAAGGATATAGGCATACATACAGAAATGTATACTGATTCAATGACTAAGCTTTTTGAATTAGGGGTAGTAACTAATAAGTTTAAAACTACTGATAGGGGTAAAATTGCCTTTTCATTTGCTATAGGTACTCAAGATACATATGATTTTATGCATCTTAATCCATTAATGGCAAGTCATTGCGGCAGATATACTAATAACCCTCGTATTATTGCCCTTAACGATAGAGCCGTTTGTATTAATAATATATTACAAATTGATTTGTTCAGTCAGGTTTGTTCGGAAAGTTCCGGGTCGCGCCAGATTTCGGGTACTGGTGGACAATTAGATTTCGTAACCGGTGCTTGGCATTCTAAAGGGGGCAAAAGCTTTTTATGTCTAAAAAGTACTTATAAGGACGGGGAGGGCAAGACCCATTCCCGCATTGTTCCTACTTTAAAAGCAGGTAGTATAGTAACAACTCCTCGAACCGCAGTAGATTTTATTGTAACAGAATATGGTAAAGTCCAGTTAAAAGGGGAACCGACATGGAGCCGAGCCGAATTACTAATTAATATTGCCCATCCTGATTTTAGGGATGATTTAATAAAACAGGCGGAAGAAATGAGGATATGGCGTAGGAGTAATAAGAGAAGTTAATATCATAAAAAAACAGCGCCGGCTAGAAAAACCGTCGCTGTTATTATTTATGGATAAAAATAATAAGCTATATATCCCTAGTCCATAATGATGCCATAGCTGGACCGCCGCCTACGCACATCGAGGCTCCTCCAGTAGTTAAGCCTAAGCGTTCTAATTCATAATATAGTGACACAACCAGTCTTAAACCGGTACATCCTACGGGATGACCTAGGGCGATTCCCGAACCATTATGATTACATTTCTCCATATCAAGATTAATCCCGAAGTCTTCTTTAAGCATGATTCCACAACCGATAAATTGGGCAGCAAATGCTTCGTTAATTTCCCAATAATCAATATCATCAAATTTCATATTTGCTAGCTTAAGGCTCTTAGGTATTGCGACTGCAGGACCAAGACCCATAAGTTCAGGTGCTACTCCTTCAGAACAAATACTAATTAATTTTAATAATGGAGTTAAGCCTAATTCTTTAGCTTTATCGAGGGTAGTAATTACTACTGCTGCCGCGGCATCATTTATACCCGAGGCATTAGCGGCCGTAACTACTCCGCCTTTTTTAAAAGCGGTAGGGAGTTTCGCCATAGTTTCTAAACTAGCATCAGGTATCATATGTTCATCTGTAGCATAGAAGGTACTGCCTTTTCTGCTTTTTATTTCTACAGGTACAATTTCTCTTTCAAATATTCCGCTTTTTACTGCATTAGTAGCCCGCTTATGACTAAGTAATGCTAGTTCATCACATTGTTCGCGGGTAATACCGTATTTTTCGGCTATATTTTCAGCAGTTATTCCCATGTGTCCGGGAACCATTGCATCAAAAAGTCCATCGTGAA
>CAZYLY010000102.1:0-6899 GCA_964648825.1 uncultured Syntrophomonadaceae bacterium
CGGGATATTTTCAAGGAAAATTCATGAATTTCAATTTATCAGAATATCTAGGTAAATGGGTACTAGTATGTTTCTACCCAGGTGATTTTACCTTTGTATGAGCAACTGAAATTTCAGCAGTTGCTGAAAAGCATCAAGAATTAAAAGATTTAGGGGTAGAGGTATTCTCCGTTAGTGTAGATAGTATTTATGTACATAAGATGTGGAATGACTACGAGATATCTAAAATGGTAGGTAAGGATGTACCGTTCCCCATGTTATCTGATCAAGATGGAAGCATCGGTAAGATGTATGGCATTTATGATGAAGATAGCGGGATAGAGACTAGAGGTCGTTTCATTATTGACCCTGATGGTATTATCCAAGGCTTCGAAGTATTAACTCCTTCAGTAGGTAGAAATATCAGTGAAACTATTAGACAAGTTAAGGCTTTTCAGTTAGTACGTGCTTCCCAAGGGACTGAAGCTACTCCCGCAGGCTGGAAACCGGGCAAACAAACGCTTAAGCCCAATCCTGATTTAGTCGGTAATGTGTGGAAGGAATGGAAAGTAAGCGAGGCTTTTGAAGATTAATTAGTTTCTTTTTACGGGGTGTTAAGAATTAGATTTTTTAACACCCTCTTTATTTGTATAAGGCTTCTTAAACTCTTTACTAGAAGTAGTAATAAAGGATTTTTGTGCCTAGAAATTGAATATTTAGTTACGATAATGGGGCGATTAGCCTATATGATAAGGGGGAGTTTTATGCTAGCCCAAAAGTATTATCAATATAAACAAAATTATGATGAAGAAGGGGTCATATTTTCCTTTTCAGGATATGTCTCTGAAGATATTTTATTTGCTTTGGGGGATGCTTTAAAAAAGAAATTAGTCATCGAAGAAACGGATAATAATACAATAAAACGGGTTTTTTCTGTATTTATTGAACAAGTGCAGAATATTATTCGTTATTCTACCGAACAAATATCTGGTATGGCGGAAGACAAGCTATTAGAACTTAGTTCGGGGATAATTATAGTAGGTGCTGAAAATGAACATTTTTATGTAGGCTGTGGTAATACAGTTTCCAATGTAGATGCTACCGATTTGCGGGAACGCTTGGAAGTTATTAAAAATCTGGATAAAGATGAACTACGGGCTTATTATCGGGAAAAACTAAAGGAAGAAGTAGATATTGACAGTAAAGGGGCTAACCTTGGACTTCTAGAGATTGCCCGCCGTTCTTCAGAACCAATTGAATTTGACTTTATGAAAATTGATGCAGAGAAATCCTTTTTTTGTATCAAATCATATGTTTAAGAGTGAGGTGAGTTATGATGATGGAAAATATAATTCTTCCTCCTTCTGATAGAACCCCGCAAATAGATTTTAATTTTATTACGGGCAAATTGAGTATAAAAGGGGAAGCTTACCCGGAAAATGCATCGGCTTTTTTTGCTCCTCTTTTAGCGGCTGTTCGTTCATATTTACAGGTGCTGCCGGAAAATGAAGTGGTAGTTGATATAGCAATGAATTATTTTAATAGTAGCAGTGCTAAAGCCTTTATGAATCTATTTCAGGTTATGGATGAAGCGGCGGGAAAGGGTGTTAAAACCCTGGTACGTTGGTATTATCACGAGGATGATGAAACTATGCGGGAATTTGGAGAAGACTTTTCTGAAGATCTTAAATTAGTATCTTTTAAGATGGTGAGGATAGAATAATGGATAGACTTTTCGAAAGCGAACAGAATATTATTAAATTTGCTGAGGAATTAGTGAATGATAGAAATGCTGATTTATTAGAAGTTAAAAAATGTCTAACCGATTTGATTGATGCCTATAATCGCAGTTATCGGGAGCAAAAATGTTTAATTAGGGTAAGTGATCGCCAACAAGAGCATTTACGGGAAGTAAAAGACGAATTATTATCGAAAACCTTACTTTTGGAGTGCCAGGCAGTAGATTTAAAAGTGCTTAATGAAGATTTGGAAAAGGAGATTGCTATCCGTAAAAAGGCCGAAAAAGAATTAAGAATCTTAGCTAACACTGATGTCCTAACTGGAGTAAATAATAGGCGTAGATTTATGGAACTGCTTAAAAATGAAATAAGTCGTGTAAATAGAACTAAAAGGCCGCTAAGTATTATGATGCTGGATATTGATTTTTTTAAGAAGGTTAACGATAATTACGGTCATGCTGTAGGGGATATAGTCTTATGCCATTTTGTTGATGTAGTACAGGATTGTGTGCGGGATATTGATATAATCGGTCGTATGGGGGGCGAAGAATTTGTAGTAATGTTGCCGGAAACGCCTCAAGAAAAAGCTGCAACTGCTGCTGAAAGGATACGTTTAGCCGTTGCTAAACGGGAGATTGTTTTACCCCAAGAAAAGTTTAATATTTCAGTAAGCATAGGTGTGGCACAATTCCAAAAAGGGGAAACTAGCGATATGCTATTAAATCGTGCAGATGAAGCCATGTACAGAGCCAAAGAAAACGGACGTAATCGGGTAGAATTTTGTTAGCATAATCTGGGGAAGGTGGATTTATATGCGGCGCAAACTAGTTGGCGCTATATTATTTATAGTGGTAATATTAGCATCGCTAGTATTACCGTCAAGCATCGCCGGTGCAGATAATACGGAAATACGCATCGGTGTTTTGGCGAATAAAGGGAAACCTACGGCAGTTAATACCTGGCAACCCCTGATGTATTATTTAAATAAGGAAATTCCAGAATATGAATTTATACTTGTTCCTTTAGGTTTTGATGAATTATATCCGGCGGTTGAAGCTGGGGAGGTTGATTTTGTAATAACTAATACGGGGCAATATATTGAATTGGAATATTTTTATGGGGTTTCACGTATTGCTACTTTTCGAAATAAAGGTACGGGGGGCTTTTATACCCAATTTGGCGGAGTTTTATTTGTTGCTGCCGATTGTGAAGATATATTCACTATTCGCGATTTTCCAGGACACAGAATGTTAGTAGCTGATGATAAATCATTTGGCGGTTGGTTAATGCAGTTACGGGAAATAAAAGCCCAAGGAGTTGAGCCCAGCCAATTTTCTGAGCTAAGTGCTACTGGAAATCATGATGAAGTAGTATTATCTGTTTTGGCAGGAAAAGCTGATATTGGGGCCGTGCGTACTGATACTATCGAACGCTTGGTAGAGTTAGGCAAGCTCGACCTAAGCCGTATTCGGATTATAAATGAACAACACACACCGGATTTTCCCTTTATTCACAGTACCAGGCTGTACCCGGAATGGCCCTTTGCTAAAAGTGCGCATATTAATGACCTTATTGCTCGTAAAGTAGCTATTGCCCTTTTGACATTGCCCGAAGATTTTTATGCGGCTACTGCAGCCCAAAGTGGCGGTTGGACAATTCCAGAAGATTATACCCAAGCCCATGAACTTTTTCGAGAATTAAAGATGGGACCATATGAATATTTAGGAGAATTTAAGCTTACTGATGTTATTAAAAAGTATTGGCCCCTAATGTTGATGGCAACTTTATTACTGTTAGTAGTTACGGCGGCGGCTATATGGATTTCTATGGCTAATCGGCGCTTAGGAGCTACATTGTCCGAACTTAATACTACTCACAGGGAATTGGAAAAGGCTAATAGTTTATTAGTGGAAAGCGTGCAATATGCTAGTAATATTCAAACTTCTATGCTTCCTGAACTACAAGTTTTAAGTGAAGATGTGGCGGAAATTGAAGTGCTTTGGGAACCTTTAAATATAGTCGGAGGAGATTTTTATTGGTTGGGAAAGGTTGACGGGAAAATAATAATTCTAGTGGCAGATTGTACTGGGCACGGAGTGTCGGGTGCTATGGTTACTATGGCTTTAAGTGCCACCCTTGATTCTATTTTTCATGAAGGCAATTTGACTAATCCAGGTGAAATCTTAATCGCAATTGATGCTTCTATGCGCAGCAGGCTGCGCCAAAACTTACCCGACTCAATTACTGATGATGGATTAGAGGCAGCAATTTGTGTTTATGACCCTGCGACTAAAGTCTTATCTTATTCTGGAGCTAATATACCTTTAGTTTATACCCAAGAAGATAAAGTATCATTATTAAAAGGAGATAGGGCTTATTTAGGTTACCGTACTTTATCTATGAAAGATGATTTTACCTTACATGATATTACCGTGCAAGCTGGTATGACTTTTTATTTATTTACTGATGGAATTACTGATCAAATGGGTGGCATAACTAAAAGGTTATTTGGGCGCAAGCGTTTGATGGATTTAATAGCTAGCATTAACCAACAGCCCTTATCTACCCAAATACAGCTGCTTAAAGACAATTTACAGCATTATCGCCAGGACGAAGAAGTGCGGGATGATATGACTTTAATCGGTTGGCGTTTTAAATAAGTAGTACATACTATTTTCAATTATGGTATTTTAAAAAAATCCCTGCTAACCAAGTTAGCAGGGGACGATAAGGGAATTCAATAATTTTAAGGCCTAAATATTCCTCCATCACAATGTATTACCTGCCCGGTAATATAACTCGCTTCATCACTTGCTAAGAAAAGGCACAAATTAGCTACTTCTTCAGGTTCACCTGCTCGCCCTAAGGGGGTGATAAGTTTCATCATTTCCCGAGTATTTTCCGGTATAGCTTCATACATATCTGTCATGATAGTACCTGGGGCAATAGCATTGATGGTAACTCCTTTAGGGCCCAGTTCCCAAGCCAGCGCCCGGGTAAACCCTACGATAGCTTCTTTACTAGCGGCATAATTGGACTGTCCGGCATTACCAAAACGGCTGGCCGAGGATAGATTAATTATTTTGCCGGTTTTCTTATCCCGCATAATAGGTACAACTTCCCGGGTCACATTAAAAATACCAGTCATATTTACTTCCATAACGATATCCCAATCGGCGGGTTTCATTTTATGGAGCATAGCATCTTTGGCGATACCGGCATTATTGACTAATATATCTATAGTGGAAAAAGTATCGACAGCTTGCTTAACTGCGTGGGCGACAGCATCTCGATCAGTTACATTAACCGCCAAGCCTATAGCTTCTCCGCCTTCACTTTCTATTGCTTTTACTATGGCTTGAGCATTATTTGCATCTAAATCAAATATAATTAATTTAGCCCCTTCAGTAGCAAATCTTCTGGCTATAGCTGCTCCAATTCCTTTGCCACCACCAGTTATAAGGGCTACCTTATTTTTTAAACGCATAATATCCCCCCTGTATTATGATTGGCCTTTAAGTTCGGCTTCTACTTCCTGACGCAAAAGCTTCTTTTCAATTTTACCTAACATAGTCATAGGTAAAGTATCTCTAAAGACATATTCCCGTGGTATTTTATAACTGGATAAGTATTCTTTTAAAAATAATTTTAGTTCATCTACATTAATTTCATGTCCTGGCAAAGGAACAATATAAGCACGGCCGATTTCACCGGCAATTTTATCAGGAACTGCGACGCAGGCACAGAGCATTACTCCGGGAAAACGCATGATAGCATCTTCTACTTCAGCGGGATATATATTTTCCCCGTTGGTAATATACATTTCCTTAGAACGACCTACCATGCGAATATTTTTATCCGCATCTATCATGGCTAAATCACCGGAATAGAACCAGCCTTCGTCATCAAAAGCCTTTTTGGTCGCTTCGGGAAGTTTGAAATATTCTTTTATAACAGAAGTACCCCGGTAAGCAATTTCACCGATTTCTCCATCAGGTACTTCTTGACGGTTTTTATCTACAATTTTCAATTCAAAATCTGGAGCGACTTTTCCTACCGTAAGATTAAGGGTTTCAAGGCTATCTTCGGGTGCGGTATAAGTTATTAAGCCGGAAACTTCAGTAAGTCCTAAACAGTTATAACAATTATCACACATAGTTTCACGCATTTTTATCAGAGTTTCCATCGGAGCTGCAGCCCCGCTAATAACCAGAACACGTAATGAGGATAAGTCGTATTTATTATAATCGGGCATAGCAAATTCCATGGCAAACATGGTCGGTACTTGTCCGAGGATAGTAACCTTATACTTCTCAATAAATTCTAATGCTTTTTGGGGATTAAATGGTTCTAAAACTTGGGTACAGTTTCCGATAATCGCAGTAGCTCCTACTTCAGTAGCTCCGCTGACATGATTAACTGGTAAATGGTTGAGCCAAATATCGCTATATTCGGCACCACATGTACCTATTTCTACTAAACTCATATGAATAATATTCTGATGGGACATCAAGGCTCCTTTTGGAACTCCGGTACTTCCTGAAGTATAAACGATTATAAGCCCGTCATGGGTAGACACCGAAGCTTCTCTCTCTATAAGTGCCTCTTTATATTCCGAGTAATCACCTTGCATAATTTCATCGCACGATATAGCATTTTTAAGTGTAGCTTCACCGCCTAAAATAGCTAATCCTTTGACACTGGGACAAGAGGGCAGAATCTTTTTAAAGCGTTCTTGATAATTAAATTCGTACATGGAATGAAGAGTGAAAATGTATGAAGCTTCAGAGTTATTAAGCACATATTCTACTTCTCTATCAGTTTGTCTGGTTCCGATACCGACTATTATGGCACCAATACGTGAAGCTGCCATATATAGGTAGAAAAATTCCGGGCGGGGGACAGAAAGGTAAGCAATACGATCCCCTTTTTGAATACCTATCTTGAGTAAAAAACAAGCTATTTTTTCTGTTTGCTGTGCAAATTCTTCGTAAGTAATTTTATTATCTTGGTGTATAAAAGCTATGTGTTCTGGCCGTTCTAAAGACCCCATCTTAAGATAGTCGGAAATAAGGGGCAAAGCACCATCAATATAACCCATATAATTCAACACCCTTTCATAATTATTTTACGAGGATTGATTTATTAAATATATTCGTTATCAGAATTAATATTCCTTTC
>CAZYLY010000103.1:0-6892 GCA_964648825.1 uncultured Syntrophomonadaceae bacterium
TTTCCCGTAAAAGAGGACACCTGATAAAAGGCGGCGAATTAGACGTGGAAAAAACTGCCCAAACCTTATTACAAGATTTTCGCAAAGGTAATATAATTAAACTAGGTTTAGATTAAATTAGGCCTTGGGTTATAAATTTTCTCTTTTTTATGAGGGTAGATAAAAGCAGGAATGAGGATGTCAAATGAAGCGGGTAGCTTTTTATGTAAGCAGTTTAATAATTTTAGGATGTTTGGCTTCGGCTATTATCTTTTTTCAGCCTTGGCAGCCAGGGGAAATAGTTATGAATGTCCTCGAACCAACCCAGGAAGAAGCAGTAGCTGAACCGAGGTTAGAAACTATTACTTTAACTGCGGCCGGAGACTGTTTAATGCATAATACTCAAATAACTGCCGGCTTACAGGCTGACGGCACTTATAACTTTGATACTTATTTTAAAGCAGTGGGAGATTTAATTCGAGCCGGAGATTATTCTGCGGTTACTTTTGAAGCTGCTATGGCAGGGCCAGAATCAGGTTATACAGGTTATCCGATGTTTAACAGTCCAGATGAGATTGCGAAAACCTTTAAAGATTCGGGTTTTGATTTAGTAGTTACTTGTAATAATCATATTTTGGATAGAGGTATGAAGGGTGCTTTAAGGACCATGCAAGTTTATAAAGACACCGGGCTGGATACTATCGGTACCTATATGACAGAAGAAGCAAGTAAAAGCTTCCTTATTAAGGATATTAGAGGGGTTAAGGTGGGATGCTTAGCTTATGGTTATAGCACTAACGGGATTCCTATACCCCGTGATTATGATTTTTTCTTTAATTTTATCGATAAGGATAAAATTCTAGCTGATATAGAAAGCTTGCGCCCCCAAGTAGATGTACTAATAACGGTGCTTCATTGGGGAGTTGAATATGCGATTAAGCCTACCCCGGAACAAGAAGCTTTAGCGCGGGATATATTGACCGCCGGAGCTGATGTTATTATAGGCAGCCACCCTCATGTTATTCAGCCGATGGAGATTTTAGAAATTGAAGGCAAAACTAAGGCCGTAGCCTATGCTATCGGTAATTTCATCAGTCATCAACGCGGAGTTGAAAGAAATAGCGGCATAGTGCTAAAACTAAAATTTACTAAGGACTTCGATAAAAATACTACCATTATTGAGGAAGTCTCCTATACCCCTACTTTTTCACATCATTATCACGATAACGGTAAAATGGGCTTTAGGGTAGTGCCAGTCCAAAAAACCATGGAAAATATCACCGCCGGGACTGAACCTTATTTAACTAGCGCTGATTTACCGATATTAGAAGAAGTCTTAACTACTACCACCTCGCGCTTAGGAGAACCATATTTTTATCCAGGGATTTAATATTTATCCGGGATAAAAGTAATGTTATCTATGCCCTTTTTATACAAATATCTGGTTAAAAATTCTTATTTTGTATTGAAAAACGCGACACAATATGTAACAATATATTGCAACGGATAAAAGTGGGGGAGGAACGAAGTGAATCTGGGGAGGGTTATTTTTGGCTATTATTAAGCTTCCATTGGAAAAAACCTTTAACTTCGGCTAAAATCTCGGCTTTTTTATCACTACTTAAATTGGAAGTGTTAAGTAAGTATCTAAGTTCAATAAAAAAATCGTCTTCTATAGAAGAAGTGACAGAATCACTGCGGCCTAATAAGAAGTCGGTAGTTACGCCATAAAGAGTGGCATACTTAATTAACATTTCGTGATTCGGCTGCCGAGTGCCATTTTCATAGCTGGAGACTGCCGAACGAGAAATGCCTAATAATTTAGCTAAGTCAGCTTGGCTTAATTTAGATTTTAATCTTAAAGACTTTAAATTATTAGCGGTGTAATTCTTCATAAACAGAATTATAGCAAATTATTTAAAAGATAAAAATTAATAATCAATATTTCACAGTTTAAGTTGCTGCCAAGCTACAAATGGGAGGAGTTAACCTTTATGCCCAACATCGACACGTATAGTGCCATTAATTTAGACTGGGCAAAAAATAGTGTAACTATAGCTAATTATGACCTTAGCAGAAATATTGACGGAAAGAGGGCGGGAAGGGGGAATAGAAAAAGGTGAACTGAAAAAGGAACTAGAAAACTAATAGTTAACGCGTGTAGGACAAGGGGATGCTTCATTTGTCTTGTTGACCTAACCCGTCAGTAACCTAACAAACCAACCCCCGCAGGAAAGCCAGCAATTTTGCTCTCTTGTGGGGGTGTTTTTTCTAGGTGGTGAAATCAAGTTGATTTTTATATCTGAAGTTGTTTTTTAAGTAATATAAGCATACAATAATATCAGCAAAGGAGTTGGTATTATGCCTAATATAAAACCAGTATCGGATTTAAGAAGTTATAACGAAGTATTAAAAGATATTGATGTAGGGGAACCTGTTTTTTTAACAAAAAACGGTCGGGGTAAGTATGTAATTCTTGATATTAAAGAATACCAAAAAAGCCAAGCTACAATTAAACTTTTATCAAAGTTGATGGAAGCAGAAAAAGCTATAAAAACAGGTGAAGAATGGCTGACAGAAGATCAAGTTAGGCAGGATTTAGGGGTATGATTTATGCATAAACTAAGAATAAACCCCATAGCAAGACGGGATTTGTTAGAGATTAGAGACTACATTGCTAATGATTTAGATAGTCCTGATGCTGCTATCAATGTAGTATTAAAAATTATCGAAAGCTATGAAAAGCTAAAAGAGTTTCCCTTTCTAGGAATTGAGTTGTCATCAAAAATCCATATTGAGACTGACTATCAATATTTGATTAGTGGCAAATACCTTGTATTTTATAAAGTAGATGATGTTTATGTAACTATTTACCGAATACTTTATGCTAGAAGAGATTATACAAGAATACTTTTTGAAGAAGCCTAGAACTCCCCTTGCAGGGAAAGCAAGTAATTTTGCTCTCCCGCGGGGTGTTTTTTATTTGGCTATATGTATGTCGTGGGGATGTCGTGGGGACGGGGGTAGTGACACACTGCCATCCCCGAAGAATAACCAATAAAAAGTTCTTGCCACCGAATACCTTATATAGTAAACTGGAATATACAAACATATGTTTTGGAAAACAAAATTATAAATAAAAGGCAGGTGGCAAGATGGGCGAAATGCTTCCGGTAAATAATCCTCATGATGCATACTTTAAAGCAACCTTCGGCAAAACAGATTTTGCTAAAGACTTTCTTAATAACTACTTACCTAAGAAATTAATAAACTATATAAATATAGAAAGTCTTTCCCCAGAACCAACTACTTACTTAACTAAAGAATTACAAGAACAGTTTACCGACTTAATTTACAAGGCTGAAATAGCAGGAGAGAAAGCCTATATAACCTTTCTCTTAGAACACAAATCCTACCCTGATAGAATGGTAATATTTCAACTGCTAAAATACATAATTACAATCTGGGAAGAAAAAATAAGAAAAGATATAGAGGAAAAAAAGGCGAAAGGAAAAACCATAAAAACAACCGAAATAGAACTACCCCTAATAATCCCCCTGGTAGTCTACCATGATAAAAGCAAATGGAAGATAAAAAGGAGTTTAGGGGAAATGATAATTAATTATAAAAATCTACCCGAAATTATAAAAAAATATATCCCTAACTACGAATATTTATTAATAGACCTATCTCCTGCTCAAGAATATGATAAAATAAACTTAAGAGCAGAACATGCCATAGTAATAGAAACCTTAAGCAAAGCTAGGTATGAAACTAAAGAACAGATAATAGAAATATTTAAACGAGCTATAATAATATATACCCAAGCTAAAGAAAAAGACCTAGCCAACTATTACATAAGCGAAGCAGTAACCTATATAATAAGTACTAGAGATGATATTAACGAAACAGAGCTAAAAATCATAGCAGACCAAGTATCCGAGGAAGGCGGTGAGCTAATCATGACCTTAGCTGAAAGATTAATGGAAAAAGGAATTGAAAAAGGAATAGAAAAAGGAATAGAAAAAGGAATAGAAAAGAACAGGCGGGAAATGGCGAAGAAATTAATTAGGGATAATGTAAAGGTTGATTTAATAGCTAAATATACAGAATTATCCTTAGAAGAAATAGAAATAATAAGAAAAAGCATATCGAATTAAAAATAATAGCCCCTATATTGATTCAAGTTTTTGGATTAATTTGCAAGCAAACTATGACAATGAAATAATAGATTTTGAAGAAATTAATTCTGTGGATGAAAAGGAATTAGAAATTTTAACTAAGATACAAAGTGTTACAGAATCACTTCAAAAACAAGGCTTAATTGAACCCAATATTCAAGATAAAGAGATTGTTTGACAAATGCTTTACAAAATGTTGGGTTAATAGCAGATGGAGGGAGTGATATTTATGGCACAGACAATGGTATAGGGATTAACAATTATCAGCCTAAATTGATAATAGTTAAGATATTCATTAATTAATTGTTTCCCGATTAAAGGGAAGGCCTCTAATTTTTCTATGGAATTTATTATTTTATCAAGCATGGCTTGGGCATTAGTAGGACTATCTAGTAAAATATAATCAAAAATTTCATTTTAATCTTTATAAGCTTCAGGCAAAAATTCAACTTTATAATTTTCCATTGATTTTCTCCTGCAACTTGTTCTTAACTTCATCTACAGAATAAGTTTTTTCACCTCTAATTCTTTGCTCTTCAACTATAAGCAGTTTTTCTTTTAAATTAAGTAGTTTTTCTCTTCGATGAAAAGCTTCAATATTCATTATAACCATATCACCTTCTCCATTTTTGGTGATATAAATTGGTTCTGAGGTTTCCTTAACTAAATTGGATATTTGATTATAATCATTTCTTAGAGTTGCAGATGGTTTTATTAACATGCATAAGTCCCCGTATCAATATTATATATTTATTATATCAAAAAAATGCAGAATACAATTATTTGACACAGTAAGTTAAGGGAAAAACAAAAGAAATGTAAGACTTGCAAAGGAATAATGGTTAAACTAGGAGAAAGATTTATATTAAGTCTTTCTCTTTTTTAATTAGTGATATTTATAAACGGAGTGAATCTTATGCGCTATGAAGCTTTATTTAGTCCCCTTAAGGTAGGGAAATTAACCTTAAAAAACCGAATTGTTATGCCTCCGATGGCAGTTTCTATGGCCACGAAAAGCGGGGAAGTAACTAATGATTTAATTAATTACTATGCGGCACGAGCTAAAGGCGGTGTGGGGCTTATTATAGTGGAAGCTGCCTGTGTAGATACGCCTACAGGCAAGGAGGGTTTAAGTCAGCTAATTATTGATGATTTGGGTTATGTAACTGGTTTAGCTCGTTTAGCTAAGGAAATAAAAGCCTACTCCTGTCCCGCCTTTATTCAGCTTTTCCATGCTGGCCGGCAAACGAATAAAACCTTAACTGGCGGCATTCAGCCGGTTGCTCCTTCGGCTATTCCTTGCAAGGTTACTAAGGAAATGCCTCGGGAATTAACTATTGACGAGATTGAGGGCATAGAAAATAAGTTTGCAGCTGCTGCTTATTACGCCCATTTAGCAGGATTTGACGGCATCGAATTGCACGCGGCTCATGGTTATTTACTTAATCAATTCTTAGCTCCTAATATTAATCACAGAACTGATGAATATGGAGGAAGTATAACTAACCGGATGCGGATATTACTTAATATAGTCCGCAAAATCAAACAATTAGTTCCTTCCTTAGCTATATCTGTACGTCTTAATATCGATGATTTTATCCCCGGGGGTTTGGAGCCTAATGAAGCCCTTCTAATAGCAAAAGAATTAGAAAAAGCGGGTACTGACTTAATTAATTGTTCGGCAGGCATATATGAATCAGGCTTAACTAGTATCGAACCCGCTTCTTATGCCGAAGGGTGGAGAGTATACTTAGCTACTCAAGTGAAAA
Organism: uncultured Syntrophomonadaceae bacterium; assembly: GCA_964648825.1. GTDB lineage: Bacteria > Bacillota > Syntrophomonadia > Syntrophomonadales > Syntrophomonadaceae > JAAYRQ01. The sequence goes on from CAZYLY010000103.1 coordinate 5,930, forward strand.
GTGCAGTTCATATTCCGGTGATGACGGGGGGAATAATTCGAACCCCTGCCTTAGCCGAGGAAATTATTAGTCAAGGTAAGGCTGATCTAATCTTTCTAGGACGGCCTTTATTAGCCGATGCTGATTGGGCAGCTAAAGTTCGGCAAGGTAAGGAAAATGATATTAGACCCTGTATAATGTGTAATAATTGCATTCAAAGTAATTTCAACGGTCAGCAGGTAACTTGTACGGTTAACCCAGCCGTAGGGCGGGAAGTGATTAATAAGAATCATTTGCCGATGAAAAAAGAATGCCAAGCAGCAATCATCGGCAGTGGCCCGGCAGGTCTAGCGGGGGCCGTAGCTTTAGCCCGGTTAGGGGTAAAAGTAAGTCTATATGAAAAAACGGATAAATTAGGAGGCCAATTAAACTTAGCCTTTCTACCTCCCTATAAAAACCGCATTAAAAATTTACTCGATTATCTTATAAGGGAAGTAAATAAGTATAATATTGATTTACACCTAAATCATGAGTTTACTTTGTTGGACTTACAGGATAGTTGGGATATGGTAGTTGTAGCTACTGGAAGCCAAGCGCGAACTATTCCTTTTCCCATAGAAAATAGTAACTCTGCTAGCCTGGAGCAGGTTTTGAATGGTGAAGTTTCAATAGAAAACCAGCATGTGGTAATAGTTGGCGGTGGTCGTAACGGCTGTGAAGTAGCTGATTACCTTCTGGCTTTCCATAATAATATTAGTATTGTTGAAAAAAGATCCTTCTTAGCTGCCGATATGGAGAAGAAGAACCGGCGGGATTTGATGAATCGTCTAAATGCAGCTCAAATTACAAAACTAACTAATAGTGATGTAACTAAAATAGTTAATAACGAAATTTTCATTAATTCACCTGATGGGGATAAGGTTATAAAAGCTGATGTAGTTATTATGGGCATAGGTTATGAAAGCTATAATAATTTATATCATA
>CAZYLY010000104.1:0-6783 GCA_964648825.1 uncultured Syntrophomonadaceae bacterium
ATTGCGACTATTAAAACTAGGTATCCTAATATTAGTGCCTTCCTTTCTTCCTGTAATAAATTAAGAGCAAGCCAATTTGCCGAGGCGGAATTCTCAGGTGTGATTACGACCCCGATTTCCTTGGGCGATTTGGAAAATGTACTCCTTAATAAAGCCTCTTTTTGCTCCTTATGTTCTCAAGAATTAAAGGGAGATTTCGCCTTTTGTCCTTATTGCGGAGGGAAGTTATAGAAGGTAAATCATATGGTATAATTTAAGCAATATAGAATGAATGGGAGGGTTAAATATGACCCTAGCAAAAAAAATGGAAGATGTATTAAAAGGCGAATTAAAACCGGAAGATGTTAAGACTCTGATAGACCTGGCTGAATTTTTGAAATTTAAGGAAGACCAAAATAAATGGAAAAAAATCAACGAGGCGGAAAATGAATATATATCTGAAGAAGAATCTTTAAGTATTGAAAAGGCTAAACTTGAAGGCGAATTTATTAACCAGAACATTCTTTTACAAGAACTAGGTATAAGCGAAAATGAAATATGAAATTAAATACGAAAAAAGATGTCTGAAATATTTGAAAAAATTGGACAGAAATACTCAACTAAGGATTATTAAAGCTATAAACACCTTACCAGATGGAGATGTAAAAAAGCTACAAGGTGAAATAAATAATTATAGATTAAGGGTTGGAGATTTTAGGGTTATATTTAGTAAAGATGATAAACAATTAATCATATTAATTATTGAAATCGGTCCCCGTGGTGATGTTTATTAGACAAAACTAGGGGACGATTATTTTTTATAAAGTTAACTTAATGTATATGGAGGTTATTTTTCTTGAAAGATTATAATGTTATTTTATTTGATTTAGATGGGACATTGACTGATCCTAAGGGGGGAATTACCAAATCGGTCCAGTATGCACTTAGAAAAATGGGGATTATCGAGGAAAACCTAGATGATTTACTTAAGTTTATCGGGCCGCCGCTAACCGAGTCCTTTCGGGATTATTACGGGATGGATGAAAGTGATACTTGGGAAGCTATAAAGTTTTACCGGGAATATTTTACGGATAAGGGCATGTTAGATAATGAAATTTTCCCCGGAATTCCGGAATTATTGTCTAATTTACGCAGCAGGGGACATAATCTGGGGGTTGCAACTTCTAAACCTACAGTTTATTCGGAAGTTATTTTAAAACATTTTGAGATAGATAATTATTTTAGTGTGGTTATAGGTAGTAATCTGGATGGAACGCGCATGATTAAAAGCGAAATAATTGAATTTGCCCTAAAAACATTACAAGTGCCAGAATTAGAAAAAGTAATTATGATCGGTGACCGCAAGCACGATATTATCGGGGCGAAGCAGAATAATATTGATTCTATCGGGGTAGTTTTTGGTTATGGTTCCAGGGAAGAATTAGAAAGGGCTGGAGCCACGTATTTGGCTAATACGGTAGGGGAATTAGCCGGATTGTTTAAGGTGGATTTGTAGGAAGATGCGCAGCATTTGAATTTTTAATTTTAAATAAGGGTGTGCTAATTTTGTTTACAAATATTTCGTCGCCTGACCTGCGCATGGGAAACACTAATTGCTTGTCTTAAGGAAAAAGGGGTACGCTCCTATTCACCGTCCATGGTTCAGAAGTCGCTCACGCCTCATCCATGAGGCATGCCCCCTTTTTCCTTTTCGTCTTCGCAAAGTGTTTCCGCCATGCTACGTTATGGCTCCTACATATTTGTAAATTAAATTAGCCCATACTATTTTCCGTTTTAAAAGCCAAAGGTGTTGAATTTGTTACTGCGCATCATTTATAAAATGCGACAAGCTTTAACCGTTTCCTGCCGCTTTACTTCCCCAACTCTTCCTTCAAATAATCAATTACCTCAACTGGAGTAGGATTAATGCCGTATTCTAAGGCTAAATAAAAACTGACATAATCCCCCAAATAAATTAATGAAAAGAAACGGGCTAAGAAGGAGTTACCTTCACTATTTACTTCAATTATATTTTTAACCTTATCTTTAATTATATCAGCAGTGACTGCCATTCTTTTTTTAATCTGTTTCCCATCATCGTAATCTTGGAGCATAATAATACTAGTATTAGCGATTAAATCCGCCGGAGCCTCGAAGCCCACAATTTCATTATGATTTAATTCGGGAAAGACATTATAATAAGCAGGGCATTTGGCATTTTCATTTAATTGAGCTTTCCAGCGTAAGGCCGCCGTTTCTGTCAAATTAGTTGTTCCCCATATTATGGGCAAGGAATCCTTTAATTGACCAGCTATTATGCGGGCTTTATTTTCAGTAATATCTATATCAGGATTAATCTTAGCCCTTAATTGGCGCAAAACCTTAGCTGTTTCTTCCAATTCCGCGGTCGCCCCATGAACAAGTGCTAGTTTCTCCATTACTAAAGCTAACGGGGCAAATAAATAACCTACAGCTGCACGCGGCACTAAACCAGATGGTACTTTGATTACCACATTGCCGTCCCGTTTAGCCCATTCGGATAATTTTCCTCCGCTAGTTATGCAAATAATGGCAGCGCCTTTAGCTACAGCTTCCTCATATGCATTTAGTGTTTCTTCCGTATTACCCGAATAACTTACGGCAAAAAATAGTGTATTACTATCAACAAAAGCTGGAATATGGTAATCGCGATTTACTACCACTGGTAAATTAGCTTGGGAAAAAGCATAACTTTTTAATATATCTCCCCCAATTGCCGAACCGCCTAACCCCGTTACCACAATACTGCTATGTTTTTTGTAATAGCTTTCCGGTATATTTATTTCCATGCTAACACTTTGTTGAAATTGTTCCGGTAAACTGTACAAAAACTCTGCCATCTTTTCTGCATTCATTGTTGCACCCATTTATCTTCCTCCTATATCACATTATTTTCTTCCCTAATATTTACGGCTGCTATACAACCATATAATCCGATATCTCCTCCCAAGCTAGTTACCTGTATAGATAAATCGGTAACATTTAGCGGAAAGGCAGCACTCCTCACTTGCTTAGAAATCCGGTCAAGCCATAAATCTTGTAACCCCAGCATTACTCCCCCACCCAGAACTACCACTTGAGGATTGAAAATATTAACTAGATTCGTTATTCCCAAAGCTAGATAGTCAGCAGCATCATTAAGCAATTTTAGGGCTAATTCGTTGCCTTGACGGGCTTTATACCCCACTTCTTTAACCCCTTCATTAGAATTAATAATTTTTAAACCCTTAGCCTGATTAGTTATAGCCGTGCCAGAAGCTAGGGCTTCCAAGCAGCCTGTACGTCCGCAAGCACATATAGTTTCTGTAGAGGCTACTGCCATATGACCTATTTCCCCGGCTCCACCCCGGCCGCCCCTATAAAGTTGCCCGTTAATAATAATGCCGCCGCCTATACCTGTGCTTACCGTGATATATATTAGTTCTGTATATTTTTTATTCTGCCCCCAATAGTATTCTCCTAGTGCCGCAATATTAGTATCCTTTTCCACCATAACCTGGTGTTTTAACCTTTTTTCGATTTCTTCTTTTAAGTTAACATTCTCCCACTTAAGATTAGGCGAGTTAAGCACTACCTTATCCGGGTAAGATAAGGGGCCCGGTGTTGCTATTACTATTCCCGCTATTTCGTTATCTGTTTCATATGTTTTTATTAGGTGGCTAATTATCTTGACCATAGTGTCGATTACATGGGCAGAACCCATCTTAGCTTGGGTAGGAATAATGTTTTTATAAATCAATTCCCCGGATACTTTACCGACACCGTATAGAATTTTTGTAGCACCTAAATCTACACCAATAATTAGCTCTGGCATTAGCTAACTCCTTTAGCTTCTTTTTATAATAAGAAACCGAGCCATAAGCCCGGTTCCACTTATTAAACACATTATTACTTCCTATCTAAACTTAAAAGAGCGATCATCTACAAAATAACTGATAATAAAACTAATAATCGATAAAACTATGGCACTTAAAATTGCCCACCAGAAACTGTGTAAATCAAATCCCCTAATAGTTATATGCGTAACCCATAACATTAATCCATTTATAACAAAAGTAAAAAGTCCTAATGATAATAAATTTAGCGGTAAAGTTAATATAATTAAAATAGGTCTAATTATAGCATTAATAATTCCTAAGAAAATCGAACCTACGATAGCTGCCCAGATAGTCAATTCGAAACCGGGTAAAATCGCCGCTGTCAGTATGATTGCAAAAATGTTTAATAACCACCTTAATAACCAACCTTGCATAAAAATTCCCCTCTCCTTTTTTCATAATTTTAGCATATAATTTAGCTTTTTCGATTTATTTCCCGGGAAATTTCAATTTAAGTCTAATTCTTTTACTTAAAACTATTAAAACACGCTTTTGGTCTAGTTGAATTGATAAATATGGGGGAGCATGACGAAGCATGGCGGAAACACCCTGCGAAGTCGAAAAGCCGAAAGGGGGCGCACCTCACGGACGAGGCGCGAAGGCTATTGCATAGGACGTGCACCCTTCGGGTACTACTGATGTTCGCTATCGCTCACCCTTAAAGTTGCAGTTTAGCCAGTACCCGTTTCGGTTCGAGACGAGCAGTTGGAGTTTCCCCATGCAGAGGCCAGCGGAGGAATATTTAGCAATTCAACTAGCGCAGTGTTGTTCCATGCAGTAATTTTACCCCCCCGCTCCCCGGAAATAATCATACACCTTTTGTGCAACTGCTTTATTCATACCTTCTACAGCAGACAATTCCTCAACGGACGCCTCTTTAATTTTTGCAACTGAGCCGAAGTGGGTTAGTAATGCTCTTTTCCTTTGGCTACCAATGCCTTCAATGTTATCTAAAGCAGAAACTCGCACTTGCTTACTGCGGCGCTGTCGATTATATTCAATAGCGAAACGATGGGCTTCATCCCGAAGCCTTTGCAATAACCTTAAAGCTTCATCATTCCGAGCCAGTACCAGGGGATTACTTACTCCCGGACGGTATATTTCTTCTTTTTTCTCTGCCAAACTAAAAACAGGTATATCTATATCCATATCGCGTAAAACCTTAGCTACAGCATTTACTTGTCCCAGTCCTCCGTCGATTAAAATCATATCCGGTTCGGGTAAAAAAGCAGGATTGCCATCTTTCGCCGCCGTAAAACGACGTAACAAGGTTTCGCTTAAGGAAGCAAAATCATTATTTTGTTCATTTTTCATTTTAAAACGGCGGTAAAACTTACTATCAGGTAAACCCTCAGTGAAAACCACCATCGATGCTACAGTTTCCTGTCCGCTAAGATGCGAAATGTCAAAACACTCGATACGGCTTGGCACTACCTCTAGGTTAAGCACTTTGCTAAGCTGTAGCAGGATAGCTTGATTTTTCTCATCTTTTTCGTGCTTTTCCGCCCATAATAAGCGTACATTCTCTTGAGCCATGTCTAAGACCTGCTTTTTATTACCCTTTTGCGGTATGCGTATATCGACTTTATGTCCGGTTTTTTCACGCAGCCAGGTTTGAATTAATTCCGGTTGGGTAGGCATTAGCCCCACTATAATTTCGGGGGGAATATCATGATTATCATTATAATAGCTATTTAAGAAGAAGTGCATATCCTCCGCCGCTTCCTCTGCTAAAGAGCGTTCCAGCCAATACGTATCTTTGGCGATTATTTTCCCGGCGCGAATCTTAAAAACTAAGACTAAGTTTTGTTTTTCCCCCACTTCAATAGCGACTAAGTCTAGATTATAGGGAGAATCGAAGCTAATCTTTTGCCTTAAGCTCAGCTTTTTAATGCTTTCAATTTGATCTCTTAAGCGAGCTGCTTTTTCAAATTCCAGATTACTAGCAGCTACTTTCATTTCTATCTCTTTTTCCTTAAGCAAATCCTTAGAATTGCCTTCAAAAAAATCCAACAAGGCTTCTACCATTTGCCCATATTCATCTTCATTAACCTGTCCGGTACAAGGGGCTAAACATCTGTCAATATCACGATTTAGACAAGGACGTTCATGGGGTCTTAAGGTTTTACAAGTGCGTAAGGGAAAAATACTAGTCAAAAGTTTAACGGTCTCTTTTAAGGAGCCCACATCCGTATAGGGGCCAAAATATCGGGATGCACCATCTTTTTCTTCCCGAGTAATATAGATGCGAGGGAACTTCTCCCCTACGGTAATTTTTAAATAAGGGTAAGTTTTATCATCACGCAGCTGAATATTGTAGCGAGGTTGATAAGATTTAATCAAATTATTTTCCAGGATAAGGGCTTCTACTTCATTGTTAGTAACGATAAAATCAAAATCAGCCACCCGGTTCATCATGGCGCGGACTTTAGGGTGCAGTTTATCAGAAGCTTGAAAATAAGAGCGCATCCGATTACGCAGAGCTTTAGCTTTGCCGACATAGACGATATTATCATCTTTATCTTTATATAAATACACCCCCGGCTTAAGGGGCACACTCCCCAAACGCTCCTTCATAAACTCCACCTCCAAGGGAAATGTTTTGATACGACTAGGGGTAGGCTTCGCCTACTTAGAAATAGACACTGATTAACGCTAATTTCCGCTGATTCTTTTATAGTTTTTATAGTTTCCTACGGAAACCAGCCCCCCCCACTAAGGAATTATAATCAAAAAAGCCTAACTCCAACCACCCATTCCACCAATAGTAGTACAACCAACTTCCATACTACCAAACCAACCCAAAGAAAATAATCAGCGAAAATCCTGAAAAATCCGTGTATTCGCGAAGCGAATCAGCGTTGAATTTAAAACCTACTCCAACCAC
>CAZYLY010000105.1:0-6740 GCA_964648825.1 uncultured Syntrophomonadaceae bacterium
TTCACCGCTTTGAATTCTTTTAACAGTCTATTTTTAGCAATTAATTCATCTAGCGTATGTATTTCCCCACCGATAGTACTATTATATATTATGTAATCAGCCTCTTTAGCTGTAGCGTAGAATTCCTCCATCTCTAGATTAACTGTACTATTAGCCGTTTTAGTATTGCCCAGATTTATGAAGATGTAATTACCCCCGGCTAATTCTATCATTTTAGTAACATAATCACCTGATTTCCTCGCTACTACATAGCCGGAAGAACTAATATGAAAAAAGGCCACGGTTTTACCAGTAGTTTGAGAAGTAAGAATTGAATTTACGAAATTGTCTTGTTCGGCGAAAATTTCATCGGCCAAATCTTCCTTATTAATCAGGGCGGCGTATAATTTTATCCATTCGGTGCGAGCTAAGGGGTGCTTTTCGTAACTAGAGTGATCGACTAGTACCGGAATTCCTAGTAATTGTAGTTTTTCTCGCACCTGGGGTACATGATTTATCATGCTCGATTGTATAGCTAATTGGCAGCCCTCTTGCAAAATTAGTTCATAATCAGGAGCACTATACTTCCCGGCAAATTGTATATCTCCCGTATCCATCGCTGCTTTTGCATTTTTTATATACCAATCTTGGGGCTTAGTACCGGACATATTAATATTATCCAGCCCCTCTAAAGCATCAAATAAACTCATGGCTGAAGTAGCGACTAGATATATTTTATCTAAAGGCTGTTTTAATATAGTTATGTCGGCATTTATATTAGTCGGAATCTTAGCCCCGGCGGGGACGATTAAAAATCTACCGCCATCAATGATAGTTATAAGTTTATAGCCGCCGGCATAATAATCTACCTGAAAATTCTCCGCATATAAAAGTTCTATACTGCTTTCTACCTGCCAGCCATTGCCTAGCCCCGGCTGTTCAGTCTTTAAGACCTCACCAACACACCCGGTAATGAATATGGCCAGGGTAATTACTATAATTAAATATGCTAACTTTTTCATCTTAATTATTTCCGCACTTTCTAAACTCAATCCTTGGTATAAGGTTTTATACTACCCGCATCAAAATACAAGACATAATCTATCTCATGAGGCTGGCTCATGGCAATAGTCTGCGCTGTGATAGGTATATCGGCATCAGTTGTTATAGGGATTTCAAAAATAGAATTACCCCCAGAATTAATCGGATAATAGTAATCACCCGCCAATAAAATATGTTCATAGTAAGGGCTGCTCCATTCAATAAGAGCCGTTTTATTATTACTAGTTACCGTCATTGTAGCTGGTGACTTTATTTTAGCCCGCCCCGTACCACCAGTTAGGGTTACATCAATAAGGTAGACCCCCTCACTTATCGGTACAAGTGCTAAGTCCCTTGTTATAGCATCTGTAGGGATTAAATCTGATTTAAATACTAAAACTCTATCATACCATTCTTGTTTTCTAATACTCCAGGCAGCACAATCAATATCTTCATTAAGTACCGCGACCGGCACCTTATAAGTATATTTCCCGTCGGCATCTTCTGCATAATAAATACATTTATCATCACTATCAGCTAGGGCTTCCTCACCAGTACCCAAATATAGCTTTTCATAGCCGGTGCCGCTTAAGGTTATCAGGGCTGACATTTCACCACCCGCCACAGATAGCTTAGCATCTATTATTCTAAACATAGAGGAAGAGGAGGACACTTCTATAGGATAAGTACCATCTAGGATTTGATTAGCGTAAATGGGGCTTAATTCTCCACTTTGCCCAGATAGATTTTCTGAATCGCTAATACCCTGCGGATTTTGAACCGTAGGTGGTGTTTTGGCTTCACCACAACCGATTAGTAATAAACTCGCTAATAAAAGTATCCCCAAGAAAATTAAACTTTTCTTCATATAACCGTTCCCCTTAATACTATAATTATCTATGAATTTATTGTTTCAGTAACATGTCTGACAAACATTTGCTGAATACCAGGATATTGCCCTAACCCTTTAAGTTCATACTCTACTGCAAATCCTGCTGCCGTTAAAATGCTTTTCCAGGAATCTTCGTCGTCTCCGACCATGTCATTATTAGCATGGTCACCGGCCACAATCATAAGCGGTAATAAGACTACTTTAGTTATACCTTTAGCCTCAATTAGCGGAATAATATCCTCTAACTCCGGTTCCATATCAACAGTGCCGATATAATAGTTATCATGGTTAGCGGCAGTTAAAATTTCTTGTAAATTATTATAGATAGTGTTAGATTCATGCTCGGTTCCATGTCCCATAAATAATATGGCCGTATCTTCCGTAACTAAATCGGCCGTTTCTTCCGTTATAGCAGCGATAAGTTCTTGATAATCCCGGTCGGAATCAAGTAGGTTTTTTCCGATTTTAAAAACGGCAAATTTATCTGCATAAGGTGTAACTTCATTTATAATGTCATTATACTCATATCCATTTAAGACATGGGTAGGCTGTATGATTACTTCCTCTACCCCATCAGCTACTAAGCGCTCCATCGCTGCAGCGACATTGTCAATGATAAGATTATCGCGCTCTTTTAATTTATCAATAATAATCTGGCTGGTAAAAGCACGGCGTACCTCATAATCAGGATTAGCGTTTTGTATCGCTGTTTCTATGCCTCCGATAGATAAGTCCCGATTATCATTGTAACTAGTACCGAAACTTACTACTAAGATTACCTTCTTTTGCGCCGCCTCTTTAGCGCAACCACTTACCATGGTTAAGCCTAATAGTGCTACTAAAGTCAAGGCTAACCAAGTCTTAGACTTTCTACCCCTCATCAACATTAGATAATCCCCCTTGTTTTATAAATTTTTTTGTTTTAAAAATAAAAACGCCTGCATTAGCCTTGCAGACGTTCATTAGGGTACAAAAAAACAATCTACCGCAATAATATACGGTATATCCTCTTTTTCATTCCTTACCCCGGAAGTCCGCAGGGCGGTATGCACTACATTAATAATGCAGTAAAAACAGGTAAGTATTCTGGCTTATCGCCTGCGTAATACAAACTACGCTACCTTCAGCTCCTTCCCGGATTTACTCCAGTGGTATTAGCCAAAGGTATAAGCGAAATACAGCAACGGCCTTGCGTAGGATTCCCACCTACTTCCATAACCTGTCTTGCGGGTATTTAATTTGCCTAAGTTTAGCATTGGATAAAACTATTTGTCAATTTTAAGAAATTACTAATTTTAAAATGTTTCACGTGAAACATCTGTTTAAAAAGTGTGTTTTAATTCTTTTATTAATCAAATTGTTGTATATCCTTACCAAATCTGTTAAATTGATATTTTCACAATATTAAACTTGTTTAATCGTGTTTTCGCAACCAATACGATAATTCATCCCCCTAATAAAAAAGCGGGCTTTCACCCGCAGTAGTTATTAGTTCTCAATTTCTTTTTTAAGTTCTAATATTTCTTGTAAAGGCAGTTCAGAGGCTTCTGCCACTAACTCTGCCGATAACCCCTTTTGTAAAAAGTTTTTAGCCATTTCCCGTGCCTTTCGATATTCGCCTTTTTCTATACCCTCTTCCACCAATCTGTCAGCTAAAGTCATGGCTTCTTGTCTAGCCTCTTCTCTGCCTCTTTCGATCAATCTTTCGGCTAAGGTCATGATTATCTCACCGCCTTCCTCGGATACTTGGCCTGCTATGGTCTTTAACTCTATTTCGCTTATATCATCTCTGGTACTTATTATATAGCTTATGGCTTCGATTATGTAGTAGCTAGCTATGTCTCTATCTTTAGCTTGGCTATATATTATTATAGCTCGTCTGAATATTTCTATTACTTGCTCTTTTGTTTCATATCTAGCTCTACTTAAGGTTTCTATTACTATGGCATGTTCTGCTTTCAAGTTTATTTTATCATATTCTTGGGCAGAAGATAAATCTATTAATAAATATTCGTAGTTAGGGATATATTTTTTTATATTCTCGGGTAGTTTTTTATAATTAGCTATCATTTCCTCTAGGCTGCGTTTAATCTGCCATTTGTTTTTATCATGGTAAACTACTAGGGGGATTATTAAGGGTAGTTCTATTACGGCTGTCTTTAGGATTTTTCCTTGGGTTTTCTTTTCCTCAATATCCTTTTTTATTTTTTCTTCCCAGATAGTAATTATATATTTTAATAGTTGAAATATTACCATTCTATCGGGATAGGATTTGTGTTCTAAAAGGAAAGTTATGTAAGCAACTTCTCCAGCTATTTCAGCCCTGTAAATTAAATCGGTGAATTGTTCTTTTAGTTCTTTAGTTAAATAGCTATTCGGTTCTGGGGCAAGGCTTTCTATATTTATATAGTTTATTAATTCTTGGGGTAAGTAATGATTAAGAAAGTCTTGGGCAAAATCTATTTTCCCAAAGGTTGCTTTGAAGTATGCATCATGGGGATTATTTGCTGGGGTCATTTCGCTCATCGTAGCACCTGCCTTTTCCTGCTTTTAATTGGAACATGTGTTTATGTCTTCAGTTTACTATATTAGGTAAATGCTAGCAATGGTTTTTTACTTAATGTACTGTATATGAAGGATTAATAGGTAAGTAATTGCTGTTCTGTAAACGCAGACAGGTAATAATCGGACTGGGTGAAAAATATTTCGCTATTTTTCACCCAGCCTGCCGTCCCTGTTTGCACTTTGTATATTAAACTATTTTCCAAAAACCAATTCAAAGCCCTCGGCATATAATTGTTCAATTCTCTCTAACCAATTTAGATATTTGGCTCTTTCCTCAATAGTACTTTCGATAAGCACTCTTTCATATTGCTTAAAAATACTAGTCATTATTGGCTCCCGAGGATCTGGATTGAATTTTTCCCCAACACTTAGCACATAATTACCCGACAATTTTACTTCCCCCTCTCTTATAAGCTATTAATATGGAATTTTACCAACTACAGTATTTACAGTTAATTGGACACCTATCTGTCCATTTAAAAAAACAAATATTGGATAAATATCTATATGGAAGAAGTTCACATTTAGGATAGCTTTCAAGGTTAACTCAAAAGGTTCTGAAGGGGTTAAGAAAGGGAAATTAAGACCATAATGGAAATACCCAAATGTTTCACGTGAAACATTGGTTTAAAAATAGGTTTTATAAAACGATAAGGGGGGATTCTTTATACTAATCCCGTTTTACATTTCACGTCTTGCACCTTACTTCTCCCCCTTGCTAATCCTCTTTTTATAGCGCATACTAAATATAATTGAACTGGGGAAGTAGGGTGTAATTCCCTCGCAAGTCCGTTACCGTGATAGCCGGATTACCAGCTTACATATTCCTTTGCGGCTACCGAAGGATATGGTTTAAATGGGAATTTCACTTCCTTTATAAATCGACCCTCGGTATAAAAGTATCGGGGGTTTTTTTATGAATTTTAGGCGTAATGTGGGGGGAAAATTACTGCGCTCTGGTTATACTAGCGGCTCTTGCGCGGCGGCGGCGGCTAAGGCGGCGGCTATTACGCTATTAAGCGGCACTCCTTCTGGCTACATAAGTATAAATACCCCTGGTGGTATTGCAATAGAACTGCCCGTATTAGATAGTCTGCTTAATGAACATTATGCTAGTTGCGCTATCCGCAAGGATGCGGGCGATGACCCGGATGTTACTGATGGTGTTTTAATATATGCCCAGGTAGAAAAACAAGCGGTTGGTATTATTATTGAGGGGGGCTTAGGCATTGGGCGGGTGACTAAGCCTGGCTTAGACCAACCGATTGGTAATGCTGCCATTAATTCAGTTCCGCGGCAAATGATAAGAGCCGCCTTAGAAGATGCGGCCCAGGAATATAATTATAGGGGGGGCTTTAAAGTTATAATCTGGGTTCCTGAGGGGGAAAAATTAGCCGCCCGTACTTTTAACCCACGTTTAGGCATAGAAGGGGGTATATCAATAATTGGTACTACTGGTATTGTGGAGCCGCGAAGTCATCAAGCTATGATTGATACAACCCGCCTGGAATTACAGCAGCTTAAAGCTACAGGGTCTAAGCGGGTGCTTTTCACTCCAGGAAATAATGGCAAGCTTTTTGCTAACGAAAGCTTAAATTTATCCCTGGAGGAACATATCATCTGTTCTAATTGGATGGGTGAAGCTATTAAGGCCGCGGTGGAATTAGGCTTTGAAAATATATTATTAATTGGACATATAGGTAAACTGGTTAAACTAGGCATAGGTATAACTAACACCCATTCTTCCCAAGGTGACGGGCGTTTAGAGACTTTATTGGCTTGTGCCCTAGAAGCGGGGGCAACGCTTCCCCTCCTGCAAGCAATTTTATCTTGTGTAACTACTGATGCGGCCTTAGTTTTAATTAAGGAGGCTAATTTGTTAAATGAGACCATGCGGGTCTTAGGGCAGCGCATTAATGCTTGTTTAATTAGACAAGTACCTGCTTCAGTTACAATCGGTTTTGTGTGTTTTACTAATACTCCAGCTTTATCTGCTATATTAACTGTAAGTGATAATGCTGCAGAATTAATGGATATATGGAGGTTAACCTAATGATTTATTTTGTCGGAGCGGGTCCCGGAGCCTCGGATTTAATCACGGTACGGGGGGCCGAGTTGCTCAAAAGTGCAGATATGCTAATCTATGCCGGTTCCCTAGTTAATCCGGCGCTTTTAGAGTATGCGAAACCTGATTGTGCCATACATAATAGTGCCTTACTAACTTTAGATGAAGTAATGAGTTTACTAATTAATGCCCATCAAC
>CAZYLY010000106.1:0-6738 GCA_964648825.1 uncultured Syntrophomonadaceae bacterium
GCGCTGATATAGAGGAAAACAGGAAAAATTTTTATTGGAATAGACTAATGGCATTAAAGAAACAAGTCGGGCAGTTAAGCACTTTAAAATCAATTAGTTGGCGTTTAGCCCGATTAGTTCGCCAAGGTATTTTTATGGAACAGGGGATTAGGAAAATTGAAGAGGGCTTAAAAGCACAAAAAACAGTAATTATTCGAGGCACTATTTGGATGCTAAGAGTTTACGCTGCTTATGTATTACGCAATGTGTATAATAAAAGAAGGGATTATCGAGATGCAGTACAAAAAGGACATAGAGTAGAAGAAAAATTTCCTCCTTTTATCGTGATAACTGATGAAGCACATAACTTTGCCCCCCGCGGGGAGCATAATGTGCCTTCGCGCCGGGAAATTCGGGAAATAGCCCAAGAAGGTAGGAAATACGGGGTCTTTCTCATATTAGCTACCCAAAGACCAGCCCTACTGGATGATACTATTAATGCCCAATTAAATACTAAAATTATTTTCCGTACCGTAAGAGCAACTGATTTAAGTGTAATTCGCGAGGAAACTGATATTGGTAGTGAAGATATTAAAAGATTACCCTACCTACCTTCGGGAACTGGTTACATATCCTCACCTGTAATCGGGCGGACTATGTCAGTTAGGGTAAGAGTTTCTAAAACTAGAAGCCCTCATCAATTAAATCCTTTTGATGAATTAGAAAACCAGAATAACGAGCATTTGGAGATAATTGCAAGGATAACCCAAGAGTTATTACCAGTTAATGAATCAAACCTTATTGATGTCTTACTAAGATTAGAAAATGAAAATATAAACATTAGTGAAGCAGAGCTTCTAAATTATTTAGATGAAATGGCTGAAAAAAACATAGTTATAAAAGAGAACAACCCTCTGGTAGGCATAATATATCGAGGGATATAAGTCGTAGGGCGTAAAAATACCCCCACCTCATACTCCTAACACATCACTCCCCAGTAAGAAATGAAGGTGATTAAATGAGACTATTATTTTTAACTGATACCCATATAAGGGGGAATAACCCTGAAAATAGACGAGATAATTTAAGCGATACGCTTAAAAATAAAGTACATGAAGTAATAGAAATAGCTGAAAAACATGAGGTGGATTATATTTTACATGGGGGGGACTTTTTCGATGTGGCCAGCCCCTCGCTAGCTGTTACCGGAGAGTTTCTAGAGTTGTTTAGGAAGTTTAGAGCCCCTATTTATGCTATAAGTGGTAACCACGATTTATTTGGGGCTAATATTCAAACTTTGCCGCGAACCCTATTAGGATTTATAGCTAGACTAGGATTTATTAATCTATTAATGCCAGGGGAAAAGGTTTATCTTAAAAAACATGATGTATGCCTCCAATTAACCGGACAACCTTATCATTATGATATAGATGTTAGAGAAAGGGAGCTAGATTACCATATACTGAAGGAAAATGCTGATATAGCTATTCATATGGTGCATGGTATGTTGGCTAATCAAGAGGAATTTCCGGGACATCATACTTTAGTAAATGACATATTAGAAACCCAGGCTGATATTACCTTAAGTGGACATAATCATTTGGGGTTTGGCAATCTAGAGGTTGGGGGCAAACATTTTATTAACCCTGGAGCCTTAGTAAGATTATCTAACCATAAAAAAGAAATAGAGCGTAAAGTGGGAGTAACCTTAATTAATTTAGACGGTAAAAAGATAGAATGTAAAACTATTTATCTTGATTCAGCGCCTTTAGGGGATGAAGTGTTAGACCGTAGTAAACTAGAAGCTAAAGCTGCCTTGAACATGAAACTAGAAAGGTTTACTCAAGATATTAAGCAAGCAGCTGATATGGAAAAAATGAATGTTAGAAATATTATTAATGAAGTGGTAGATAAATTGCAAGATTCCAAAGAGGTGCGGGAAGAAGCTTTGAGAAGAATAGCCCTGGTAGAAGAAAACATGGTATTTAAAGGAGGGTTAGATAATTGAAATACATAAAAACCCTCCATTTAGTTAATTTCCAATCCCATAAAGATTCTATTATAGATTTGCATCCCGGATTAAACATATTTGTCGGTGAATCGGATCAAGGAAAAACTGCCATAATAAGAGCTTTAAGATGGTTAATTTATAATGAACCTCGAGGAAATGCTTTTATAAGAGTTGGGGAAACAGGGTGTTCAGTTACAGCAACCTTAAGTAATGGCACCAAAATAACTAGATTGCGTGATGAAAGTAAAAGGCAAAACCGCTATATTATAAAATACCCAGAAAGTGAAGAATTAGTTTTAGAAAAATTCAAGAATGAAGTTCCTATTGAAGTCCAAAAGGAACTAGGAATATCTCCCTTATGGATTGATACCGATCAAAAAACGGAACTAAATATTGCCCGTCAGTTAGATAATCCCTTTTTAATTGCCGAATCACCTGCTAATCGAGCTAAAATAATTGGAAGAATTGCTAATTTACATATTATAGATGCCGCGCAAAGAGAATTATTAAGGGATATTCGAAGTTTAGGCAGGAGTAAGGTAGATTTAGAAAAAGACATTGTAGATCTAGAAACCCAAAAAGAACAATACCAGGACATGCCGCAAAAAGAGCAGCAATTATTAAGAATTAAGCAACAGCTGGGTAAGCTTAAGCATTACCAAACTCAAGTAAATCAGTTAGAGGAACTGAAAAAACATAGGGAACAAGTAATATCAAAACTACAAAATAATAATAAACAATTATTAAAATTGCATAATATTGATGACCTAATCCTGCGTTATGAAAAATTAGTGGCTAGTGTTAGTTTCTATAAAAAGTTAACTAAACACCAGGTCGAGCAAAAAAAGGTGAAAAGTGATTTAAGCCAGCATTTGGAAACGATTAAAAGGTTGGATAATTTAGGGGAAATAAATGATAAACATCAACAATGCTTAAAAGTAATTAATATGTATAGCGAGTTACAAAGCTTAAGAATAAAACAACATGAGAACCAATTTAAGCTCATAGAGATTAACACTTATCTAAAGGCAGCTTCTAATTTGCCTAGGGCGGAACAGCTTATTGCTAAGTTATATGATTTAAGACAGGTGGGTTATAATCTGCAACAGCAAAAGATTGCTAGCCGTCAATTAAGTGTTGATATTAACCAAAAAAGAAATGAGTTATCTATAATAACTAATAAATTAAAAACATTACAACAAATTGATAAAGCTGAACATATAATTAATAAACAAGTAATAAGTATGGAGAAATTAGTAATACTAAGTGAACATTACCGACAAATAGAGAAAACTAAACAAAAGATTAGACAAAATAATGCCGAAATGAACGCTCTAGATGAAAATTATAAAAAAATGCAGCAAAAGTTTACTGAACTATTAAGTGAAGCGGGGACTTGTCCTACTTGCGGGTCAAGAATAACTCCGCTAGTAATTAAAGAAATAATTAAAAAGGAAATGGAAGGGGAGAGGAATTTTTCATGAAAAAAGAACTTACCTATGAAGAAAAAATAAAACTTATGGATGAGGCATTAAAGAAAGCCCGTGATGAGCGTAATAGGGCCTTAACTAGTAAAGAATTTTTAGAAAAAGAATTAGCTACTCTTAACGAGAGAGTAAAGGAATTGGGAGTTGAACCAGAAGAATTAGACCGGAAAATAATTGCTATTAAAGAACAAATGGATGAAATGATAGAAGAATTAAAAGCACTCATTCCAGAAGAATACCTTAAAGGTGTAAAATAATAATGGATAATATAAACCGGTTAGAAAAGGCATATTTGCAATTTAATGAAGAAACTTGGCGGCGCAAAGGACAATTAGATAATATAAATAAAACCTTAGCCGAAAAAACGCAACGCCGAGAAGAAATTGATAAGGATATATATTTATATCGTCAAGTAAATATAATATACCAAGCTGCAGCCGAATTTGCTCGCAATAAAGCTAAAGAAACTATGGAAAGTTTAGTTACTAATGCCTTAGGGGTTATATTTCCCGGCGATTTAAGTTTCAATATCGATATTGAAGAAAAAGGGGAAAAAACTGAAGCATATTTTATGGTAGCCTCAACTTATGGTGGTGAACACATCATAAAAAATGAACCCCAAGAAGCTAGAGGTGGGGGTATTGTAGATATAATTGCTTTAGCCTTAAGAGTAGCATTAATTGAAACTTCTCGTCCTGCCCTAACGGGGCCTTTAATTTTAGATGAACCGGCTAAACATGTTTCTGGAGAATATTCACAAAATGTAGCTGAATTTTTAAACTTAGTCGTTAATACTTTTGAACGCCAAGTTATTATGGTAACTCATAATAATTATTTAGCCGATTCCGGTCAAAAGTCATTTGAAGTTAAAATTGAGAATGGGGTAACCTCTGTAACCCCCAGATAAATTTAATGGTAATAAGCTATTTTTCAAGGAGTTTGCGAAACTCTTTCACTAGTTCTTCTTCACTGGTAAACTCTGTAGGAATATCCTCACCTAATTCTTCTATAAGAAAATCTAAAGCCGAGCGTAATACTTGCTCACGGGAAAAAAGCTTATCAGTGTTTTTATAACCTTCATTAGATATTTTTTTCAGCCAATCAATTTGGTCTGGATATAAACTAGCTGGCATCTGCATAGTTGCACGCCGACGGGGGGCTGAAATTGTTTGTTCTTGTTCTTCCCCGTCTTCTACTATAACGGGGGATTCTTCTTCATTAGCGGAGGGAATTTCCGCCTCATCGTCAAATTTGATATTTTTAGACTCTTCTTTAGCTAATGCCCACCCTTCACGTGCCATTTTTTCTATATTAGGGTTATTTTTTATATATTTATGGGAAATGACTTTATTAAACCAATTAATAGCTTCTCTATATTCACCATTTCTTCTATATAAATCACCAATTAAGTAGGTTGCTTGTAAATCACTTAAGTTACCTATTTCTCCGCTGCCTTTATTAAATGCTTCTACATACTGATGTAATGCTTCTTCTAGATATACTTTTTCTAAATCTTTATTTGCTTGCTCCCGCGCTATCCAGGCAGCCGCTAAAAGCAGCCCACTAAGCTCGGCTGCAGGTACTTTTTTTAGTTGGGCACTACGAATAGCTAGCTGAAAAGCTTTTAATGTAGTAGGTAAATCTCTGCTTCTACTGTAATCAATACTTTCTTTACCTTTTAGCTTAAATAAGGCTATGCCTAACGGTTCCGCAAATTTTGGCGCTAGTTCTTGATTAAAAGTTGTATTAGACGCAGCATACTCACAAGTAGGACATACAATTATCGAATAATGCAGGGGGTTAATACCTTTATATATCGTATGAAAATCAGATTCTTTGGCTTCAACATAGATAGCCGAACTTCTAACGGATAATGATTTAAAAATCGTTTTACAAACGGGACAAGTGTATTCTCTTTCAAAAAAACCTTGCTGCAAATATTTCACCTCAAAACTTATTATGAAAAAATATAATCAATTTTATATTATATAATGTGATTTAATAATCCTGCTAAAAATTCATTTTAAATAATTTTGTAATTAGGCTATATGATGATAAAATCTAAATTGGATGTTTTTTTATTATACTGGGAGGAAATAATGAGCTTTGAAGTTACAGTTATAAAAGAATTCGCTGCAGCCCATAGGTTGAACAATTACCCTGGTAATTGCAGCAATATTCATGGTCATACTTGGAAGATAGAACTAACTGTTATCGGGGATATTCTTGATCAGGTGGGTATGCATATAGATTTCCGTTATCTTAAATCAATCTTAGATGAGATAATTAATAATTATGACCATACCCTTTTAAATGATATTGCCCCTTTCGATAGGATTAATCCTACCGCGGAAAATTTAGCTAAAACAATTTATGAAAAAGCAGTTGAACTACTGGTAGGATATAAAGTGAAAAAGGTAAATGTATGGGAATCACCTTCTGCATATGTTACTTATAGGGAGGGATAGCCCTTGAAAGCTATAGTGTTATTATCTGGCGGCTTGGATTCTGCTGTGTCCCTGTTAAAATCTCGGGAAGAAGTTGAGACAATATTAGCGCTTACCTTTGATTATGGGCAAAGAGCTAGAGATAATGAAATTAAAGCTTCCTGTAACATTTGTTCACAGCTAGGAATTAAACACAAAGTGGTTAAATTACCCTTTATGCAGGATTTACATTCTGAATTACTTACAACTAGTGATGTACCTTTAAATAACCCTTGGGTTCCAAACCGTAATGGTTTATTCATAAATATTGCAGCTACATATGCTGAAAATATACAAGCTGATTTAATAATTTGTGGATTTAACCGAGAAGAGGCAGTAATTTTTCCTGATAATTCTGGAGAATTTATTCAAGCTATTAACCAATCGTTATATTACTCTACCATGAATCATGTCCAGGTGAAATCATATGTATCTAATTTGGATAAGGAACAAATTATTAGAGAAGGTATTAGGCTAGGCTTAGATTTCCGCCATATATGGAGTTGTTATCAGGGAACCGATAAGCCCTGCGGGGAATGTGTTTCTTGTTTAAGGAATAAAAATGCTTTTGCAAAGGCGGGTGTAATGTATGTTACAGACTTTATTTATTGATAAGCCTATAGATTATTTAGGCAATCAATTAGCTCCACACTGGATTTATAGCAATTTTAATGTATTAGGTGATGCAATAGTTGGATTTATTGGAGCTGCTAATGTTACTGTTGAAAGAATGGTTGATTTGGTTGATGTCCAGGATAAGGCGTTCATCTATTCT
>CAZYLY010000107.1:0-6621 GCA_964648825.1 uncultured Syntrophomonadaceae bacterium
AATTGATTAATATCCAGTTTTGTTGCAGTTGAAAGAGCATTAGCTAAGGCCGCAGGAATACCTATAATCCCATGTTCGGATAAGCCCCTGGCTCCATAGGGGCCATCGGCTTGGGGGGTCTCAATAAATTCTATAATATATTCCGGGACTTCGCCGATGCGCATGACTTTGTAAGTGCGCAGGCTAGTAGTTTCAGTTTTACCATTGCCATTATAAATAAATTCCTCCCGGCTGCCTAAGCCCAGCCCCATACATATACCGCCCATAACTACACCACGCGCAGTCTTAGGATTAATTACTTTACCAGCATCTATTACGGTGCCTACCCTAACTAAACGATAGGTATAATTATTAGTGTCAAACTCCAACTCGACGGCCTGGGCTCCTACTGTCCAATAAGGGCCGGATTTGCCTTGGCCTGTATCTGGATTAAGCGGGGTTAAGTGGCGCATAACAAAATTACCCCGCCCGATAATGGGACCACCGACCGAGTTACCATTAGGGTATTTATAGCTTTGGCAAATATCATTGAAGGTTATAAAACAAGTCGGGTCAGCTTTTAAATGAACTTGACTATTACTAATCGCTAAATCTTGGGGGGAACACTTAAGGGCGATACCGCCAATGTTAAGAAGTTGTTCTATTAAATCCTCCGCTGCATTTAACAAGGCTTGGCCTACCATATATGTAGTCATGCTGGCGACGGTTTTCCAATGGTGGGGATCGACCCCAGTATTCATATCCATGCGAATATGAATCTGTTCCATATCCATTTGCAATTTTTCGGCTAATAGCTGGGCGAGAGTAGTTTTCATGCCAGGACCGATTTCTATAGCTCCGCAGCTAATATTAATCGAACCATCGGAATTCATAGTTAAAACTACTCCAGAACCGGCATCAGTCGGGGAGTTAGAAGTTTTCCACAAACAGCTTATCCCTTTAGCTCTTATTTTTCCTCCGCCTATTTCTAAGCGGGTTCCTTCCTCCCAGTTGAATATTTCCTTAAGCTTAGTAATACAGGCGGGTAAATCTCCTAAATAACTCTTAGTTAAGGCTACTCCGGTAGGGCTAGTATTCCCTGGATTTAAAGCGTTTTTTAACCTTATTTCTAAAGGGTCAATATTGAGTTTAGCAGCTAATAAATCGATGGTGCGCTCTATGGCAAAGGCTGATTCACTATGGCCGAAACCGCGAAATGAAGTAACATAAGGGTGATTAGTATATACGGAGCGTACATCGCAATACAGATTTTCGATATTATAAGGACCGGTTCCATCAGCCGCCATAGTCCTGGCTAACCGCGAACTTATGTCGGCATAAGCCCCGCAATCAATGTTATATATTAATTCAGCGGCCTTGAATAAGCCGTCTTTAGTAGCGCCAAGCTTGACTTTAGCCTCCAGCCCTAAATGACAGGGGGAAGTAATAATATCTTCTTCCCGGGTATTAAATAGTTTCACCGGTCTGCCATTTACAGATAATGACGCTAAATAAGCGATAAGTTCAAGCTGAACTGCGGCTTTACCGCCAAAACCTCCGCCTACTAAGGGGGTATGGACGATAATATTGCCTTCATTAACCCCAAAATATTTACTGATTAATTCCCGGATGGAAAAAGGTGCTTGGGTAGAGGAATGAATATTTACAATACCGTCGGGGAGGATTTCGGCCCATACATTGCGCGGCTCCATGGCGATATGATCAGTTTGGGGCAGGATAAAGATAGCCTCAACGACTTCGTCACAAGTTGCCCAAGCTATTTCCATATTGCCTTTGCGTACTTTTACTAAATCATTGACATTAGTTCCCGGTTGTGGGGCGACATCCTCAATCACATGGACATATTCATTTAAATTACTATGGATAAGATTAGCCTCGGCAGCTAAAGCTTGGGTAACAGAATTAACTACGGGGAGGGGCTCGTATTCTACTATTATTTTTTCCTGGGCTGCTATTGCTTCTTCTAGGCTATTAGCAATGACGACGGCGATAGGCTCACCGTAATAGCGGACCTTATTAGTAGCTAAAGGGGGGCGGTCTTCTATGATAGTTCCGGTCATAACAGGGAAGAAACTGCCGGTAATAATATTTTGTACCCCCGGCTCCTTTAAAGCCAAGCTTATATCAACCCTTTTTAAATTAGCGTGGGCTACGGTGCTAGTTAACATTTTCGCGTATAATAAACCGGGTGCGACATAATCCATATTATATTTAGCGGTGCCGGTTACTTTAGTCAGCGCTTCTTTTCTAAGTACGCTAACCCCAATTTTACTTGTACTCATAAAAAAACCTCACTGTATTTAGCATATTTTTTAAAAGTATGTGCAGTGAGGTCTATATATATGTATTACAGCTTTTTAGCTGTGGGCAGGCGGTTTTACAAATAAAGCGGTTAGGGCTGAAATGCCGCATAGTACAGCCCCGATTAGGAAAGACTTTTCAAATCCTAAAGCGATGGAGAGTTTGGGAGCAATAAGGGCGGCTACTCCGTAAAAAAGGAATATAGCCCCATAATTGTTGCCGACATTTTTAGTTCCAAACCACTCGGCTGTAACCGTCGGATATATGGCGGCTGTTCCTCCGAAAGAAAAGCCGATTACACAAGTGGCTAATAAAAAAGTGACATAAGTCATCGGAATCAAGCCCATAAATAACAGGGCGGCAGTTAAGAGGACGAATATAACTGTAAATGAGGTTAAACGCCCTATTTTATCTGATGCACCGCCCCAAAATATTCTGCCGACAGCGTTAAATAATGAAATGGCTACTACCGCATTGCCAGCTACGGCTAAACTAAGACCTACCATCGCCATACCTATATTAGCAGCCAGACTAATGACCATTAATACCGCAATATCGACTAGTAATGTCCATAATACTAAGATATAAAATTGGGGGACTTTCATTACTTCAGTAATGGTGTAATCGCGTATTACAGCTCCGATAGTTTCACTAGATTCTGCAAGGGGGGCAACCCATCCGGGAGGTGTATAACCTTCGGGTGGTACAGTCAATAACTGAGCTCCAATTATTATTAATGAACCGTAAATTAGACCTAGGTATAAGAAGGCTTCACTCACTCCATAAGTAGCGATGAAATAAACTATAACTGGCTTAAAAATGACCCCACCGAAGCCCAAAGCAGCTAATACTAATCCGCTAATAAGTCCTCTTTTTTCCGGAAACCATTTTATGCAGGTAGCTAAAGGAGTTACATAAGCACTACCTATACCTAATCCCGCAATGAATCCATAAGATAGATAAAGCATCATGGGGGTAGTAGCAAAGCTGGCTAAAATAACGCCTAGCCCGGTTAATATTCCACCGGCTGTAGCTACTATTCGAGGGCCGATTTTATCCTGAATACGCCCTGCGATAATTACGGCTAAGGCGAAAAATACTAAGGTGACGGAAAAAGTGAAAACGGTAGCCCCTACATCCCAACTGAATTTTTCTACTAAAGGGCTATTAAAAAGGCTCCAAGTATAGATAGCACCTAAGCTTAACTGCATCATTACCGATCCTAATACTACTAACCAACGATTGGCAACCTTCATTTCCATTAGCAACACTCCTATAAATACATTCGATGAATAATACCTACTTAAGCAGGGTAAGAATTAAGTAATTATGCCACAGAAATTTACTTTTGTCATTGCAGGTCACGCATGCATGCAGTATTCTTATTAATATTGATTAAAACTCCACTGCACGCACCTCTGACTAGGTGGGCAGCAGAGTTTTTATTTAGTAAGTCTAAATAGGGGAATGAGTTTTAAACTTGAGTTCCGCTTTGAATAAATCGCCGTCAATTATTACGGCAAACTCTCCCCCGCAAGCTTGAGTAAAGCTTTGGGCGATGGAAAGTCCTAAACCTGAACCTTCACTAGTTCTGGAGGCTTCACCCCGTGCGAAACGTTCTAATATTTCATCGGCGGTAAAATTCATTTCATAATTAGCCGTATTTTTAATCGTAGCTACAACATTGCCGGTATCAACCTCTAAATCTATAAATACCCGAGAACCATACAAGGAATATTTTAAGGTATTAGTAATTAGGTTCTCCCATACTCGGTATAATTTCTTGCCATCACTTAGGATATAAACGGAGTTATCAGGAATATTAAGCTTAAAAGTAAGCCCCGATTCGTTAATCGGATCTTCCATATCGGCTAGGGTTTGCTTAATTAAGCGGGCTAAGTCCAGCTTCTCCACTTCCAGGCTGATATTATCACTGCTAGCTTTAGCCAGGTCGAATAAATCTTGAATTAGGTTTTCCAGCCGTTCCGATTTTTGGGCCAGAATTTCAATATAATCGCTGACATGCTCGGGTAGATTTTCTTCTTTATTTAATAAATCCACATAGCTGATAATAGAAGTCAAAGGAGTTTTTAAATCATGTGAAACATTAGTAATTAAATCAATTTTCAGGCGTTCGGATTTTATCTGCTCGGATATGGCAATCTGCATACCCGCCTGAATAGAATTAAGGTTTTGGGTGGCGGAGTATAGGGAAGAATTTTCTGGCATATCTAGTTTTTCCTTTACATCACCATTAGTTATGAGCGCTATATGGTCAATAAGTTTTCCGAAATCATTTAAAGCTAAACCATATTCCTTAAGATACTTATAAATAAGATAAATGCCTAATCCTGCAACAAAAAAAGCCAGCGGCACAGCACCGCTAAGTAAAAACATTATGGATAGGAAAGCTAAAGCAGTTTCGGTAGCCACTAAAAAATAGGCCCGTCTTAACATTAATTTCCGCCATGAATAATGCTGTTCGTATTTACGATACCAATTTAAAAGCGAAGTTATGGAATTATGAGTAAAGAATTTAGAACGATTAAATATTAAATCGATGAGCATCAAATAAAACCACCAAACGGCTATTAATGCAAAAAGGGCAACTAAGATGGCATTAGGCAGAAAATCTAGTAGCCCGTAATAAGTTCCGTAATTACTAGCACTAACAACTGCAAACGATAAAAATAATGCCATTAAGGAAATGAAAGCCTTTACCTCTAACCAGATTTTGCCCGATAATGCGGCTAACCTACGGTCAAATTCGCGCTTTTCCCGGCGGCGAAATAAGGAATAAGCTAATAATAGCAAGCTAACTGCTATTAAAGCCATAACGGCTTTGCCGACCGGGGGGAGATATTGCTCTTCCATGTAATAAGCGGAACGGGCATAATAATTTTCTACTAAGGGGTCTTTAACTGCTACCATTACCGCAATATTACCTAATTCCTCAGCGGAATGATAATAATTGAGCTTAGGAACTATTCCTGTATAGCCGCTGTCTAAGCGGTCATAATCAACCTTTTTACCGTTTTTCATTATAGAAATATTTTCGCCGTCAAAATACCAGTAATAATTATAAGCTGTAGGTAAAGCGGGAGGGTTGCCATCTGGCTTAAGCAATTCATCAGACACATTTTTAATTACGTAACCACTATTTTTATTAATAGCCCAGTAAGTAAGGTTTTCTCCCTCTCGTCTAGCTGAATTAGAAAATCTGTCAGTTACATAGCTGTTGTCCTCTTCTGAATTATAGAGAGCTAAGTCTAGAAGTTCATTAAAGTAAAAGCTGGTTCGATTTTTAAAAGCGTAACTATCCTTATAATTAACAAAGGGTGAACGCAATATATCTGTATTCCCGCCAGAATAGGCTAAAATAGCCATGCTAGTAAGCAATAAACTAGCCATAATACTAATGCTTAGGAAAAAGGTCAGCCAAGCTCCAAATGGTTTAGATTTTTTCAATTTTGTATCCAATGCCCCATACCACCTTCAAATATTTTGGCTCTTTCGGGTTAATTTCAATCTTCTCCCGGATGCGGCGGATATGTACCATAACCGTATTTTCTACTTTGTAGGCAGGTTCTTCCCAGACCCGTTCATATATTTCTTCCGCGGGGAAAATGCGCCCCGGGTGTTTCATTAATAATTCTACAATCTTAGTTTCGGTAGCAGTCAGCTTGACTAATTCGCCGTCCAGACTTAAAGTGTTTTTTTCGCTATCAAAACATAAACTGCCAGTTATGAGCAGGTTAGGATTATTATCATTAATATTACCCAAGCGCAGATACCTTCTTAGCTGTGATTTCACCCGCGCCATCAGCTCCATATTATTAAAGGGCTTAGTCACATAGTCATCGGCTCCCATAGATAAGCCCAGGATTTTATCCGTATCTTCAGACTTGGCGGATAAAATAATGATAGGAATATTCTTTTCTGCCCGGATTTTCATCATAGTTGATAAGCCGTCTAGTTTCGGCATCATTACATCAAGAATTATTAAATGCACTTTTTCGCTACTTATTATATCTAGCGCCTGCAACCCGTCGTAAGCTTTTAAGACTGCATAGCCTTCATTATGTAAGTTGATAGCTATAGCTTGTACAATTTCAGGGTCATCATCAACAACTAAAACCTGCTGTTTCTTCATATATACCACCACCCTTCTATATTACATAAATTAACCCGTTAAGCCTAAATTAAACTATAAGGGGCAAGGCTTACGGAAAAGTATATATATTTCTTAATAGTTTCTTACAATTATTGCTTTAGTCAGGTATTAGCCAAAACGCCTTTTTTATATTTTAACAGTAAAAC
>CAZYLY010000108.1:0-1389 GCA_964648825.1 uncultured Syntrophomonadaceae bacterium
ATATATAATACCTATAACTCCAAGATATTTTTACATTTATTACATGAATCATTATCTGGAGATGATGAACTTGCCGATAAAGTAAGGGAAAAGTACAATTCTTGGCTGGAGAGTTTTCAGACGATTATTGAACTGTATTACGGTATTCCCCGGGGGCCTATGAGTTACACTTTCGCTTTAATCATTGAAGCGATAGTAGATGGAATGAGTACCATGGAAATTATCGGTGTAGATAGTATTCAAAATCCTAATGTGGAGAAGTTTTTTCAACTGCTATTTGGAGGACAATTTGATGAACTTATGTTAACTGCAAAAAAGATTATGCTTGATGATTGTGATGATTAGAAAGTATCCATAGCCTTAATTCCATATGGGATTTGGCTAAAAAGATGTGGTTAGTTTATTCATATATCTATATTATCAAACAGAAATAAAAACGAAGAACCTCATCCCCATAAGGTATAAGGTTCTTCGCTTCTTATACTCTTCCTACCACACTTCGGCATAGGCGGCATTATTATAGATACCTTCTAAGCGGGCTTTATGGCCTTTTTCCATATCCGATAGGGCTTGGAAAAGCTTTTGTTGTTCTGCATTTTCAGCTACTTTAGCTAAGGTAGCATATAAAAGCATAGCTTCTTCCTCATTTTTCATCGCTAAGGCAATCGCATCGGCGAAAGACATCTCCACCGATAAAACCGGCTTATCAACTCCCTCAGCAATATTAAAGTCCGGCAAATCATAGGTAAAAATAGATTTAAATGCGGATAAATCAAGCTCGGACAACATTAACTCATGACTTTTTTCTTCATCGGCCAGCTCATTAAAAAGAGCTTTAGCGGAAGCATCCACCATCTTTTCCGCTGCGGCTAAATAAAAATTATAAGCATCAATCTCACTATCAATAGCACTCTTAATAATGGATTCTAAATTGGTTGTACCCATTACAAAATCCTCTCCCACATTTTTTTTATTACCTCATTTATAACATATTCCACCATAACTTAAAAGGTATTTAACCTGGAGTGTGGGTAATATCTAGGTTCCGCAAAAGGTCTGATAAGGAGTACAGGAAGCTTCAGGCAGAGAAGAGTATTCATCTTGGGCAGGCGAGTAGGCAAAGGGTATACTTAAAATGTACACTAAACGCTTCATAACACTAAAATCACCAACTACTGCTGCCTGTAAAGCTTCTTCCACCCTATGATTGCGTGGGATTACTGCTGGATTAGTCCGGCGCATTAAATCTTGTGCTGCCTCTGCAGATGCAGTTTGACGTTTAAGCCTATCCTGCCACACCTCATGCCACTGCGAAAATTCTGCTTGTTCAAATAGCTCGGCATCGTGCAGTCTACCTATAGTTAAAGCCCGAAAGGTATTAGTATAATC
>CAZYLY010000108.1:1423-6570 GCA_964648825.1 uncultured Syntrophomonadaceae bacterium
AGAGGCCTAAGATTAATGGCTCATCATCATTTTCTACCCTGAACAAGCCCAGCTTAGCACCCATTCCCTTAAGCCAACTATCATGATATAAGCGGTAAAAATTCTGCACCGCTTGTTCAGCAACTTTTACGGCTGCTTCAGTATCCTCATGTAATAAGGGTAATAATGTTTCCGCAAATCTAGCTAAATTCCAAGCAGCAATAAGAGGCTGATTACCGTAAGCATAGCGTCCTTGGGTATCGATAGAACTAAAAACTGTTTCCGGGTCATAAGTATCCATAAAAGCACAGGGACCATAATCGATTGTTTCTCCGCTTAAAAGCATATTATCCGTATTCATAACCCCATGAATAAACCCTGCTAACTGCCATTTAGCAATTAATATAGCTTGGCGTTTAATAACTTCCTGCAGTAAATGTAAATAGGGATTGTCGCTATTAAGGCCAGTCCCGAAATGCCGCTCTATAGTGTAATCAGCTAAAGCCCGTAAATCCTCATCTGTACCCCACTTGGACACATATTCAAAAGTTCCCACCCGTATATGACTAGAGGCGACCCGAGTAAGTATAGCCCCAGGCAGGGGAGTTTCCCGGTAAACCTTTTCCCCCGTAGTTACTACCGCCAGACTGCGAGTAGAAGGAATGCCTAAAGCATACATGGCTTCACTAATAATATATTCACGCAGCATGGGACCCAGTGCAGCTCGTCCGTCCCCCCCGCGTGAATAAGGCGTTCTGCCTGCTCCTTTAAGCTGAATATCATAGCGGGCACCATCAGGAGTAATTTGTTCCCCTAATAATATCGCCCGCCCATCTCCTAACATAGTAAAATGTCCGAATTGATGACCAGCATAAGCTTGAGCTAAAGGCATAGCCCCTTCCGGCAGCTCATTACCAGCCAATATTTCGGCTCCTGGAGAACCCATTAATTCCTCACCTTTTAATCCCAAATCAGCAGCTAAAGAATTGTTTAGCATTACTAATTCCGGCCTCCTTACCGGATTAGGATTAGTGTAAGAATAGAAGAGTTCAGGCAGGCGGGTGTAGCTATTATCAAAATTCCAACCCATTTTTATTAATTCATTAGTTCTAAGCATATATAAACTCCTTAACCATTAAGTATGTTTAGTGTCCACTTTAAGGAATGAAATTATGCCTAAAAAAATCTAAAAATGTCATCCTGAGCGTTAGCGAAGAATCTTAAGAATTAGAAACATAAAAATCCTCGGTTCCGCCGCAGAATGACATCGAAAAATCCCTATGTCAGATGCTAACAGCCCTTAAAGACAGCATCCCGTCTTTCGATGAAAGCTTGCACCCCTTCAGCCGCATCTTGGCTGCTCATCAGAGGTTGAATATCAGGCATCAACTGAGCTAAAGCCTTCCTGGCCCCATCAACCCTAGAGATACGCGCTGACCTTAAGGCCGTTTGTACCGCTAAAGGCGCCGCCTTGGCAATACGATTAGCTAACTCAATCGCCTTATCTAACTGTTGACCCGGCTCAGTAACTTCCGAAACTAAACCGAGACGGTAGGCTTCAGCCGCAGTCATTTCATCACCAGTTAAGATGTAGCGCATCGCATTCGACCAGCCGATTTCCTCAAACATACGCACCGTAGCACCACCGACTGGATAAATACCCCGTTTTACCTCTAATTGAGATAACCTCAAATCAGATGCAGCTACCCGCACATCCGAAGTTAATAGCAATTCAAAACCGTAAGTATAGCATAAACCCTGCACTGCCATGACTAGAGGCTTTTTCAAGCGGCGATCTTCATCTAATGCAAATGGGTCGATACAATCATCAGGCATATCCGGGAATTTACCGTCCGCAAAAACGGGTGCCCATTGTACCAAATCCAGCCCCGAAGTAAAATGATCCCCATGAGCAAATAAAACCCCACACCGCAACTTTGGGTCATTATGTAATTCCCCTAAAGCTTTCGCTAACCCCCAATACATATCTAAGTCAAGAGCATTGCGTTTAGCCGGACGGTTAAGCCCTATTAATAGTAAATGTTCCCGTCTCTCTACCGTTATCTTTTGTTCACTCATTTTTTCACACCCCTAATATTTTATTACTTCTTATTATTATAACAGTTAACTGGCAACATTTTACACGTAATATCTCAAGTTGCAAATAATAATGAATCTAATGGCACGAAAGAACTATTCCTACGGGCTGGCTCCAGGCAAAAACGAGGTATATAAGCGCAAGTGATTTATTATTCTGAAAATATACTATATAATAATAGAAGAAAGTAGGGGAGGTAAAAAAATGGATTACAACAATTTAATTTTAGAAAAGGAAGAAAACATAGCCGTTTTATATCTAAATCGGCCCCAGGCATTAAATGCCTTAAACGACGAGTTATTAGGGGAAATAACTTTAGCCGTTGATGAAATCGCGCGTGACGACGAGGTAAAAGTACTTATAATCACCGGAGCTGGGAAGGCATTTGCCGCCGGCGCTGATATAAAAAGTATGCAACCCCTTAATGCAATCGAAGGACGGAAATTAGGCAAACTAGGCCAAGATACCTTTATGGCGATTGATAAACTAGAAAAACCAGTCATAGCTGCAATTAACGGCTTCGCCTTAGGAGGAGGCTGCGAAATTGCGATGGCAGCCGATATCCGCCTAGCTTCACATAAAGCCAAATTCGGACAACCCGAAGTAGGCTTAGGCATAACCCCCGGATTTGGGGGAACCCAAAGATTACCCCGCTTAGTAGGCGAGGGAATAGCCAAAGAACTGATTTTAACCGGCAGTATGATTAATGCCGAAGAAGCCTACCGCATAGGCTTAGTCAACCACGTGTATCCAGAAGAAGAACTAATGGCAGAAGCCAAAAAACTAGCCGTGAAAATCGCTGCTAATGCACCAGTAGCTGTAAGCCTGTCCAAAGTAGCAATTAACAAAGGCGCTCAAGCCGATATTAATACCGCTATGGATATAGAAGCCGACCTATTTGGCATGTGCTTCTCCACCGAAGACCAGAAAATCGGCATGACCGCATTTCTAAATAAAGAAAAACCGGAATTCGCAGGACGATAATTTACAAATGTTTCACGTGAAACATTTGTACGGCATTTAATTCTAACGGGCGGCCTTTAGTCGCCTGTTGGGTTTTATCCCTCAAATTTCCCCGCTAATAGGAGTTTTTCTGCACCGAAAAGGATGCAAAAGGAACCGTCCCCGTTGCATGTAAATAAATCCCTTGCTGAACTAGAAAACCTCATAATGAACGGCTTATATATTTTAGATGATGATGTTCTTGGTATGCTTTTACAAGTCAAAATATATATTATGAACCTTAATATGTTCTCCAATATCCTGCGCGGATATTACGATCATAAACAAAATGGCAGCGGAGAGGAAGATATCAAGCAGATTAGCGAACTATATTTTCATCATCTTTCTATATTACTTAATGTCGAATATCAGAAGATGATTGAGAAGCTACAGGAAATGGTTATTTATAAAGCTTCTAAGCCGAGATTCGAGAGAAAAGACAAAGATTATAGAAAGATAAAAACGCGGAAACGTTTGCAAAATAAAGCTTTAAATAAAACAATCTTAATAACCAAATTTCCGCAGCTGCTACACGCGTTAGCATCATTAAGCTCAGCATATTTTCAGGAATCCGAAGAAGAACGCGATAATACCTTAAAGGAATTTTTCACTTACGCCGTTAACATTATCGAATGGTCTCCCCTCAAAAAGGAGACAAACTAGAGGCGCACTCCAAACTGTCCCCTTTACATTTACCTAAAATCTTCTTGCAGGATTTCCCCGAATTAACTAGAATTATATAAAGTTAGGATATAAATGACCGAAAACCCATTAGAAAAGGTGAATCCGAATGAACCAAACAATACGCATAATAGCCCTCATGCTAATCGACGCCTTATTCATAACCCTAGCACTATTCCTAGCCCTAATCTTGCGCTTTGAGGGAGAAATACAAGCACCATATCTAACTAATATGGTATCACTAATCCCATATTACATAATATCAACCATCGTTCTTATGTACCTGTTCCGCCTCTACCACCGCCTGTGGCAATATGCCAGCATCGGTGAATTATACGGCATCTTCAAAGCTATAACTACCAGCTCCATCCTAGTAGTCCTAGCCATTTATACTATGAACCTGCCCTACTTACCCCGTAGTGTATATATCTTAGCTTGGCTATTAATTATGATATTCATCGGCGGTTCCCGCCTTAGCTGGCGTATATTACGCGACTATTTCATCAGCGAAAAAATTACCTCGGGCAAAAACGTCCTCATCATCGGTGCTGGTGATGGCGGAGCAATGGTAGCTCGTGAATTACTTAATAACCCCAACTTAAATTTGACCCCGGTAGGCTTCATAGATGATAGCCGCTATAAACAAAAACTAGCAGTTTACGATGTACCCGTACTCGGCAGACGTAAAGATATTCCTGGTATTGCCAGAGAACAAAATATAGAAGAAATAATCATCGCCATCCCTTCGGCTAGCGGCAAAACGATTAGAGAAATCATGGACATTTGCCGTGATACTAAGGCAAAAGTAAGAATATTCCAGGGCACTACCGAATTATTAAGCGATACCTATAATATAAGAGAAATCGAATTAGCCGACTTACTTAGACGCGAACCCGTACAGCTTAACCTAAGTAAAATCTCGGGTTACTTAGAAAATAAAATCGTCCTTATTAGCGGTGCCGGTGGCTCCATAGGCTCCGAATTATGCCGGCAAATTAGTTCCTTTATGCCCCAAGCCATAATCTTGGTAGAATATAGCGAAAATAACCTATTCCAAATTGAAAGCGAACTAAGGGAATTATATCCCGATCTAGCTATCTATGCCGAATTAGTAGATATAAAAGATAAAGAGCGGCTTAATAAAGTATTTAACCTATATAAACCCGAAGTCGTATTTCACGCTGCCGCTTATAAACACGTTCCCATGATGGAAAAGCATCCGCGGGAAGCCTTAAAAAACAATGTCATCGGTACTAAAAATATGGCAGAAATATCGAAACTGCATGCAGTAGAAACCTTTATCCTTATTTCAACTGATAAAGCCGTTGATCCGTCTAGCATTATGGGCGCGACTAAGCGCATCGCCGAACTAGTAATCCAGGAAATG
>CAZYLY010000109.1:0-6522 GCA_964648825.1 uncultured Syntrophomonadaceae bacterium
ACACTCTTATTTATCAACCCTCGACATCAATACGACCGTCTCAACGTGCCCCGTCTGCGCAAACATATCTACCGGTTGCACCCACTTAACCTGATAGGATAACTTAGACAATATCTTTACATCCCTGGCTAAGGTAGCGGGATTGCAGGAAACGTAGATGATTTCTGGAATTTGGCGGTCGGCGATTTTATGTAATAGGTCCGGGTGGCAACCGGCACGGGGTGGGTCTAGGATTATGGTGTCAAAATCATCTTTGACATTATCGATTTCCTTTTCACAGGTTCCGTGGTGAAATTCGCAATTATTGATTTCATTTAGCTTAGCATTATGTTTGGCATCTGCTATGCTTTCTGGGTATATTTCTAGCCCTACTATTTTCCGATTTTGATTAGCGGTATAAATGGCTATACTACCGGTTCCGCAATATGCGTCTAAAACGGTTTTGTGGTTACCAACCGATAGCTGAATTAAGTCATATAGCTTTTTGGTCTGCTCATTATTTACTTGAAAAAATGCTAATGGTGAGATTAGATATTCCTTATCTCCTATTTCTTGTTTTAGGTAAGGATTGCCATATAAACAAGTAAGTTTATTATTATCATATACAAATATTGATTCTAAATCTGGGTAGCCTTTTAATAATTTCATTAATTGTTCTTCATCCACGGGAGCTTCTGTAATTAGCATAAGTTTATTATCTAATCTAGTATGGCGGATAATAACTTGGTTGCCCGGCTTGATCCCGGTAATAGGCAAATAACAATTTATAAATTGACTTAGCTCCGTTATTCCAGGGGTTAATAATAAACATTCCTGGATAGGTAAGTGTTTACGGCTTCCGCGTTTATAGTAACCTAGTCTGATTTCATCTTTATATTCTCCTACCTGCCATGTTACTTTGTTGCGGTAATGCCATGGATTATCCATGCCTATTACTGTTTTTACCTCCACATCTACTTGACCTATTCTTTTTAAGGCATCATGCACTACTTGTTGTTTGATTTTTAATTGCTCGGGATAAGCTATATGCTGATAAGCACATCCCCCGCAATCATAATAATAGGGGCATGGAGGTGCTACTCGTTCCGGTGAAGTTTTATATATTTCTTTTAATAGTGCCCTAGAATAGCGAGGCTTATCTTCAATTATTTCGATTTCTATTTCTTCTCCTGGAATAGCAAAGGGTATAAAGGTAGCTTTACCGTCTATTCTAGCTACTCCTTCCCCATTATGAGTAATTCCCTTAACTTCACAACGCAAAATACAACCTCCTATTTAACAAATCTTGTGAATCACTAGTTTAACTTTTATAATATCAAATTATGCCATTTAAAGCCATTTTCGCAAGCTAAAGCTTATTTATGTATATTTGAAATATAATTATCACTATTTTTCCTTAATTTGATTAAAAACGGTAACATTTTTAACTTTTCCTCATAGACTACTAGAAAGATAATTTTATGTTTTTTGAGGGAGGAGTTTTTTATGGCTTATTGGCTATATTGTCAAGCTTGCAAACAGTGGAGTAAATCTGCTACCCCTTTATCAGACGATAAATCTTGTACTTATTGTAATACTTCTTTTATTAAACCCAAAATTAAAGATTATATTGCAACAATTCCGGCAGTAAATAGTACCGATGTAGATGGGGATTTATTATTAGATAGTGTAACGGAAAGCAATGAATCTACTGTTGATGAAACGGCTGTTGATGTTAGCGCTGAATTAAATACAAATGAGAACCAGGAGGTAAAAGAAGAGTTAGATTCTGCAAATGAATTTTCGGGAGGAGAGTTATCATTAGATGAAGAATCGGAATCTGCCCCGAAGCCAAAAGTTTTAAAGGAAAAAACTGAAAAGAAAGTTACAGTTCCTAAAATAAAAATTAATGATAGGAAGTATGAAGAAGATTTATCTGTATCAGAAGAATTGGAAATCGAAAACGAAGACTTACCTGTGGCAGAAGAATTAGAAATAGAAAATGAAGATTTACCTGTGGCAGAAGAATTAGAAGTGGAAAATGAAGATTTATCTGTATCAGAAGAAGTAGAAGTGGAAAATGAAGATAATGTGTTGCCTAGCGCGGAAGAAGAACTTATTGAGGAAACAGGAGATAATATTGATGATGAAGAATTGTCTGCTGATACTATAGAAGAAACAGATGATTTAATAGATGATGAAGAATCTATAGTTTCGGAACCTAAAAATACTCCCGCACACCGTTTATATATTGAAGATAAAAGGCGGAAAAAACACCAGCGTTAGTTAAATAATATCGAAACTTTGTTTCTTATAATATTCTTTCTTCACCCCTTTTCTTAACCAAAGCGGCTATTAACCCAATAATGTTGAGCTTATGGTTAATTAATTTCTAATTTATAATTACCCAAACAATTGTTGACAGAACAGTAGTTTGGGTAATATAATTAATTATGCGAACTACAGTTCGATTTAAAGAAAAGGGGTGCTTTAATGTTTAGAGATTTCACTAAGAAAGAATTCATAGAAAGCCTGTTCAGTTCTATGTCTATCTTATTAATCGGTTACTTTTTAGCAGTAGGCTTTTTCTCTATGTTCAAATAATCAGTTTAAGGATTGGTATGTTTCTCCATGAGAAGTTATTTCAGCAGTTCCATTAGATAATGAAATTACTTTGCTGATAAATGATTCTTGATAATCTAGGGGACAATATACTGTAGCTTTAACTATATCAAGATATTCAATGTTTTCTACTAAAATTCCATCCTGCATACACTTATGTTCAATATTTCCCCAATAAGTGTAATCACAGGATATTTGTAAATATGCGCATAATTCAAGTTTCTTAATGCCGGCTGTTTGCAGAGCTGAACTAGCCGCTTGGGAATAGGCTCTGACTAAACCGGGGGCCCCCAGTAATACCCCTCCAAAATACCGGGTAACCACACATATAACATCTTCTATCTGGTTATTTCTTAGGACACTTAATATAGGAACTCCTGCCGTACCAGAAGGTTCACCATCATCACTATATCTTTCTCCACCGTTTTTTAAAATATAGGCATAACAATAATGTCTCGCTTGAGGCCATCTTTCCCGAGTATTAGCTAATATTTGCTGTACTTCTTCCTCATTAATTACCGGTGCTACATAGCCTATAAATCTAGACTTCTTAATAACTATTTCTTCTATTCCTTTATTTTTTACCGAAAAAAAATACATTATTATTTATCCTTCTTTTTTACATAGGTTTAGCTGGTTTATTCTGTTCTTCAGTTTCATACCTTACCTTGTGATTACATTTATCACATATATAAGCAGGTGAGGTACTGGCACTAAGCTTATTATAGTCCTTGTCATTTTCTCCTATAACATATTTCTTTCCGCACATTAAGCAATTAGCACTAATTTCATTCATTCCCTATCCCCTCCTTATTATTCTCATTATAAAATTGTGGCGCTACTAAAAAAAGTATGACCCTTAAATAAGAATCATACTTTTTAAACAGCAAAATCAGATTTTATACCTTGAAAAATTGAATTGCATGTTCCAAGTCTGCAACAATACTATTCATCCTTTCAACTGATGCACTAATTTCTTCCGTACCCGCCATCTGCTCTTCAGCTTTGTCGCTAATAGCATGGGCTAGTTTAGCATTATTATCAGCAGTCGCCGTAGTTTGTTCAATAGAATTAATCACGGTTTCAGCACTAGCCGCCATTTCTTGGCTAGCAGCTGACATCTCTTGAATTTGTTCATTTACTTTTTCAACTGCCAAAATAATCTGTTCAAATGCTTCGCCAGCATTTGCTACTACTTCTGTACCGCTAGCAACTTCTTTAGTTCCCGTTTCCATCGCAATTACTGCTTTAGCAGATTCCTCTTGAACTTCTTTAATTAATGAGGATATACGTTTCGCAGCTTCTTCTGATTCTTCTGCTAATTTACGCACTTCTTCTGCTACAACCGCAAAACCTCTGCCTTGCTCACCTGCCCTGGCCGCCTCTATAGCTGCATTTAAAGCTAATAAGTTGGTCTGGGAAGCTATACTAGTAATTAAATCTACTATTTGCCCTATTTCTTGCGATTTATTTCCCAGTTCCCCAACAATTACCGAGGAAGAATTAACTGCATTACTGATTATTGCTATCTGTTTAATCGCTTTTTCGATTTGATGTCCCCCATCTGCTGCCATATTAGTAGCACTAATTGCCGATGTTGATACTTCCTGAGCATTTTCCGCCACTTGTTGAATAACGGTAGTCATTTCGTCTATGGTAATTTTAGATTTTGCTGTTAAGTCAGCTTGTACACTAGTATTAGCACTCATTTCTTCAGCTTGGGCCACCATATCTTCCATCAAGGTTGCGCTCATATGGCAAGTACTTAATAATTGTCCTGAGGCCTCACTGACATTCAAGGATAAACCTTTGGTTTTTCTTATTAGCTCCTGCATTCTTTCAATCATCATATTCGTTTTTGATGCTAACCTGCCTAATTCATCATTAGCATTTACAGGAATTTGCTTAGTCAAATCGCCTTCACTAGCCACGTTTAAAGCCATTCCAATTCTGCGTAACGGCGCATGTACAGTAAAAGCAATTATAAAAGCGGCTATAAATCCAAAAAATATACCTATAAATGAATATGCAATCATGTTCATTTTAAATTTTGATATTATTAGTTCATACGGAGTAGCCGGAACTCCTACATACCATATACCTATTATTTCGCCGCTTCTATCCTTAATCGGTTCATAGGCAGTTACATTTATTGTTCCCACTACTTCGGCTTTGCCTACATAAGTTTCACCGTTTTTAAGTACTTTTTCCGCCACTAGGTCTGATACTTGGGTATTGACCATCCGTTCGCCATTATTCATAACATTCGTAGCCACTCTAGTATCATTTTTAAATATAGTAACGGTGTCTCCAGTTAATTCTCCAATCCGATCAACTGCTGTAAAATTGCCTTCGATTAAAGTATTCCCTTTGTATAAGGTGCCATTTTTTAATTGCCATTCTCCAGGATAAAAATTATCAATTATTTCACCGCCTAAATGTAAATCTGATAATAGTTTTTGTTCGGCGGTTTCCATAATTTTAATCGTCATGGAATGGGAAGCATAAATACCCATTAATCCAGTTACTGCTGCTAATACCAGAGTAAATGCTAGTATTAGACGAATACGAACACTAATTTTTCTAAGAAGTCTTTCAAACCATTCTAATATAGATGACATAATTATCCCTTCCCCCAGTTATTATTCCATCATTAAATTAAAGTTGCCATCATGATTACCACAAGTCTTGCTAATCCGTTTCCTCTTGAGGTAGTATCATCATATATAGTACCCTTTGGTAATTATAGGAACCTATCACTTCCCCCTTTTGATTGTATAAGTAGTTTAATGACGAACCTCCTACATATACTTTTCCTTGCTGTTGCTCGATTCCTAGCTGTTTTACATATCCTATCAAAGATTGACCATCTGTAAAGGTTATTTCTACCCTTAATAAATTCTCAGCCGTGTTTTTTTTATCCGAAATAATATTCGCTATTTCAGTATTACAGCCGGTAATAAATAATGACAGTATTAATAATCCTATTATTTTTTTTCTTACCACCTACTCCTCCTTGTCCTCGGTTTCCCTCCATTAACCGATTTTTGCTTTTTAGGCTTTACGTCAGACCAATCTTTTATTTTTAAATCCACTTTGTAATGTATGCTATCAATAGAATATTCCCTATCAGTACCAAGATTTCCTGCCGGGACTTTAGTTAATATTTCTAATCCTTGATCAATATGTTCAATGGCCCAAATATGAAATTCATGCCTCATAACAGCGTTAATAACATCTTCATCCAGCATTAAGTTATCAACATTCTGCTTAGGAATAATTACACCCTGGGTACCATCTAACCCCCTAGAAGAACAAACTTTAAAAAACCCTTCAATTTTTTCATTTACCCCCCCGACCGGTTGTATCTCACCATTTTGGTTTACTGACCCAGTTACCGCAATTCCTTGGTTTATAGGCACTTCAGCCAGACTTGATAACAAGGAATATAGTTCTGCGCTAGAAGCGCTGTCACCCTCTATTCCCGAATAACTTTGTTCAAAAGTTAAACTCGCAGACAAGGACAAAGGGTTGTCTTGAGCATACTTATCTCCCAAATATCCATTAAGGATTAAAACGCCCTTGCTATGTATATTGCCACTCATTCTTGTTTCGCGCTCTATATTAGTGATTCCTTTTTCTCCCCGATAGGTTTTAGCTGTAATTTTAACTGGTTTAGCAAAAGAATAATCACCCGTCTGATAAACGGCTAAAGCATTTATTTCGCCGATGCGTCTACCTTCAGTATTTATTAATATAGTTTCATCCATAATAAGTTCCTGAACCTGATCCTCATAACTTGAAGAACGATATTTTTTCTCTTTAATCGCTTTTTTAACATGTTCTGGCTGAACTACGGGGGCATTTTCATAAGCAGCCCATTGTATAGCTTCATAAACTATCTCTAGAACTTGATTAAAC
>CAZYLY010000110.1:0-3333 GCA_964648825.1 uncultured Syntrophomonadaceae bacterium
TCTAATTTCGGCTTCATCGCGAACCCCGCCTAAAGACATACGCACGAATTTACGCCCTAAAGAATGAGCGACCGATTTACCCAAAGAAGTTTTTCCCACCCCTGGCGGCCCCACTAAACAAATAATCGGACCCTTCATCTTCTTAGCTAATTTCCTTATGGCTAGGTATTCTAAAATTCTTTCTTTAGGTTTTTCTAATCCGTAATGGTCCGTATTCAATATGTCTTCGGCTACATTTAGGTCTAACCGGTCTTTAGTTTCCGTAGACCAAGGCAGGGATAAAATCCAATCTAAATAATTTCGCACAACGACGGCTTCCGCTACCATAGGGGGCATTTTCTCCAAGCGTTCTAATTCTTTAAAGGCTTTTTCATGAGCCTCTTTAGGTAGTTTGGCTTTAATTATACGTTCCTTTAATTCCTCAACTTCACTGGCTCTTTCGTCTTTTTCCCCTAATTCCTTTTGGATAGCCTTCATTTGTTCACGCAAGTAATATTCCTTCTGAGTTTTCTCCATTTGTTTACGTACGCGTATATTAATCTTTCTTTCGATTTCAAGAACTTCCATCTCTTTAGCTATAATTTCGCATAAATATTCCAGCCGTTTACCAATATCAAGAGCCTCAAGAATCTCCTGCTTCTCAATAATCTTTAAATTTAAATGTGAAGCAATAACATCCGCTAAACGTCCCGGTTCTTCTATAGCCACAACTGATACCACAGTTTCTGGCGGAATCCTCTTGCTAATTCTTACATATTGCTCAAATTGTGAAATTAAAGTCCTCATTAAGGCTTCCACTTCAGGTTCTTTTTTAGTTACTTCTTCATGATATTCTTTAATTTTCACTTGCACATAAGGTTCATGAAAAACGTATTCTTGAATTTCGCCTCTATATAAACCTTCCACTAAAACCCGCATCGTTCCGCCCGGCATTTTTAATATCTGTCTTACCTCGGCTATAGTACCGACATTATAGATTTCACTATCTTCCGGTTCATCGGCTTGTGCTTCCTTTTGCGTAGCGAGAAAAATTTCCTTATTTTCTAACATAGCTTCTTCTATAGCATTAATCGATTTTTTACGACCCACATCCAAATGAATTACTGTATATGGAAAAACTAAAACTCCCCGTAATGGTAACATTGGCATAAGTCTTACGTCGTTCATTTCATCTACCTGATACAAATCCGACACCTCCCAAGCAAATACATTCTACTATAATCAACTAATTTGAGCAATAACTGATATAAATACTTAGTGCTACCATTACTCTATTTCTATCATTAATACTACTCCTGCACTCTAGTTATCAAAGGCATGTTGGAAAACTTCGTCTAATTCTTTAATCGGCACTACTTCAATGTCAGGAAAATTCGCAAATATACTTAACCAGTTATCAGCAGGTATTAATACTTTTTTAATCCCGGCCTT
Organism: uncultured Syntrophomonadaceae bacterium; assembly: GCA_964648825.1. Classification (GTDB taxonomy): domain Bacteria; phylum Bacillota; class Syntrophomonadia; order Syntrophomonadales; family Syntrophomonadaceae; genus JAAYRQ01. Next base: position 1,432 of record CAZYLY010000110.1, read on the forward strand.
TCTAGCCGCTTCAACTTTACTCATCACCCCGCCTACCGGTTTCACCCTGCCTTGTACCGATATTTCACCCGTCATAGCTAATTTATTATCTACTGGCGATTTAGTAATAGAGGAAAAAATAGAAGTAGCCATACTAATGCCCGCCGAAGGTCCATCTATAGGGGTGCCTCCAGGAAAATTCAAATGTATATCATAGTCCCTTATATTAAGCCCATAATTGGCCCTTAATACAGTTAAGACATTTTCCACGGCACCCTTCGCCATACTTTTACGCGTATATTTTCTATCATTACCTCCTACTTGTTCCTCTTCTATCACTCCAGTCACCGTCCAAGCCCCTTTCCCATTATTAATAGGAATAGTAGTAGTTTCAATTTCAATTAATGTTCCGCTATTAGCCCCATAGACGGCTAAACCATTAACTACCCCTATTATAGGAATATCTTTAGGTTTAAATTCAGTCCGCGGAGCAAAGCGTCCATTATTTAAAACTTTTTCTACTATGCTAAGAGTAATAGCATCAGTTTTTTCTACACTAGCTATACCAGCTGCTAACTGGACAATATTTACGGCCTCACGCCCATTGCCAGAATACCTGGTAATTTCCTCAAGGGCATCAGCATCTATAGGGATATTAATTTTATCTATCGCATTAGCGGCAATCTTACCTATATCATCCTTATCTAATGGTTTGAAAAATACCTCCATACATCTAGACCTTAAAGCCGGAGGTAATTCTTCTGGCATCCTGGTCGTAGCACCTACTAATCTAAAATCAGCTGGCAAACCATTACAAAAAATATCATGGATATGCGCCGGAATAGATTTATCCGCATTACTATAATAAGCACTCTCTAAAATCACTTTACGGTCTTCTAATACCTTAAGCAGTTTATTAATTTGCATCGGATGCAGCTCTCCAATTTCATCAATAAACAAAACCCCGCCATGAGCTTTAGTAACCGCCCCCGGTTTTGGCTGCGGTATTCCAGCCACTCCCATGGAACCTGCACCTTGATAAATAGGGTCGTGAACTGAGCCGATAAGGGGATCGGCTATATTTCTTTCATCAAATCGGCTAATCGTAGCATCTACTTCTACAAATTTAGCCTCTTTATTAAAAGGCGATAAATTATTTTCTTTTGCTTCTTCTAAAACTAACCTGGCCGCAGCAGTTTTCCCCACCCCCGGAGGTCCATAAATAATTACATGTTGAGGATTAGGGCCACAAAGGGCTGATTTTAATATAGATATACCTTCTACTTGCCCAACTACATCGGTAAGATTAGCCGGACGGGTAACACTAGCTAAGGGTTCGGTTAATTTAATACTTCGCATCTGTTTTAGCTTAAGATTTTCTTTTTCAGCCTCCCTAACTATCAGCGTCTTTTTACTTTGCTGGCTTTTTAATAAATTCCAAAAATATAAACCTATGACTATGGCGAAAAACAACTGAATAAGATATAGTAGCCCTGCGTATTCCATGAAGAATTGGTTCATTTAGTTTTTTCCTTTCCCACAAGTTTTTATTATTATTGCCTAAGAAAACTATTTGAATGAAAAAAACCTACAAGTAAAAAAAGGTAGCTTTCGCTACCTTTTCCTTAACTAATTAATATTACTTAATTTAATTTACTTTACGCTTGGCATCAACCGTAACTAAAAGCGGCTTTTCCTTTTTAAGAATGACATCTTTAGTAATGACAACCTTAGTTACATCAACTCTAGAAGGTACTTCATACATTACTTCAAGCATAATATCTTCGATAATAGCTCTTAAGCCTCTAGCTCCGGTATTTCTCCGCATAGCTTCATCAGATATAGCTTGAATAGCATCATCCATAAACTCTAAATCTACCCCATCTAATTCAAACAGTTTTTTATACTGTTTCACTAAAGCAT
>CAZYLY010000110.1:3343-6513 GCA_964648825.1 uncultured Syntrophomonadaceae bacterium
GGCATTTTTAGGTTCAGTCAATATCTGCATTAAAGCTTCTATATCTAAAGCTTCCAGAGTTACAATGATGGGCACCCGACCAACAAATTCAGGGATTAAACCATAGCCCAGTAAATCTTGGGGTAAAATCATATCTAATATTTCCCCAATTTTAATATCGGCCTTAGGCTTAATATCAGCCCCAAATCCCATTATTTTCTGTCCGATGCGATTTTGGATAATCTTATCAATCCCTTCAAAAGCACCACCACAAATAAACAAGATATTACTTGTATCTATCTGGATAAACTCTTGATGCGGATGTTTGCGCCCTCCTTGGGGCGGTACACTAGCAACCGTACCCTCAAGAATTTTTAATAAGGCTTGTTGCACCCCTTCACCAGATACATCCCTGGTAATACTGGGATTATCAGTCTTACGCGCTATCTTATCGATTTCATCAATATAGACGATACCTTTTTCTGCTTTTTCAATATCATAATCGGCTGCCTGAATTAGCTTTAATAAGATGTTTTCCACATCTTCACCTACATAACCAGCTTCCGTAAGAGAAGTAGCATCTGCAATAGCAAAAGGTACATTCAAAATCTTAGCTAAAGTTTGTGCTAATAGGGTTTTACCGCTTCCGGTAGGACCTAGCATCATAATATTGCTTTTTTGTAGTTCAACATCGTCAAGTTTCATGCCCAAATTAATTCTTTTGTAATGATTATATACAGCTACAGATAAAGCTTTTTTGGCCCTATCCTGACCAATAACATAATCATCGAGAATTTCCCTGATTTCTTGGGGTTTAGGAATATCACCTAATTCAAAACCTAAGTCATCAGCTAATTCTTCCTCGATTATCTCATTACATAACTCTATACACTCATCGCAAATATAAACTCCCGGGCCGGCTACTAGTTTTTTAACCTGGTCTTGAGTTTTGCCGCAAAATGAGCATTTTAATTGTCCTTTGTCATCCCCGTATTTATGCATTTGATCACCTCGCTTTTTAAAAAAGCTATTTTTTAGTAGTCTTCTTTGGATGTTCTATCACTTCATCAATGATACCATATTTTTTGGCTTCTATGGCACTCATAAAGTAATCTCTTTCTGTATCATTTTTAATTTTTTCCAAATCCTGTCCGGTGCGGGCGGCTAAAATTCTGTTTAAGGATTCCTTCATTTGGATAATTCTTTTAGCATGAATTTCAATATCAGTTGCCTGCCCTTGAGTACCACCCATAGGCTGATGAATCATAATTTCAGCATTCGGAAGGGCAAACCGTTTCCCCTTTTGCCCGGCAGTTAAGAGAAAAGCTCCCATACTCGCAGCTAAACCAACACATATAGTGGAAACGTCTGGTTTAATATACTGCATAGTATCATAAATCGCCATCCCGGCAGTAATAGAGCCACCCGGGCTATTAATATACAAGGATATATCTTTATCTGGATCTTCTGCTTCCAGGAATAGCAATTGCGCTATTACTAAATTAGCTACGGTATCGTCAACCGCACTGCCTAAAAAAATTATCCTATCTTTTAGTAACCGAGAATAAATATCATAAGATCTTTCTCCTCGATTAGTCTGTTCTACAACCATTGGTACTAGATATGACATATTATCTCACTCCTTCTCCTTACTATCATAACTATACTATTCAAATAATGATAGTATAAGAAAACTATTTCTACATTTACATTATAATATTCCTACTATTCATTAGTTTCTACAGTTTCAGCCGATTCCTCGTCAGCATTATTTTCAGCTTCTGTTTCTACAATATTAGCATTTTCAATTAAATAGTCTATAGCTTTATCGATTTTCATATTAAATTTAATATTGGGCAGGGCTCCGGCAAAATTTTCTTTAGCTGTTTCTAAGTCCATGCCCATAGACTCAGCAATTTCTTCGATTTGTTTATCTACTTCTTCATCAGTTACTTCAAAACCTTTTTCTTCCACTAGCTTTTCCAACATAAAACCTATTTTCACATTTCTTTCTGCTTCCGGCCATATGTCATTAAAGAAATCCTCTTCACTACTTTGCGTAACCATGAAATATTGTTCCATTGTTAGCCCTTGCATACTCATTCTTTGCTCAAAATCCTGCAGCATTCTTTCGGCTTGAGCCCCTACAACCGCTTTCGGTGCTGGAACTTCACATACGGCCAAAGCTTTATCAATAATTTCCTGTCTAATTAATTCCTTTTTCTGTTTTTCTAAGACTTGGGCTAGATTTTCTCTCACATCTGTCTTAAATTCTTCCACAGTATCAAATTCACTAACTTCTTGTACAAATTCATCATCGAGGTCTCTTAATTTCTTAGTTTCGATTTCCTTCATAGTAACTTTAAATACTACCGGCTGCCCGGCTAAACTTTCCTCATGGTAATCCTCGGGGAAGGTCACATCAATATCTACTACTTGTCCGACCTTTACTCCGATAAGCTTTTCTTCAAAACCAGGAATGAAAGTATTAGAACCTATTTCCAGAGGATAATCTTCGCCCTTACCGCCTTCAAATGCTACCCCGTTAAGAAAACCTTCGAAATCAATCGTTACAATATCACCTGATTCTACAGGTTCATCAACTTTTAATTCAATTTGCGCATAATTAGAGCGGATTTGATCAATCCTTCCCTCTACATTCTCCTCGGTTACGTCATACTTAGGGATAGTAATATTAAGCCCTTCTAACTCGCCTAAAACTATCTCCGGTTTAACAGCAACTATAGCAGTAAATATTAAAGGCTGATCTTCCTCAATATCACCAATATCAAATTCTGGTTCTGCAATCGGCTCTAGCTCCAATGAGCTTATAGCATCTTCATAAGCATTTGGTACCACATACTCTAAGGCATCTTGGTAAAAAACTTCTTTACCATAATAACTCTCAATCAATTGTCTGGGGGCTCTGCCTTTACGAAAGCCAGGTACATTTACTTGCTTAGCAATTTTTCGGTAGGCGTGTTCTATCCCTTCCTCCATCTTAGCAGCATCGATTTCGATTTGTATGTACGCTTCGCTATTTTCTATCTTTTCTAACTTGGCTTGCATTTATGCTCCTCCTAACTTAGATTTTGACCTTAATTAATGTTATTTATTCCCTTCCATTTAGTATAATCCTCTTAAGAATTTACCCTAATTGAGCTTAAAATACAACACCCCGGCTTTAGCCG
>CAZYLY010000111.1:0-6428 GCA_964648825.1 uncultured Syntrophomonadaceae bacterium
AAGAACTGCTTGAAAAATACAGTGTAAATAAAGAAGTTTATCCTCAAATTATAACGGTATTGCAGGAAAGCGGTGCTATTGACGAAGCCCTGCGCAGAGCCAGAATATTTTTACAATCAGGTCTAGATATAATTGCTGATTTCCCCATTTCCCCAGTGCAAAAAAGGCTGCAAGATTTAGGTTTATATATTATGGATAATTACTATAAAAAAAGTACTAAGAATTTGTTAGCGGAGGATTTAGAATGGAAAATGCAATTCAGCTAGAAGAGTATTGGACTAAATCATTTGCAGCCAGTCGAGGGGAAATTTTAGCCCGCTATATTTTTAAAGTCTTGCCCGTTGTTAAAAAAAAGCTTAAATATTGGGAATCTCAAGCTAACAAAATAGAAGACGAGACCTTAAAAGTTCAAGCACTTAGTAGCCTGAAAAATAAAGCCTTTCATTGTTATGGGGGAGCAGTATATGCGCTTAATAATTATGGCGAGACTGATTTAGCCGAACTAATTGTAGCTTACCAAACTATTTGCGATTATTTAGATAATCTATGTGATCGCGCGGGGGTAACCGAAGAAAAAGCTTTTTTTACCCTTCACCAAGCTTTAAGAGATGCCCTTAATACTCAGGAAAATTACCACGATTATTACTCTGATTATGGATTTAAAAATGATTCTGGTTATCTATATGATTTAGTAACATATTGTAAAAGACTAGTTAAACAATTATCTTCTTATGAAGCTGTTTACGAAGAAATAATTTACTTAGTAGACCTGTATATTAACTTGCAAGTAAAAAAACATTTAGATTGGTCGCAAAGAGAGAAAGTTTTAATAGAGTGGGCTGAAGAGGAATCTAAGGATTATCCTTTAATTAAATGGCAGGAATTTGCTGCAGCCTCTGGTTCGACCTTAGCTGTTTTTGCTTTGTTTAGCCTGGCTAGTCAAGAAAATTTAAATCCATTAGTTGTTCGGGAGACAGTTAAAGCATATTTTCCCTGGATATGTGGTTTGCATATATTGCTTGATTATGTAATTGACCAGGAAGAAGATAGAGCCGGCGGAGATTTAAACTTCACCTTTTATTATTCAGATGACGAAGAAATGCAAGCCCGACTTAAGTTATTTGCTAGCCAAGCTAAAAATAGTGCTGAAAATTTACCCCCGGAAAATTTTCATCTGACTGTTGTCCAAGGCCTTTTAGCTATGTATTTATCTGATTCCAAGGTGGAGACCGGGAGGAAAAATCAATTAAGAACAGCCATGTTACAAGCAATGGGCTCTAATACAGTTATGGTTTACCATTTATGCAAATTAGTAAGAATGGTTATGCCTCTTTAGGCAAGTTTAAAGCCTTATTAAGCCACTTCTTGCGGCGATAAATAGTGATAAAAGTTATAGTTCTTAATAACCAATCTAGGATGAAAATGAACCAGATATAATAAATGGGGAAAGACAAAATAAATATGGATAAATAAAGTAAGGGCAGTCTAAAGCCCCAAGTGAAAATAGTGCTGATAAGCATGGGGGTTTTAGTATCCCCAGCGCCTTTTAGTATGCCGCCTAAAACCATACTAGCGGCGATAGATAGTTGTTCAAATGCGGCTATCCTTATAAGTAGAGCCGCCAGCTTAATTACTTCGGTATCATTCGTAAAAAGTTTGGCAATAAAGGTAGGGAAAATCATAAATAATAAACCGAATACCCCCATCATCAATAGGGCGGCTTCAATCGTACCCCGGGCAGCTTTTTCTACTGATAACTTATCATTAGCTCCCACCGCCTGTCCTACTAGAGCGGTAGCTGCTATAGCCATTCCAAACCCCGGCATATATGATATAGATTCCACTGTTAAGCCTAATTGATGGGCTGCATAGGCAACGGTACCCATATATACGATAAGAAATATGGAAATAAAATTACTAATCGTCCAAAAGAAATGTTCAATAAAACTGGGGATACCTACTGATAAAATATTTTTTATCAATGCCCATTCTATATGAAAATAGGTAAATAATTTATGTTTATGGGCATAAATGAGCAAAATTATAAACAGTATAAAAAGTCCGACTACATGGGCGAAAGAAGTAGCCCAAGCTGCTCCTGCCACGCCTAACTTCGGAAAGCCAAATTTACCATAGACTAAAAGATAGTCGCCGACAATATTTACGATATTAATCGCGAGAGCTACATACATAGGTATTTCTGTTCTGCCTAACCCTCTAAAATAAGCATTTATCATATAGACAAATACAGCTATGGGGGCAAATTGAAAAGTTATAAATAAATATTTTCTGGTATCCGCATACACTATAGGTTCTAACTTAAATATACTAAGAATAACATCCAGGCCTAATAATCCAATTAAAAATGGAATTGCACCAAATATAAGGGCTAATAAAGCTGTATTAACCCCGGTTTTAACCATACGGTCAATATTATTAGCTCCTTTAGCTTGGGCTACTACAACACTAGCGCCAACAGCTAAAGCTTCAAATAATAAGACTAAGGAAAAGAAGATTTCAGCACCTAAACCTACAGCAGCTAAAGGCGCAGCTCCTAACCTGCCCACTATTGCAATATCTGCTACCCCGATTAACATATATAAGCTCATTTCCAGCATAGCAGGGGTAGATACTCTTATGATTTTTTTTCTAAGTATGGCATCCCTAAAAATTAACATCTTATTGACCTTCTTATAAAAAGAAATAGCGAATCTAGTCAATTATACCTTGCCTAACCATTATTTACTATCAGCGGAGCAAAGTTCTTCGGGAAGAATATCTTTTTCTTGTAAAAAAATAAGGATGCTTATTCCCACGATTACAGTTAAAATTGCCACACTAGAAAATGTAAGCTTAATACTATATTTGAGCAAAAAAGAAAATGTCATAGGGGCAAAAGCACTGCCAAAAGTGCGGGCACTGCCAAATATGGTAGAAACTTGTCCCCTAATAGCGGCGTCTTTTACCGAAGTGCTGACTGTATCTATTACTGGCATAGCTAAGCCGGCCCCAACCCCGATTAAACCAATCGCAAACCAGAAAAATACGGTCTTGAGACTAAATACTATGGCCAACATACCTAAAGCCATAATAGTTATACCGGCTCCCATAATAAAACGAGGGCTAAAAAATTTAGTGAATTTCCCGGCAAATAAAGTAGTTATCATCATAGTAATGGCGGGGGTGGCGATGATAACTCCCCGCAAGATTTGATTTATTTTTAAAGTTGATTCCAAATAATCACTTAACCAAAAGCCGGTGCCAATAGTACAAAATATAATTAAAAAAGCAGCTCCTAAGCTTAATAATTTAGAAGAATTCTTAAAAATTACTAAAGCTTGTTTTTGAGTTTGCCAATCTACATCGCCTTCGCTAACTGGTTCCTTAATATATATCCAAGTTAATATGGCTATAGGTAAGGCCATTAAAGGATAAATGAAAAAAACTGCATACCACGATATTAACCCCACTACCGCTCCGATGATAGGGCTGGAAACTTTCCCCAAGCTGCTGGCAGTTTCTAAAAAACCTAGATTCTTGGTTCTTTGCACCCCATCGAAAATATCTCCTACTAAGGCTACCGTTAAATACATAGGAGTGGCCGAACCAATTCCTTGTAAAAAACGCCCTACTAATATGTAGGGATAAGCATGCTCCTTAAAGAAAATGGCACTTAATCCAGCTACTAAGCCGCCTAAACCATAAATGATTAACGAAATTACTATTACTCTTTTCCTTCCTAACCTATCGGCGATAATACCGGAAAATAAGTTTAAAGTTGCAGAAGGAAAAGATACTATCCCCACCATTACCGCTAAATCTTTAAGGGTTAAATCAAGGGCTTTTGCAATTAATGGAAATATGGGAAAAAGTACGCTACTTACTAATACCGTAAAAAAATTAGATGAACCTAAAATCAACATTTTAAAAGTATTTTGTTTTTTCACCTTTTTCTCCTTAACAATTATATAATATAAATCCTTACTTAGTTTTAGCTAAAGTCCGAAATACATTCCTTTAATAACGGTAATAATATTTATACTTCTAAGATAACTTGCTTTTTAAGAGCAGTTAAAATATGATAATTTCTAGGTTGTTAAGATATCTTTTAGGGGAGGATGAAAAATTGCGCTATATTATGAGTTTTACAAGTCTAGTAATACTTGATCAATTAAGTAAGCTATGGATTATAAAAAAATTTCAGCCAGGTGAAGGTTTTTATATAATAGATAAAATAATTAGCATTACTTATGTGCAGAATAAAGGTGCAGCTTTTGGGATTATGCAGGGTAAGCAATGGTTTTTTATCGGTGCGGCTATATTAGTAATTGCTTTGATTTCTTATTATAATTTGCATTATAAACCTAATAAATATATGCAATATTTATCGGGGCTGATAGCGGGTGGAGCGGTCGGCAACTTAATAGACAGAATGCTTTATAATAGTGTAGTAGATTTTATTAGTGTGGGTTGGTGGCCAGTTTTTAATATTGCTGATATAGGGATTGTATGCGGAAGTATTGGTTTATTTATTTATCTTTTGTTTATAGATGGTGGTGATAAGATAGGTGAGAATTGAGTTATTAATAGTGGAAGAAGATTGGGAAGGGGAAAGATTAGATGCTTTTATAGCTGGGGAACTAGAAGATTTATCCCGTTCCCAGGTGAAAGGTTTAATAGATGATAAGCAGGTAGAAGTAGGCGGGGAAGTGCGCAAAGCCAGTTACCGCTTAAAATTAGGGGAAGAAGTTAAAATAATTATACCGCAGGCGCAGGAAGTAGAAATTGCAGCACAGGATATTCCTTTAACGATTATTTATGAAGATAGTGATATTGCCGTCATTGATAAACCTAAAGGAATGGTAGTCCATCCCGCCCATGGTAATCCAGATAATACTTTAGTTAATGCCTTGTTATTTCATATTAAGGATTTATCCGGTATCAATGGGGAGATAAGACCGGGGATTGTGCACCGCTTAGATAAAGATACTTCTGGAATTATGGTAGTAGCCAAAAATGATAATGCCCACCGTTATTTATCTGCACAAATTAAAGCACAAACTATAAATAGAGAATACATAGCCTTAGTACACGGAATAATTAAGGAAAACTTAGGCACGATTGATGCCCCGATTGGCAGGAGTAAAGTAGAACGAAAGAAAATGGCGGTAGTAGCGGAGGGAAGAAATGCTATTAGCCATTATCAAGTTATGGAGAGATTTCATAATTATACTTTCGTTAAAGTTAAATTAGTCACTGGACGTACTCATCAGATTAGAGTGCATATGGCTTATATAAAACACTCGGTAGTCGGAGACCCCTTGTATGGTTCTCCGCGCAAGCATTTTAATCTTGATTCCCAAGCATTACACGCCCATATTCTAGGTTTTAATCATCCTAGCACAGGCGAATACGTAGAATTCAAAAGCCCTGTACCGAAATATATGGAGGATATATTGGGAGAATTGAGGAGTAAGTAGGGATGGTTTTGCATATATAAGGTCATAAGTGAAAGACCTTATATATGCAATAAATTTGTTAATTATCTTGTGCAAAAACGTTCGTCGGGTCAATGTACTCACCGTCAATAGTCAAGCTAAAGTGTAGGTGATTGCCTGTTGCTTCGCCGGTCGAGCCAACATAACCGATAGCGTCGCCTTGTTGCACGGTATCGCCCTCTGCAAGACCCTCTGCAAATCCAAACAATACCGAGTAAAAAGTCTGAATACCGCCGCCGTGATTCAAAATGACATAATTACCATCCGTTTCATTATCTCCTATCTCGGCGACTGTTCCCCTATCGGCGGCAAGTACAGGTGTGCCTTCAGGTGCCGGAATATCAATCCCGTTATGGAATACCATCGTCTTTTCAACCGGGTGCATATGATTACCATATGTGGCGGAATTGCGATCATATCCCGTCACGGGCCACAGATATTTCCCATCGATATTGCTATCGTTTGGCGTATTAGATTCCAAAACAGGCGATTTTTCGTCCTGCGGGTTGGCGGTATCCTCTCCTGTTGCATTCATGAATGATGCTATCGTAAAGCCTGTAAGACATAATGTTGCAGCGATAACAAATGAAATAAGAACCATTCGTTTTGAGGTGTTTTTTAGCTTCATCATATGTATCAACCTTCTTTCAATTCCTTTTTTTGATTCCGCAAGTGTAGCGTACATGCCCGAATGTTGATTTACAACCCTGCACAGGACATTGAGGATCGTTTCGCCATAAAATTGCCGTTCTTCCATGTTCATATCAGATACCACCTGCTCGTCACATGAAAGCTCGCAGAAAGTGTCAATATTTTTCCTCAGCCGGTATGCCGCCGGATTAAACCAATGGATTGCGTTTGCCACAAGCGTCAGAGATTTCACCCATAAATCACGCCGTTTGAAATGAGTAAGCTCATGTTTGAGAATAA
>CAZYLY010000112.1:0-6426 GCA_964648825.1 uncultured Syntrophomonadaceae bacterium
TTAATAATCCGTGAAAATCCTCAAAATCTGTGAAAATCAGTGTTGAATTAAGTTTCCCCCCCAAACTTATGGCACATTCTCCTACTAATGTAAAGCATCAATTCTAATTCCCTTAATTAACTGCCCATAACAACAAAGCTAAAGTAGATTTTCTTTTTACTGTAATGGTATTATTTATAGCCAAGCTACTTATAATCTGCTCCACTTCCTTACCTTGTTCCTCCGCTATATCCCTAAATTTCTGGCTATAACTACCTATAATTTCTTCTATAGGAATTTCACTTACTGTTTCTTCAGAAAAATAATTAACCATAGGAGCATAACCTTTTAGCCATAATATATTAAAAAAAGCATAAGTAAAGTTTCTATCCGTATGCGGCTCGGGAGAATCAGGTATATTCAAGGCCTCCCTAATGGCACTGGTAACATTATCAGTTTTTTCAGTAAAACGCCCTAAAGCACACCACTGCTTAGAGGCTAACATCATAGTTTCTAAATCATCAGCCGTACTGATAGCCGGGCACATATTGGCGAAAACTAATTCATATTTCCCTTCCCAACCCATTGCCTTAATATCTGCCGTCTTAATATCTAATTTAGAATAATCAATGTTTTCAACCCCATTATTATCAACATTTTCCTTAGCATATTTAAGCATTTCAGCAGAAATGTCAGTAATAGTAACCCTAGATCCAATTTTAGCCATAGGAATAGCGTATCTGCCCGAACCACCCCCAATATCAAGAATAGTAGTATCACTATGTAAATAGTTATTATCCGCTAAAAATTGGGTTAGCTTCTCGGGTATAGTATCAGGTAGCATATTTTGTTTTTCGGAAAAACTTTTAGCCTTAGCATCCCAAAAAGCTTCCCTATCCCTATCTTCAGATTTCATATTTAGTAATTTTTCATAATATTTAATTCTATCCATAAAATTACCTCATTCCCGCGCTATCCTTGCAACGCAAATCAATTTAAGATAATTTTATCATAACTACGCCAAGCTAACCATTATCCTTACAAAAATGAAAATAGCTAGATTATTTTTTTATTCAATCCTAACAAAATAACCACTATAATAGTAATCATCATTATTAGGAGCGATTAATATGTTTTTTAATTTTAGAAATCGCAATATAACCGTAAAAGAACTTACTAAAAGAAGTCCCCGAACCTATAAAAAACAAAATTCTCCCCATCTTAAGGGGAGACTATATGGATAATTTACCTTGGTGATGAGTAGCTTCTATCAATGAGCTAAGCCTCAAGCATTTAACATTTTTTCATAAATAGCATTAAAAATAATCTTACATTTACTTAACACTTCTAGAGGCGCCTTTTCTATAAATTCATACGATCTATCACTCAAATCCAATACTTTAAGTTGATCCATTAGGATATCACCCGATATTTTTAGATGATATTTATCCAAGTTGACCCGGGTAAAAAAACTACTCGTTGAATTGGTTATAGGCACAACTGTTACTAAGCCATTTAATTCCTTTTGAGTTATAGGATCTGATATGACTAGACCTGGACGATAGCCTTTTTGCTCATGTCCTTTGGCGGGGGAAAAATCTATTTCTATTATGTCTCCAAACTCTAAGTTTCTAAAATTATTTTTATCTAATTTGCCCATAATATTTACCACACTTCTTTTCCCCTGGGGTTGCCCCAGTCTAATTCAACTTTAGGATTTAACTTCTCCCCTTCAGATTGTTCTGCCAAAAGCTCAAACTTAGTCTTTTTCTGCTTCTTATTTAAGATTAATTTTTCTCCTTCCACTTCAATATCAAAATTTATATTTTCAAAATTATAAGGCTCAATGTTTAATTCATCTAATATGGACTTAGGCAAGCGAATAGCGGCACTATTCCCCCATTTAGCTAAGCTAACCTTCATCTTCAGCACCCCTTTTAAAAGATAATTCTCTTTTATAGTATATCCCTGTATATACAAATTGTCTAGTCTGTTTAGAATCGGTGGATATTTAGTTTGTTTCTGGTCAATAAATCAATTCCTTCTCTAAATTATTCAAATTACTAATGCGTCCGTTAATTCTAATTTTTTTATCCTCTAAAATTTCAATGCTATTCTTATTTATTAAATATTTATTATGCTCTTTTCTAATAACCCAATTATTTTCCCGGGCAATTTGTTTTAACCTCTTATAAAGTTCCACTTCTAAATTACTATTAAGTTTTAATTCGTGCATATTGGCTGCATTCTTCAGTAAATATAATGTAGTATAAGATACAATTTGGGTACCAGATTGAATTGGGTCTATATGGTCAACTGTCTCAATATCACCTAAAGTAAATCGTAAATAAGTTTCCTCTTCAGTACCTTTCCTTGGTGGTATTTCAAGGCATTCATTTCTTTTATACCTTGATATATCCTTTATTTTGGCAAAATATCTAATACCTCCATTTTCACCAAAGGCCCTTATTGATTGATAAAATGCTAAATATTCAACCCCCAGCCTAATATTAGAAAGCCTTTTTGCAGGAATATGATAAAAATTATTTTCAAGGTATTGCTTTAAATGTAGCCCATCCTTTACATTTACAACCATTACATTTTCTAGTTTAAATTTAGCAAAATCATCGTATTCATCTATTAGCATCCGTTCATTTTTAGCTTCTAAATCCGATTGGCTGACTAGCCTTTCTAAGTGCTGGGTCAAAAGTTTTGTACTTCCAGGAAGCATGGGAAAAGCTCCAATATTAACTTTTTCTATACTTTTGTAGAATTTATGATTTTTAAAAGCCTCTTCATCTCCATAAGGAAACATTACATAAGCACCAAAGGTTTCATATTTGTATTGGAAATTATTGCTCATTTCTGACACAATAGAATCCCGATATCTGTGCATAACATTAATGTCTTCTACTTCAGGACCTATTGCTCCATTATTATCAATGGCAACCCTATATTTGGCATCAAAAATATAAGTTCTATTGTCATTTCCGGAAAGGTTTCTAATTTGTAAAACTGTATCTGGCCTTTGGTTAGTTGTAGGAAGAGAGTAGGATTTGTTATACCATAATTCCAGCTTGTTTTTAGGACCCCTATAAACCATTTTTGCCTGATAATCTTGTAATAAGGACAGGTACATTCCGTTATCTTTATATTGTAAAATTCCATATTCCTCAATTACGTATCCTAATTTTTCTAATATCTTATGAATTTTTATGTAACACCACATTTCATATAGGGAATACAATTTCTTGGGAGTTATTTTGAATAAATCATCCCCTAAGTCTAACCCTTTATTAAGAATTACATATTTTTTATACATTTCTTTATAGCCAGAGGCCATTTGAAAGACTAGGCTCATACTTTTATTGCCCGTTAAATCACTAACACTTCGGAAATGATTATTTAAATACTTTTCTAATATGCTTGTTTTTTGCCTAATAAAATAGAGGGTACCCCTTTCCCCCTCATTTTTATTATCTAAATAGGCCTCAACAGATTTCAATCTTTTAATAATTTTCTGCACCATATATTTCACAAATCTATTTTCATATATATCTATACTTGTAATTTTTCTTACTTCTACTACCTTTTCTGGCAAATATGAATTACTATCAAAATTTATAAATCCCTGCTTAGATAGAACTAAAGTATCGGCATGGGTTCTAAGATAAGCCCTGCTTTTACTCGATATTCTTTTGGCCTTGTGTATATTAGTTAGCCCCTCCTGAGTAATAACGCTGTGTTTAAAGTTATGCGTAATTCTTTTTAGAGCCTTTTCTAATCCTTCAAAAACTATATCTAAAATATTAATAAAATCTGTATTAGTTTGATGTTCAGTATCAGTAAGTTTCCCCCTTAAATATGTTTTATCTAGCAATTTAAAGGCTAAGGAAGCTACTTCTTCATTGATTTCCATAATCAATTCCCGATAATCTTTATGATAATCGAGCTTACTAGGGAAAACTTCAATGGTTGTACGGAAAATCTTTTTTGTTTCCTTATAAATATCAATATCGGTATATCCAATATTAGAGGAAAAATTTATTATACCAATATAATTATCTCCAATAATTTGCATGCTATCGGTTACTTTTTGCCCGGCGAAGACAATGTCATAATTACATTCATTTTTCTTTTCTAATACAATTTGGTATTGCCCATCTTCAAAAAAACATGGTAACATCGTCTTCCCTAGGTTAAGACTCAATTCGCCAGAATTAGTAATGGTTTTAATAATCGCCCCAGAATTATAAATATCCTCAACATTCAATGCTGCGGGAAAATTCACATTAACATTTATATTCCGGGTTTTATTATTCGGATATTCACCGATAATAAACAGATTAAAATCCACATCTTCAATCTGTATTAAAATTGACTTCTTACCAAAATGATACGAATCCATCTTCATAACCCTTCAACATATTGAGTATCTTTTTTGCGGATTTCAAATATAAAGCCGATTCCAATCCACTTTCCCCGTCTTTAATATAATCAATTCCCTCTACTATTTCATAGCCAGGATTGCAATAATTATATAAACTAATTAATATATCCCTGACTGATGTATCACTTCCCGTAATGGTTGGCAAAACCTTTTGCATAATTTGATAGTCAAAGGCTACATTTTCATCTAGGAGGCCATTAAGCCTATTTTCTAACATATAGAAAACAATTTCATCTCTGACCCTATAACCGAAATGTTTATTGCCCATGGCTAAAATATTGTTAAGCACAATAACTTCCCTATTGATTTTAGTTACATATTCTTTATCACTTTTAGTGGCATCTTTTATGGATAAAAATTCAGTCTCAAACCATGAATTATCTAATATTAACCCTTCTTCGGCATTGTCAATTTCAAAATCCAATAAATCTAATCTTACTTCTGAAAACTCTATAGTATTAACCCTATCCAAAACTTTTCTACTGAAAGAAAAGGTGGTATCATCCATATTTACAGTTCCTATAATGTATAAATTCCCAGGTATTCTAATATCATCATATTTATTTTCTGCTGGTAGATAACCATTAGGGAAAATCCTATCTGAGGTTAATCTATTTTCCTTATCAAGATATCTCGATTCAATAATACTTAGATATTCACTTAGGTAATATTCCACCCTAGCCAAATTCATTTCATCCAAGCATACGAAATATGGTTTATCTGTATTTTCTGGCCTAGAAGCCTCTTCAATTATCCGAATTAATTGTCCTGGAATAAATTTATCATTTATATTTTTATATCCTAGTAATTCAGTGCTATCATTCCAATCCGGCTTTACACTAATAATATTATATCTACTATTTTGAGTACCTCCATTTATTGCATTAGCAAAAAGCTTAATTAATTTAGATTTCCCTGTCCCACTAATGCCAGCTAGTATAAGAAATGGCTTGGTCTTTAGGCTTAAGTAAAAATTACTTAAATCTTCATATGTAAAGATATATCCTTGAGATTTTATGGTTTTATGGATTTTTCTTATATTTTCCTTCATGGGTTTTTCTCCAGTTTTTATTTTAATATTTTCTTCCCCCTCGGGGTTATCGAGAAATATTCTATTAAAATAGTCATTATAAATATCAAGCATGTCCTTTAAATCTTCTATGAATTCTTCTTCTGGAGGAAAACTATTCTTGTAATATTCCTTATAGAAGATAGACCCAATTTCATAATCTATATTCCCTATATTTAAATCATTATCAGTAGCAAATTTATTATTATTTAACCTTCCCCTGATCTTTTGCCTAGTTGAAATCATGGCCTCCCGAGCATTTTTGGTCCCTAAATCATTTTTTAAGCTGGTACATCCTTGATTCAATGTCAAATAAAGCCGATTCATATCTTCCGAGAACAGATAAACAATATAGACCCCTTTTTGAATGGTATTTGTAATTTCCTCATTATAAACAGCTATCCAAGGGTATTTGGTCCAAGTCCCCGCGCCAGATGAGCCCCTAGCGCTTAATCCATATTCTTTTACCAGATTATCTATAGATTTGGTAATCGTATAGTTAATTAATTGAAACATCTCATGGTTTTTATTAAATTTGCCTACACTTATACTAGTATGATAATTTTCTAGTACATCATTAAAATATCCGGTTAACACTTAATCACCACACTTTAATCTTATTGACTTCATCCCCAAATTATCTATTAATGGTTAAGTAATTATTAAATTATTTCTATAAATAACCAAAAATCCCTTTATTAAAAAGGGATTTTCTAGTGGCCCGTAGCTTTTTGGCTTTCTATAGTCTTTCTTAAGGTCTCCTTTTCATCATCTTCTATTATTTCCCATCTTCCAATAATAGTACCCGATATATTTCCCAGTTCAACCGGGTCATATAGGTTAGCAGGTTTTACAAATATCTTTCCAGTTATCAATTTTCGTGAATCGTTGTTCTATTATAGAATCTTTTATGAGTCCCTCTGCACAA
>CAZYLY010000113.1:0-3305 GCA_964648825.1 uncultured Syntrophomonadaceae bacterium
TTATGCTAGTTCAAGTTGATTCTGTGTGTCAATACCCCCGTCCCCATGACATAAGGCGATAACTACACATTTTCGACAAAATAATGTATAATAACTTTGTGACCCTTTTGTGAATCACTTATGTTTTGACTTCCCAAAATAAGGAGGAGATAGTCTTGAAAGTTGCAGAAATTATGACAAGCAATTTATATTGTTTGTCTAGGGATAATACTATAAAAGAGGCGGCACAATTATTTATTGATACAAATGTTGATGGGGCACCAGTTGTTGATGCTGAAGGTTATATAATAGGATTAGTTGGTAAATCAAATGTATACCGTTCGGTTGTTAATGGAATGGAATGGTCTCAGTCAATAGAAAATATAATGACTGAGGAAATAGTTACAATTGATGCCGATGATGAGGTATTTGATATTATTAATTTACCTTATAGTAGGCTCCCTGTTTTAAGGGAAGGAAAATTAGTTGGTATTGTCACTCGTACTGATTTAATTTCTGTCTATAATCGGGGTTTGCAAGATGTAACCGGGGAATTACAGACGGTGATAGATTCGGTTTATAATGCCATTGTCAGTATTGATTGTGAGGAGAATATTAGGACATTTAATCTTGCTGCCCAGAAGCTTTTTGGCTATAACAAAGAAGAAATAATGGGAAAACCTTATAAGGAATATTTCCCCAATGGTAACTTACCTAAGGTAATGCGGGAAGGTAAAATTTTAACAGGGCAAAAAGTTTTGTTTAAAAACCTGAATTTGATTTGTAATTATGCTCCGATAATTGCGGATGGAAAAATTATGGGGGCGGTATCTGTTTCCCAGGATATATCGGAATTAGAAAATGTCACTAATGAACTTCGCTATGCGAAGGAACTTAATGATGAAATGCAAGCGGTAATTGAAGCATCTTTTGATAGCTTTTTTGTTACTGATGCTAAGGCGAAAGTTTTAAGTGTTAATGAGGCTTATACTAGGATTACTGGCATAACACCTGAGGAAATCTTAGGTAAAACTATGTATGAATTAGTGGAAAAAGGTTATTATGATCGCTCGGCTACTATAGAGGTCATTAAAACGGGTAAGACGGTAACATTTACGCAGAATATTAAAAACGGTAGGACTATGTTAGTGACTGGAAATCCGATTTTTAATAAAAAGGGTGAATTAGTCAGGGTGCTAACTAATGGTCGTGATATTACCGAATTAAATAGGTTAAAACAGGAAGTAGAGCAGGCACATGAATTAAGTCTTCATTTTCAACGGGAATTACAAAAGTATAAAGAACCTGAAGGTTATGTAGTTAAATCGGAAAAACTTAAGCATGTATTTGATTTGGTGCACAGGTTGGGGAAGGTCGATTCAACCATTCTGATTCAAGGGGAATCAGGTGTAGGTAAAGAAATTATTGCTAATGAGTTACATCGTAGTAGTATAAGAAATGAAAAACCTATGATAAGAGTAAATTGTGCGGCTATCCCCGAAAACTTACTGGAATCAGAATTATTTGGTTATGAACCAGGTGCTTTTACGGGGGCGAAAAAGGAAGGTAAAATGGGCATTTTTGAGTTAGCCCATATGGGAACTTTATTCTTAGATGAAATAGGCGAATTACCCGTAGCTTTACAAGTAAAATTATTAAGGGCCATTCAAGAAGGTGAAGTAACTAGACTAGGTGCTACTAAGCCTATTAAAGTAGATGTTAGGCTTATAACAGCCAGCAACCGGGATTTATGGGACATGGTAGAGAAAAAGCAATTTAGAAAAGATTTGTTTTATCGCCTAAATGTTGTGCCTATTATAGTTCCACCACTAAGGGAAAGAAAGGAAGAGATTCCAGCCTTAATTAATCACTTTACCCAGCTTTTTAATAATAAGTATGGTCTTAATAGAAAGATTGATGAAAAGTTGATGGATATTTTAATAGAATACAAATGGCCTGGTAATATTCGGGAATTGAAGAATCTGGTTGAAAGGGCTATTGTTACTAGCCCCGTTGATAATATAAGGGATATTCGCTTATATGATGATATAAATATGGAAGATAACGGCTTCCAACCAGCATCAATTACCGTCCAATTAGATAGTAGCCTTAAAGGGACTTTAGAAAACCTAGAGAAAAAGATTCTGGCCAGAAGCATTAAAGAACACGGTAGTAGCCGAAAGGTAGCTTCTGCTTTAGGGTTAAGCCAAACTTCTGTGGTGAGAAAGGCAGCCAGATATGGATTAGTATTACAAGGATAAAAATTGATTAGCTAGAATCGGTGAACCCCAAATGGTTCGCCGATTCTTTTTTGTTTCTATAGCTGACAAAGCTAGTAATTAAGGCAATTATAATTATTTATGGCATCTTGTGAACCTAAATAGAATCAAAAAAGTAAGCTCTTATAAATACGGGGTTTAAAATAGCTTAGTGAATATGGAATAAAAACTTTACCGAGACCATTTTTTATTTTTTATTGCCATTACAAGTGGATTAGAAGGGTATTAATTAGGCATTATAAGATAAATACTATTCTTTTTAGGTTTTTGGCATACATTTTGCAATTATGGTAATTAGTAAATAAGCTAAATGATTATTGAAGAAAGGAGGGTAAAAGGAGAATGAATTGGAGGGACTATTATAGTCAACGTTTAGTATCAGCTGAGGAAGCAGTAAAGCATATTAAATCGGGAGATAGGGTAGTGTTAGGACATGCTTGTGGGGAGCCCCTTCTCTTACCTACAGCTATGGTAGCTAGAGCAGAAGAATTAAATGATGTTGAAGTAGTCCATATGGTAGCTAAGGGGGAAGGACTTTATGTAGCTCCAGAAATGGAAGGCCATTTTAGGCATAATGGCTTTTTTGCCGGGCCTTCAACTCGTAAAGCTATGGCAGAAGGAAGAGCTGATTATACACCTATTCACATTTCAGATATTCCGGCATTGTTTGCCAATAATTGTCTACCCGTAGATGTGGCAATGATAACGGTAACACCGCCAGATCAATTTGGTTTTTGCAGTATGGGTGTTTCAGTGGACTACACTTTTCAGGCAGCCAGATCCGCTAAAATAGTCATCGCCGAAGTTAACCCTAATATGCCGCGAATTTTTGGACGCAGCTTTATAAGAGTTGATGAAATTGATTACTTTGTACCCTGTGAATTACCTATTCACGAAAATCAACCTGCTACAATAACTGACGTAGAAAAAGCTATAGGGAAAAATGTAGCATCTTTAATCGGGGACGGCTCAACTTTACAAATGGGTATCGGTGCAATCCCGGATGCGGTATTAACTTTTTTAACGGATAAAAATGATCTGGGTATT
>CAZYLY010000113.1:3315-6327 GCA_964648825.1 uncultured Syntrophomonadaceae bacterium
AATTCCTTTAGTAAACGCGGGGAATATTAATTGCCGGGTGAAAACTTTACATCCTGATAAAATGATAGCCACTTTCTTAATGGGCACTAAAGATTTTTATGAATGGGTAAACGAAAATCCAATGGTGGAAATGTATCCTGAAGATTACGTAAATGACCCCTTCATAATTGCACAAAATGAAAAAATGATATCTATTAATTCTGCCTTACAAATAGATGTATTAGGACAAGTAGCGGCAGATACTTTAGGCCCGTTTCAATTTAGTGGTGTTGGCGGGCAAATAGATTTTATTCGCGGGGCAACACGCTCTAAGGGTGGTAAATCTATAATAGCATTACCGTCAACCGCAGCTAAAGGCACTATTAGCCGTATCGTACCTATATTAGATACGGGTGCTAGTGTGACAACTTCTAGAAATGATGTGCAATTTGTAGTTACTGAATATGGTGTTGCTGAATTAAAGGGTAAAACAGTGCGGGAGCGCATGCAAGCATTAACTAATATTGCTCATCCTGACTTTAGAAATGAAATAGAAGAAAAAATGAAGGCAGTATACTTTAAAAAATAATTAATTGTAAACTGCCTCCCCAAAGTATTATTAATAAAAGTATAGCAATTAAGTACAAGCTAATACAAGGTAGATTAATTATTATATAAAAAATTAGGAGGTAAGACATGAAAAGGATTTTAGCAGTTTTATTAGTATTAGTATTTTCTTTAACCTTAGTGGTAGGCTGCGGGGGCGGTCAAGCTAATAATGGTAATGGCGAAAACGGTGCTCCTGGAGAAAAACAAGTAGTTTTACGGGTTGGACACGTTTTAGCTAGTGATCATTCTTACCAAATGGGTCTAGAAAGATTTGCCCAATTAGTTGAGGAAAAATCTAATGGCAGTATTAAGGTTAATGTATTCCACAGTTCTCAATTAGGTAATGAAAGAGACTTAGTTGAAGGTATGCAATTAGGTACAGTCGAAATGGGTCTTATTTCCACTGGTCCCATAGCAGGATTTGTTCCAGAAGTAATGCTTCTTGACCTTCCTTATATTATTGAAGATATTGAGCACGCTGAAAAAGTGCTAGATGGTGAAATTGGTGAATTTATTGATGGTAAATTCTTAGATGCTGGTATTAGAAACTTAGCTTGGTGGGAACAAGGATTTAGAAGTGTTTACAACAATACTCGTCCTATCGAAAAACCGGCTGATATGAATGGTATTAAAATCAGGGTTATGGAAAGCCCTCTAATGGTTGATACTTTCAACATTATGGGTGGAAAATCTACTCCAATGGCTTGGGGAGAATTATACACTGCATTGCAACAAAAGGTTGTAGATGGTTGTGAAGGTGCAGCCGAAACTATCCAAACTGGCGGAATGGGCGAAGTTACTAAATATGGTTCTTTAACTAAGCAATTCTACTCCGCAGTACCTTTATTTATATCCGAATCAATCTATCAGAAATTAAGTCCAGAACAACAGACTGCTTTAACCGAAGCTGCACTTGAAGCTAGAGATTATGAACGTCAAATTATTAGGGAAAGACAAGACATGTTCTTCGAAAAGCTAGAGGCGCAAGGGGTTGTATTTAATGAACCAGATTTAGCACCTTTTAGAGAAGCAGTTAGTCCTTTATACGACAAATACGCTGACGAAGTTGGCGGTAAAGAATTAATTGAAAAAGTACAGGCACTAGCGAAATAAATCGTTATAAGGGGAGCTAGTCGCTCCCCTATATTATTACGGGGGTATATTATGAACAAAATAGATTCAACTTTAATTAAAATTGAGGAATGGTTTGCGGTTATATTAGCAGCAGCTATGATCGCAGTTATTTTTGCCCAAGTAGTAAGCCGTACTTTTTTAGGCGCCCCCCTTTCTTGGTCGGAAGAACTAGGTAGATATTTATTTGTATGGTTAAGCTTTATGGGAGCTAGTATTGCTCTTTATTATGGTTCCCATCTGGGGATTGATACTTTAGTTTTAGTGTTGCCTAAAAAATTACAAAAAGTATTGATTTTAATAACCCATATCTTTGTATTAATTCTTCTTTATGTGATGGTAAATGAGGGTGGAACCTTATTAGCTAAAACGGCCATGCAAAAGTCAGCAGCGATGAGAATACCGATGAGCTATGCATATGCGGCATTGCCGGTTTCAGCGGTTTTAATGGCATTTCATACGATGGTTAAGATTATTAATATAGGAATTGAAATGGTTAAAGGGGGGGAAAGCGCGTGAGTGCAGTACTTTTTATATCGTTTTTCGTTTTAGTTTTAATAGGAACGCCGATTGCGTTTTCCTTAGGACTATCTTCAGTAGCAGCTTTAGTATATCAGGGCAATATTCCTTTAGTAGCTAGTGTCCAAAGACTATTTACTGGGGTTGACTCTTTTCCTTTGCTAGCGATTCCCTTTTTTATGATGGCAGGAGCCTTGTTAAGCACTGGGGGCATGTCGAGAAGATTAGTTGACTTTGCCAGTGCTTTAGTAGGACATAAGCCGGCCGGATTAGCTTATGTTACCGCCTTAGCATCGATGCTATTTGCGGCGGTATCAGGCTCTGGTGCTGCGACTACTGCAGCAATTGGTGGATTTATGATACCAGCTCTTATTAAAAAAGGATACAAACCGGATATGGCCTCAGCATTACAAGCCTCCTCTGGTTCCCTAGGGGTAATTATTCCGCCTAGTATTCCTTTAGTATTATTTGGTTTTATAAGTGGGGTTTCTATTGCAGAGCTATTCTTAGCTGGCATAATCCCCGGAATTTTACTAGGATTAGTAATTATGTTAGTTAGTTATTTAATGGTACGTAAAAGTGGTGCTGACTCTACTATTGAAGAAAGAGTTCCCTGGAAAGAAACGGGCAAAAGATTTTTATCTGCATTACCGGCTTTATTAATGCCCATAATAATCTTGGGTGGTATTTTCTCTGGAAAGTACACTCCTACCGAAGCAGCGGTAGTGGCAGTTGTATATGGATTATTAGTAGGAGTATTCGTATATCGGGAAT
>CAZYLY010000114.1:0-5158 GCA_964648825.1 uncultured Syntrophomonadaceae bacterium
CTAGGAGATAGACTGATTATTTTAGGTCTTATTTATAGGAATATAGAAGAATTATTCGCTAATAAACAGGGGACTGGTCTACCCGCTCTATTAGAGCAGATGACAGGATTAATTGAAAGCGGATTTTTTCACGAAGAACTAAATAAGATCACCCCTAACCTAGAAGTCCAAGTGCAGATGACTAAAGCTATGCTGGATAGAAGGTATATAATAGGTATCCAAAACCAAAGCCGGCGCTATGAGGAATGTTTTACTGAAACCTTAGTTGGCTTAGGCTATACTGAAGATGCTAAGCTAGAAGATATTATGAAAAATTACGAATATAATTACCGGGAATACTTTCTTCCTTACATAGCTGAAAGGGAATATATATTAGAAAATTACTTAGTAAATGAGGTCTTTAAAGAAATGATGCCCTTTGGTAATTATAAGACTATATGGGATTCCTATATATTCTTATGTGTCTTATATAGTATGACCAAGCTGCATTTAATAGGTTTAGCCGGTTTTCATAAAGGCTTAAATGATGAAATAACGCTAAAATTAATTCAATCCCTATCTAAAGTCGTAATCCATAACCAGGGATACATTAGAGAGGCGGTTGAAGTAATAAAAGAAAGTGGCTATGACAGCTTAGCTTATATGTCCATCCTGCTAAAGAATTAGGAGGAAGTCCGATATACGCGGAGAATGAATTCTCCGCTACGAGGGTTGGGGATTTGTAGAGGCGATTTCAATCGCCGGTATCCGCGGAGAATGAATTCTCCGCTACGGGGGTATATGTGAGGGAATACTGCATGGATAATTATGTTGAAATAAAAGATAGAATAATAGAGCTAATGGCAACTTTAGAAGAAGGGCTTCTTCATATAAGAAAGCAGCTGGCCGAGCTGCGCTATGAGGAAGCCTTATTATTATTTGGTGACGCTAAGGATGCGATAACTGCGATTACCAATACTATTAATATTATAAAAACGGAACTGCCGGATAATGAGATTGATATTTTAGTGGCAGAGGTGTTAACGACTGTCGATGCAGTTATGGATAGTTATACTCAAGGGGAGGAATTATCCGTAGACTATAAGGTTGCTGAACTACTGCTACCTGGTTTTGAAAAATGGCGCATGGAAGTGGAACGCGCACTTAGGCATAATTGGTGGAGTTGAGGGGAAAGATCCTTCACTTCCTTCAGGATGACATAGGGCGGGTTTTTAACATAAGATGAAGTTTTGTTTCAGCAGGATTATATGTATAATTGTAATAGAAAGTTGCGGAGGTGTTAATTATGGATATTGCTAGTCTGGCGATGGTTATGAGCCAGGCTCAGGTGATGCAGGATGCTAGTGTGGCGGTATTGAAAATGGCGATGGAAGGTCCAGCTGAACAGATGGCGGATATGATGGCAGTTTTGCAGGTAATGGAAAATTCGGTTAACCCTCATATAGGTGGAAATATTGATGTTACTGGATAAATTAGTACCGGGGAGTGCTGAAATTGATGCAAAAGGAACCGTCCCCGTTGCATTTAAATATTATGATTGACCCTAACCTAGTTTAATGATACAGTAGTTTATAATTTTATAATTAATGGCGAGGACGGAGAGAGTAGGTTTTGGGTTGAAGGTTACAGCGAGCTGGGGAGGGTGGAAGCCCGGTATTAGTAGTCTGGAACTGAAAATCACTCCCGAGCTGCGGACTGAAAGGGCAACTTAGTAGGCTCCGACGGAATCCCCCGTAATCGGGAACACATATGTTAGTATGCTGGTAAGAATGGGTGGTATAGCGAATAGCTTTAAGGCTTTCGTCCCGCAGAGGGAGGAAGGCCTTTTTTAATTATTATGAGGAGGGGAAAAGAGTGTCTATTAAGGAAATGGTAGAAATTCGTTGGCACGGCCGGGGAGGGCAGGGAGCTAAGATGGCTTGTATGTTACTTGCGGACGTGGCTGGTTTGCAAGGCAAGTTTGTGCAAGGGTTTCCAGAGTATGGGCCGGAGCGGATGGGTGCGCCTATCACGGCTTATAATCGTATTAGTGAAAAACGTTGTACGATACATTCTAATATTTACTACCCGGATTATGTGGTAGTAGTTGATGAGACTTTGCTGGATAGTGTAGATGTCACTAGGGGACTTAAAAAGGATGGGGCCATTATTATCAATACTCCTTTTTCTCCAGAGGAAATGCGTCCCCGTTTACCTGAGTGGGCTGGTCGGGTTTTTACGATAGATGCGCGCCGGATTTCGGAGGAGCATTTGGGCATTAATTTTCCTAATACTCCTATGTTGGCGGCTACGGTTAAGGTAAGCGGCGTGGTGGAAACGGAACGTTTTTTAATTGATATAGAGGATTCTTTTAAAGAAAAGTTTGCTTCTAAGCCTCATGTTATAGCAGGAAATATGGAAACTTTGATAAAATCCATGCAGGAGGTGCGGGAAGGATGATTTACGCTAAGGATATTAATGAAAGTACTCCCTGGCAAGACCTCACTCCGGGTGGGGAGATATACGAAGCGGGAACGGCGCGGGCTTTTAATACCGGGAGCTGGCGGACTAATACGCCTATTTTTCACGAGGAAGCTTGTAAGCATTGCATGTTATGTATTCCTTTTTGTCCCGATAGTGCTATTCCGGTTAAGGATGGTAAACGCTTAGATTTTGATTATATGCATTGCAAGGGGTGCGGCATTTGTAAGGAAGTATGCCCGTTTCCTGCGATTACTATGGTAGCTGGAGGTGGGGAAAGATGAATCATCGCTTATCTGGAAATGAAGCGGTAGCATATGCTATGAAGCAAATGAACCCTGATGTTATGGGAGCTTTTCCGATTACGCCTTCGACTGAGATTCCAGAATACTTCGCGCAGTATGTTGCGGATGGGGAAGTGGATACGGAATATGTAACCGTGGAGTCGGAACATAGTTCGATGTCGGTATGTATTGCAGCACAAGCGGCTGGTGCTAGAACGGTTAGTGCGACTGCCTCTTGTGGTCTAGCTTTAATGTATGAAATGTTATATGTAGCCGCATCATGCCGGTTGCCTATTTCCTTAGCTTGTGTTAACCGTGCGCTTTCGGGGCCGATTAATATTAATGCTGATCATTCTGATTCGATGGGGGCCCGTGATAGCGGATGGATTCAGTTATATGCGGAAAATAACCAGGAAGCTTACGACAATTTCCTGATGACGATGCCGATTGGGGAAGCGCCGGAGGTGCGTTTGCCGGTCATGTCATGTATGGATGGGTTTATTACTAGTCATGCGGTGGAAAATATTGACCTTTTAGATACGGAAACGGTAGTGAAATTTATCGGGTCGTACCAGCCGGAACATTATTTACTCAAAAAGGAAAATCCTTTAGCTGTCGGTCCCTATGATATTAGTCCCTATTATATGGAACACAAGATGCTGCAAGTGGAGGCGATGAGGGCGGCTAAGGCACGTATTTTGGAAGTAGCAGCTGAATTTGAGAAGATTTCGGGACGCAAATATGGGTTTTTCGAGGCTTACCAGATGGAGGATGCCCAGCTGGCTATAGTCTTGATTGGCTCGACGGCGGGAACTGCTAAAGCGGCTGTAGATAGATTAAGGGCTGCGGGGGTAAAGGCTGGTTTAGTTAAAATCAGGGTATTTCGCCCTTTTCCGGGGGAAGAATTAGCCCAGGTTTTGGCTAAGGTTAAAGCGGTGGCGGTAATGGATAAATCGGAAACTTTTGCTGCTACGGGGGGACCCTTATTTGCTGAAACTCGTAGTGCTTTATATGATGCACTTGAGCGCCCCTATATGGTTAATATTGTTTACGGTTTAGGGGGGCGTGATGTGAAGGTGGAAGATATTGAAGGGGTTTTTGCCCGGTTAGGAAAAATCGCTGCAACTGGTAATATTCAGCCGGTTTATAGCCATATGGGACAGAGATCAAGGGAGGATAAGGCATGAGCACTGTATATAATCTAAAAAGGGAAGTTGAAAAACCTATCCGCCTAACTGGCGGACACCGGCTATGTGCCGGTTGCGGGGCGGGGATAATTGTATCTGGGGTTTTGCGGGCTTTGCATGAGGAAGACCGGGCGGTAGTAGTTAATGCGACTAGCTGTCTGTCGGTTTCTACTTATATGTATCCTTATACGGCTTATATGGATAGTTTTATTCATTCGGCCTTTGAAAATTCGGCGGCTACTTGTGCTGGGGTAGAAGCGGCTTATAAGGTGCTAAAACGCCGCGGTAAGGTGGAAGGTAATATTAAGTTTATTACTTTTGCCGGTGACGGCGGAACTTATGATATAGGGTTTCAATCTTTATCCGGGGCTATGGAGCGGGGACATGATATGGTTTATGTTTGTTATGATAATGAAGCTTATATGAATACGGGTATTCAACGCTCATCATCTACGCCGCGGTTTGCTCGTACTACTACTTCCCCGGTAGGTGCTGAGGAACAGGGCAAGATTCAGAATAAAAAGGACTTGATTGAAATTATGGTAGCTCATCATCTGCCTTATGTAGCGCAAACGGCACCGATGGGTAATTTTCGTGATTTGCATACTAGGGCTTATAAGGCTATTTATACTAAGGGGCCTTGTTTTTTAAATGTATTTTCACCTTGTCCCCGCGGCTGGGATTATCCTATGGAAAAGTTAGCCGATATTACTAAGTTGGCGGTAGATAGCTGTGTATGGCCGCTTTACGAAGTGGAGGAAGGGGTATGGCGTTTAAGTTATACTCCGAAGAAAAAGCTGCCGGTGGAAGATTATCTGCGTTCCCAAGGGAGATTTCGCCATATGTTTAAACCGGGTAATGAGTGGATGATTGAAGAGGCTCAGGCACATGTAGATTATAAATGGGAGCGGTTACTGGAACGTACCGGCGCTTAGTTGCTAGGGTATATGAATATTTACCCAAATAGTTTATGATAAATGTAAATAACGAGGGATTGGTGGTGAAAGATACTATGTTTACCAATGAAGTGATTTTATCTTGGCTTAAGTATTTTTCCGCTAATGTTGATATTAATCTGGCTGAACTTAAAATGCTGGACATTACCGGGAAGAATAAAAATTTAATTCCTACGGTTATGAGTAATCGGGCGGTATTAGTATTCACCGATGCGGGGCATCCAGATATTTTCTATAACATGTGGAATGCGGAATTAGGGGATTGTGATAT
>CAZYLY010000114.1:5168-6325 GCA_964648825.1 uncultured Syntrophomonadaceae bacterium
GAGGGTTCGGAGCCGGCAGGGGAAATAAAACACGATAAGTTATCTGATATGATTAACCGCGGCATTAACGCATCGGCGGCTATGTTAATCATGAACCCGCATGCGGCTACTAATTATCCCATCGGGATTGAAAACAGTCGCTTTACTTGCGGCTCGGTACATTATGTGTGTCGGGAAGTGCGGGCCATAATCATGAGTAAACTGCATTTAGGGATTGAGGATAATATATGTATAATTTCCGGTGAAAGTATCGCCGTAGAAGCGGCTCTAATCGCTGCTAAGGGTAATGTTATCGCCGTAGAATATGACCGCCGTGATCAGGAGACTATGAAGGAAAATGTGCAAAAGTTCGGGCTTAATAATGTAACGATTGTGGATTCTATAGCTGATGGGGTATTAGAACAGCTGCCGGTGCCGGATATAGGCTTTATAGTAGCCTCACCGCGTATTGATAGTGAAATTAAAAATCTTTTAGCAGTTAATCCGAATATGGAGCTGGTGATTTATACACTAGATTTTGAGCTTTTATTAGCTATTCCAGAATTGTTTAAGGATAATGGTTTGGAACGTACGGAGGCTATTCATGTAGCGGTATCGCGGGTTAATAGTAAAAATATGGTGGAACCGTTTCCGGCACCGTGGATAATTTCGGGGCGGCGGGCGGCTGGGGAATAAGCTTTTAATTCAACACTGATTCGCTTCGCGAATACACTGATTTTTTGGATTTTCACTGATTTTCTTTTGTTTGGTTTGGGTGTAGCCCCGAATGAATTCGGGGCTACAGTAATATTCGGGGCTACAGTAATATTCGGGGCTTGCGTAAATTTTGTAGAGGCGAATTCACAACCTTAATAGTGAGGCGATAGCCGAACATCGGTGGTCCTCTAGAGGGTTCGCCGTTACGGGGATGAATTCAGGATGATGATTTAGTTAGTGATGCACTAGGGATTATCCCTGATGCACCATTGTTTTTTATATTAAATGTTGGTGGGATAAAGTATTTATATATTTTATACGATATATAAATAGGCACAAGGATGTACGCTTATTTTACATGGAGGTGTTTTTTAATGGAAGTTAATAATGTAACTGGGATGGTTCCGGCGGCTTATGTTAATAAGCAAGGGGCGGGACAGCCGCAAGCTAATGATGCTAAG
>CAZYLY010000115.1:0-6275 GCA_964648825.1 uncultured Syntrophomonadaceae bacterium
TAAAGCCGGTAAATGTACCATTACCGAGGCGCGCATTCCAGTGCCTACATTAGTCGGACAAGAAGTTAGATAACCTCGCCTTTCATCAAAAGCAAAATCTAAAAACTTTTCAAGTAAATCATCTATTTCTTGAGCTTTATGATAACATGCTTCTAATTGCTGTCCCGGCAGCATACACTGAATTCTTAAGTGGTCTTCCTCATTTATCATAATAGCTACCGAACCATCACCATTAACTAAAAGCCCTTGAAACCCTTGTTCCGCTTTGGCGTGATCCGGGCTGATTAAATGTTTTTCCATTAAAATCTGCCTATCCAGCGCAGTTATCTGGTCAAAAGTGACTAACTCAAAATCCTTGTGCTTAGTATTATCCCAGGCTTTTTTTATCTGGGCTAATACTTCAGTACCCTTTTCGGCATCTAATAAATGAGGAAAAGGCATCAATCTTAAATTACGCGCTAGCCTAATGCGGCTACTAATAACAATATCCGCTTCAGGAACTTGCTCCGCTTCCATCCAGCCGACATAACTACTATTTAAGAGGTCATCAACCTGCATAACTTTCCCCCCTATTCTAAACCTTTTTCTATAGTTTTAATTTCATCCCTTATTTCAGCGGCTTTTTCATATTCTTCGTTGCCGATAGCCTTGTGCAGTTTATTTTTTAAATCATCAATTTTCCTTTTAAGTAAAACCTTCTCGCCACCACGCACAGGTATTCTGCCAATATGTTCACTATTTCCATGGATACGGCGCAAAGTAGGTTCTAATTCCTGTTCAAACGCCCCATAACATTCAGAACAGCCGAGTTTTCCCGTTTGCCTGATATCATTAAAGTTCATCTGGCAATTAGGACAAATAAGTCCTGGACTAATCTGTTTAACTCCTGCCACATTAAAATTATTCCCTAAAAAACTACCTAATAAATTAGGAATAGAAAACTTATTACCCACATCAAACAATATAGCCCCTTTGGCGGCCGCACAGTTTTCGCATAAATGAGTTTCACTCTTCTTGCCGTGAATATTTTGCGTAAAATGTACTGTAGCCGGATTACTTTTACACTCATCACAATACATAGGGAATCCCTCCTTTAGGGTATTACTTAATAAAATCTTCCAAGGCATCACGCATCGTCTTAAAAAGGCGCTTTTTTTCCGTCGGTTTTAATTCCTTAAAAGAATAAACTACTAAATGTTTTAATAATTCATTTTCATTTTTAGTAATATTCTTTTCTTTATACAATTCATCAAAAAATTCAAATAAATCAATGCGATTAATTTCCACAATGGGGTCATCATCAGCAACCTTAGTAATCCGCATATAACCTTTACCACCGCGGCGACTTTCTGCAAAGTACCCTTCACTTTCCCTAAAACGCGTATTAATTACATATGTAACTTGAGAAGGAACGCAACTGAAAGTTTCGGCTAACTCCACCCTTTGGATTATAATTTGTTGATTATCACTACGCTCAATTAATACTTTCAAATATTGCTCTATCTTATCCGCCAAACTCTTCTTCAACTCTAAGCTCTCCTTTTCGCTTTGACCTTCTTTGACCTTTAATTCTATTTTAGTTTTTTTTTCTAATAATGCAAACACTTATAAGCAGCTAATATAGCTGCTATATTTAATTTATTTGATTATATTTAACTTTTACTTGAAAATACTTTATTTTTAGATTTAGTAAGGGGTGCAAAAACAGAGCCATCTACTACCGAACCGCCCCATGAAGCTGGTGAAATAGTATCGTGGGTAGATATTGATTTTGATAAATATCGCAAAGCCAATGACTTAAGTACAATGCGGATTAATGTATCGGTGCCTAAATACCTAAAAGTATTAGGGGAGGAAGCAGGCATTAACTTTTCTCAAACCTTACAACAGGCATTAAAACAACAACTAGAGATTCAGGAATAGAAAAGTAACCAAAAAATATTAGATTCATAAAGTCCCTGCTAGGCAGGGATTTTTTTATAAAGTGTCCCAAACCATGCTATTCCCATACTAACTCAATCTTACTGCCTTCAATTATAGGAGTTGTAAAACCGGCGTCTTGTCCGTTTACTACCATTTTTAAGCGCCCCTTAGAGGCTAAATTAATATTAATCACCCTAAATACATCACTTAGTATGGCTTCGGTTTGGCGGCTAATTTCTAATGACATATTATCCTGTAAATCATCATCTATACTAATAACTACGCTTTCATTTTTTATCATGGGAGGAGCTGTAATTAATTCAACTGTTTCCCCATTTACTTCTACGGTCATATAACTTGGTTCCATTTCCTGTATTACATCCTTAATCTTGGGATGCAAACTTTGTATTGAGTAACTAATATTATCACCCAAATTAATAGTATCACTTAGCTTGGCTGGTTTATCATTAATCATTACCTTAACGGGGCTCCATTTAAGTGTTCTGCTTTGCCCCCTAAATTTATAATTAAATATTTTTTCCTGCAAATATAAATCAGCTACCCCGTGTAAACTTAAAACATTATACAGGCTATCCACCCGTTTATATTCCACTTTCGCCCGATCAGGAATTTCAGCATCATTATCAAATATCTGTCCATTAACATAAACCTTAGATACTAAAGAGATTTTCTCATCGTTAACATATACATAACCAGCTTTACTAGGCGGTATTAAATCCGCTAATTTTATTATTGCTTCTTCCCCATCGCTACCGCGCACAAATTCGATTACATCCCCATCATTAACCATCGTATCTAAAGCTACATCTTCGCCGTTTACTTTAATAATAGGCCAGGTTCCCATTTCACCCTTAAAAACTTTAACTACCCCATTTATTTCGATAGTTTTGCCTAAGCCTGGTTTACCGTAAATATTATTAAGCGCAATGCCCGAACTTAATAAAGCTTGGGTAACATTAATTTTTCCTGTATTCCACAGAACTACTTCCCTATTATTAACTTGCACCTTAACAAAAGGCACTGGTTTAGAAGTTAAGGAATAATAAGCAATCCCTAGCGGTGTAACTCCCTGGGGGCTTTTTAGAAAATCAGAATTAATAACTAATTCTTCCAAGCTTTCCGGGCTGCGCAGCCCTACCCGATTAGCCGGTAAATTAAGGTGTTTGGCTAACATTTCACTTAATGCCGGGGTCATACTGCCGCCGCCAACTAAGATTACCGCATCTGGGCTTTTCTGGTTAAGCTCTAAAATATTATGGGCGATTTTTTGGACTAATTCATTAGTCGTTGCTTCCATTTGCTCAATAACTGCAGACGAGTTAATTTTGTTCTTATTACCTAAAATATCTACCATATCTACACTTTTAGCTTCCTTCAGCTGTCTTTTTACTTTTTCCGCCTCATTAAAATCTAACAAATATTCAGTAGCCACAAATTCAGTTAATTTATCGCCCCCCATAGGTACCATAGCATAAGCAAAAATGTTCCCGCCTTTAACAATAGCAATATCCGCCGTTCCCGCTCCAATATCGACTAAAGCTAAATTTAATAAACGCATACTAGCCGGAATAGCTACCGATAAGGCGGCTATAGGCTCTAAAGTAAGACTTAATATATCTAAATCAGACCGCTTTAAAGAAGAAAATAAGCTATCAACTACTACCCGGGGTAAAAAAGTAGCAATAACTTCAACCGTCATACTTGTTCCGACTTGTCCGATAAGACTGCCGATTTTTTGTTCATTTAGATAATAGCTGCCGACACTATAACCTACACAAAAATATTCTCTATTATCACCGTTCTCCCCCTTAGCTAGTTTAAACTGCGCCTGCTGCACCGCCTCAACTTCTAAGGCTAATACTTCTTCTCGGCTTATTTCCTCTAAGGTAGGTCTTTTTTGCACAGCATGACCGCTGGCAGTCTGTAAGGCACGCCCTGCCGCCGCCACAGCTCCTGCCTCTAGCTTTATCTCCATCCTGGTTTCTAAGGCAGTTTTAATCTCCTTAATAGTTGCGGCTACCGCCTCGACATCATGTATTTGCCCATCAATCATAGCCCTAGTCTTATGTTCGCGCATCTCACTATCTAAGACCACAAAACTATTTCCCGTTTTTCGCATTACTAAACCGACTATTTTTCTAGTGCCAATATCTAGAGCAAAAATACTATCCATTACATCCTCCCCCTATTTATGAGGCTTTTTTACCTTTAGTTAATATCGTAAAAACAAATTTAGGTAAGACCATTTGCCGTTTTAAACGTGATGGTTCTGTAATTAAGCGATATAACCATTCTAAATTAAGCTTAATCATTATTTCGGGGGCCCTTTGCTTTACTCCGGCAATAACATCGAAACTGCCCCCTACCCCAACTGATACAGGCACTCCTAATTCATCTTTATATTCATTAATAAAAAATTCCTGCTTAGGTGCCCCTAAACCGACTAATAATATATCAGGATTAACCGCTTTAATCTCTTGGATAACAGTATTTATTTCCGTTTCCTTAAAATAACCGTCTCTTACCCCAACTATATCTAAATTAGGATAAGATAATTGCAGATTCTTAGCGGCCGTAGCAGCTACTTGGGGGGCTGCTCCTAATAAATAAACCTGCCATTTTTTCATAATGGCCATAGAACATAACTCATAAACCATATCGATGCCGGTAACTCGTTCCTTAACCGGAAAGCCTAAATGCCGGGCAGCCCATACAATCCCTATCCCATCTGGAGTTACTAAATCAGCTTGATTTATAAGCATTCTTAAATCCGGGTTCTCCATAGCTGCATATGCTATTTCCGCATTCAATGTAATAATATGGGTCGGTTTTCCCTTAACAATAAATTCGCTAATCTTATCTATAGTTCCTTTTTTATCTAACCTATCTATATAACAACCTAAAACATTAGCCTTATTACTATTCATTTGCACTACCTCACCATCTGGGACTTCTTAAGCCCATTAATTACTTCCAGCATCTGGGCCAAAGTAACAGTTCGGTTAATTTCTTCCCGAATCCTGGCCGCACCTCTTATGCCTTTAATATACCAAGCTAAATGCTTACGCATCTCCCTAGTCGCTACAGCTTCCCCTTTGAATTGACCAGCTAATTTCAGATGCTCGGTAGCCGCAGCTAATCTCGTTTCAATTGAGGGGGGTTCAATTATACGCCCCTTTTCTATTAACTCTACGGCTGCTTCGAAAATAAAAGGGTTCCCCATAGCGCCCCGCCCAATCATTACCGCGTCACAACCGGTATAATCAAGCATCCTTAACGCATCTTCAGCCGTCCATATATCCCCATTGCCGATCACCGGAATGCTTACCCGTTCCTTTACCATTTTAATTGCATCCCAATCGGCCTTACCTGCATAAAACTGACTTCTAGTACGCCCGTGAACAGCTACAGCCCTAGCTCCTTCCGCTTCCGCAATCCCCGCTAATTCCACACAATTAATATTATTATCATCCCAGCCTTTACGAAATTTGACGGTAACAGGTACTTTAACCGCTTGTACTACACTTCTTATAATAGCCTGGGCCTTAGGTAAGTTAAGCATTAAAGCTGCCCCTTCTCCGCTTTTTACTATTTTAGGAGTAGGACAGCCCATATTTATATCTATTAAGTGTGCCCCTAGTCTCTCCAGGCTTAGAGCCCCTTTTCCCAAAGTTTCCGGCTTAGAGCCAAATATCTGTACTGCTACCGGCAGTTCTTCTCCACTAGTATCAGCAAGGGCAGCCGTACGTTTTTGTTCATATAATAAGCCCATGTCACTAACCATTTCGGTATAAACTAACCCGCAACCATACTTTTTGGCCATTATACGGAAAGCTTTATCGGTAACACCTGCCATCGGTGCTGCTACTACCCTGTTTTTAATCATAATATTGCCGATTCTAAACATCTTGCCCCCGATTAATTTCGTATATTATACGCAGTCCATCCAGAGTTAGAAGGTCATCAATTATATCAACCACATCAGTTTCGTCCGCAATTATTTTGGCTAATCCGCCTGTAGCTATAACGGTAGTATCCGACCCGATTTCTTTTTTCAGGCGATTAACTATGCCTTCAACTTGACCTACAAATCCGTAAATTATCCCAGATTGCATACTGGCAACTGTATTTTTACCGATGAGGTTTTTAGGCTTAATTAATTCTACCCGCGGGAGTTTAGCGGCCCTGGCAACTAAGGCATCAGTAGATACCTTAATCCCTGGCGCAATAGCTCCTCCTAAGTATTCACCTTTTTCATTGACTACACAAAAAGTAGTAGCAGTGCCAAAATCGATTATAATAAGCGAACCTTCGTACTTTTTGTGGGCAGC
>CAZYLY010000116.1:0-6238 GCA_964648825.1 uncultured Syntrophomonadaceae bacterium
TGGTATGTTAACTGATAGGTTAACTAAGATACTGGGCCGTGATTTAGCTAAAGTGAAGGTCATAGAGTTAGGGCTTAGTTCCGATATTAACATGGCAGATACGATTGCGGAAACTCGGGATTTTACTTTTTTATCTAATTCAGATGCTCATTCATCCGAGAAAATAGGGCGTGAGTACAATT
Organism: uncultured Syntrophomonadaceae bacterium; assembly: GCA_964648825.1. Lineage (GTDB taxonomy): Bacteria > Bacillota > Syntrophomonadia > Syntrophomonadales > Syntrophomonadaceae > JAAYRQ01. Next base: position 183 of record CAZYLY010000116.1, read on the forward strand.
TACTTAGGGTTGCGGATAATAATTTTCAGGAATTGAAATTAGCTTTGCATAATGAAGCAGGGCGTAAGGTTATAGCCAATTATGGGATGGATCCGGTTATGGGTAAATATCATCGTAGCTATTGCACTAATTGTGAGTTTATAATGGAAGATGAACCACCTATATTTATTTGTCCCCAGTGTGGTAGTTCATCTACGGTAGTAAAAGGCGTTTTTGACCGCATTGTCGAGATACGTGATTATAAGGAGCCGCGCCATCCGGTTGGAAGGCCAGTTTACAATTATCGGGTACCCTTAAAGGAATTGCCTGGGGTAGGGGCGAAAACTTTAAATAAATTTTATACTTTTTTTGATAATGAAATTAAGATTTTAGAACGCGAGAGTGTTGATGATATAGCTAGGATTATTAATCCAGATATTGCGCTTATGATAAATAAGATGCGAGCCGGCAGGTTGCAGATTATCCCTGGGGGAGGCGGTTATTATGGTAAAGTCAAAAAAGATAATCACAACTAGTGATGCTAGCGGGGCTAGAGATGCGGCCCGGGAAGGTATGTTAGTTGTGATTGTCGATGTTATAGATATGTCTACAACTTTAGAAAGTGCTTTAGATAGTGGTGCTTATGCAGTATTAGGGGCTAGTCCCGATTTTACTCGGGCACCAGTAAAGGTGGAACCGGAAAAAGTAGGTTTTGAAGCTACATTATTAGCTAAAGAAGCAAATTCTAATATAATTTTAATATCCGAGCCGCGGGTGGGGACTGATGAAGAAAGAACAGAACGGTGCAGCCGGGTAATACGGGGGATTGAAAGTAAGGGCGGGGTTATTGAGGCAGTATTGCCTAATTTAGGGGCGGAAACTGCTAAATTAGCTGATTTCAAAAACCGAGTAGTAGTAGCAGTTACTGATACGGGTGGAGTAGCTTATGATGCAGCTTTTGTAGAAAGCCGCCAAGTAATGACCGCTACTGTAGCCAGAACCTTGAAGCAAAAGGGGATAGAACCGGCTATGTCGGCGGTAAAAAGAGGCTTGGAACTTCTTCAGCCTACTGATAGCGGCATAGCAGTAGTGGCAGCTAGCCGCAATTCGATGGAAGATGTTCTAGCTGCCCAGTACATCGCCAATCTATTTATGTCATGGGGACGGGGGTATTGACACACTTTTTTGAGTAAGGAGTAAGGAGTGAGGAGTAAGGCGTAAAAGGCGAAATGTGAAAAGACTCTTCACGCCTCACCCCTTACACCTTACTATAAAATAGGGAGGAGAATTATAAATGAAACCGATATATGTTATTGGTCATAAGAATCCAGATATTGATTCTATAGCTGCAGCTATAAGCTACAGATTTTATAAACAAAGTACGGACGAAGGTATATACATAGCAGCGGCTGCTGGTGATATAAGCCCGGAAACTAACTTTGTTTTAGAAAAGTTTAATTTTGATGTGCCTATTATTGTTCGCAATGTAGGTACTAAAGTGGATGATTTGCTAGATGATCAGCCTATTATCTATGCGACTGTAAATATGACTGTTATGGAAATAGGCAATCTTATGCGTAAACATAATATTAAAACCTTGCCAGTATTAGATGATAAGGAAAGATTTTTAGGCTTAATGACAATTGGCGATTTGGCGATGATTTTTTTAGATAATTTAGGGCAGGGAAGAAATATAGATAAAAGTCCCGAAATTCTAGCTACGATATTAAATTATAAAGTAGCAGACATAATGCAGACTAGGGGGCTAGTTTTATTTGAAAAGGATGAAACTCTGGAGGAAGTGCGTAAAAATATGCTTGCTTCCCGTTTCCGTAATTATCCGGTAGTAGACCATGAAAACCGTTTTTTAGGAATGATATCTCGTTACAATTTATTAGATATGAAACGTAAAAAGTTAATACTAGTTGACCATAATGAAAGACATCAAGCCGTAGACGGCATCGAACAGGCTGAAGTATTAGAAATAATTGACCACCACCGGGTGGGGGATATACAGACTATTTCTCCCATTTATTTCAAAAATGAACCAGTTGGTTCTACTTGTACTTTAGTAGCGGAAATGTTTATGTTGAAAAATATGTTTATTAGCCAGGACTTAGCAGGTTTAATGTTATCTGGTTTATTATCCGATACCATGATTTTTAAATCACCTACTACTACTGCCAAAGATACTAAAATTGCAAAAGAATTAGCCCAAATAGCCGGTTTAGATGCAGTTAAATGGGGTAAAGAGATTTTTGATAATAATAGTATTATTGATAAACAATCTGATTATGAATTAGTTAGCCAGGATCTTAAGGAATATACTAGTGAGGAAACTGTATTTGCTATTTCCCAAATCGAAACAGTTGATTTAACTAGAATTATTGCCCGTAAGGATGGAATTATAAAAGCTATGCAGGATATTTGCGATAAAAACGAATATGCCTTTATGTGCTTAATGGTTACGGATATTATTGATGAAGGTACTAAATTAATCGTAAGCGGTGAAAGAAGCTATTTAGTAGCCGAAGCTTTTGGCTCCACAGCAGCAGATAATACCGTGTATTTAAAAGGAGTAATGTCGAGGAAAAAGCAAGTAGTTCCGGTATTATACGAAGTTCTTCGCAAAGCGAATATGATGTAGGTGCAGTAAGCAGACAAATTTACTATTATATTTAAGCTTATGCTAGTATTTTTGAATATTGTGGTTTTAATCGTGTTTTAGCGCATTTGTAATGTTTTTTAAAGTATGCCTATAATAGTACTGTTGATAAATTAATATTATTATGCTTTTGGCAGTAGCCATTCTCTTGCTGAATCTCAAGTTTATGAGAACGGGGGAACCAATTTTGTTGGGGTGAATCCATTTTGGAAGGGTGCCTTATAGCCCTAACCCGTCAGCTAACCTCGTAAGCAGGTGTAAGGAGGAGAATGGGGAACTTTTCGTTTATCTTATAAATTTTAACTTTCAAATATCTTCTTTTTGATTTTTAATTATTTCGAAGACTCCCCACCTCTAATTTCTAATTTCCTTTATTTTATTTAATCGACTTGGCTTATTTTATGGAGATAAGCTAACAAGTCCTTGCGCCTGTCCGTTCCCATTAAAAGGAAAGCGAGGCTGATTTTGCTATGTCTATTTCGAAGGAGTGATTAATTATGGAAAAATTAGCAGTAAATAACCTAAGTAAAATTTATGGCAGTAATACTGATAAGGCATTACAAATGTTAACTGAAGGTATGAGTAATGCAGAGATTAAGCGTAAGACTAAGCAAGTGGTCGGGGTAAGAAATGCTTCCTTTAAAGTCGAAGCTGGGGAAAGCTTTGTGATCATGGGATTATCCGGCAGCGGCAAATCAACTTTATTAAGGTGTATTAATCAATTAATTCCTGCTACGGTGGGCGAAATATTAATTGATGGGGCAGACATAACCAAGATGTCCAATAAAGAGCTTATCGAAGTTAGACGTAAGAAAATGGGGATGGTCTTTCAGAAGTTCGCCCTTTTGCCTAATCGTACTATTGTGGAAAACGTGGCCTTAGGTCTAGAAGTGCAGAATATACCTAAAATTACCCGTTTCGAAAAATCTATGCAAGCTATTGAAATGGTAGGGCTTAAGGGCTGGGAAGATAATTATCCAGATAGCCTAAGTGGAGGTATGCAGCAGAGGGTAGGTATTGCCCGGGCCTTAGCTACCAACCCAGATATTTTGCTTATGGACGAGCCTTTTAGTGCACTAGACCCGTTAATTAGGCAAGATATGCAAGATGAACTTTTAGAATTACAAAAGAAACTGCAAAAAACTATTGTATTTATTACTCATGATTTAGATGAGGCCTTAAAAATTGGGGATAGGATAGCATTGATGAAGGACGGGGAAATAGTACAAATAGGCAATTCAGAAGATATATTATTATCACCTGCGAGTGAATATGTAGCCCGATTTGTAGAAAATATTAACCGTTCCAAAGCCCTAACTGCTTCATCAGTAATGATTAAACCACATACAGTAGTATATCCTAAAGATGGTCCTAGAGCCGCTTTACACCAGATGGAGAGAAACGGTATTTCATCAGTTTTTGTTACAGATAGAGCTGGAAAACTAATTGGTTACGTAAGAGCGGAAAGCGCGGCGGGGATTGCTAAAGAAGGGCAAAGAGTCCTTGATGAAATAATAGAAACTGATGGTCCGATTACTGATTTAGATACTAACTTATCTGATTTGCTAGATATATTGGCCCATACGAAGATTCCGGTAGCAGTGGTGGATGAAAATCAGCACTTAAAAGGAACTCTAGTTAGAGGTTCGGTAATAGCAGGATTAGCCGGTGAAAGGAGGAATGGTGATGAATAGTATACCCAAAATACCATTAGCCAAATGGACTGATTTAGCTATAGATTATTTAACGCTACACTATCGTCACACTACTAAAGCAATTTCTAATCATTTAGAAGATATTATCCTAGGATTACGAGATTATTTATTAGCTATTCCACCTGAGCTGATTATCATTATCGTAGCCTTGATTGCTTGGCGCTTAGCCGGGAAAAAGCTGGCCTTATTTTCTATAGTGGGATTATTTTTTATTTATAATATTATGTTGTGGGATGCAACTATGCAGACTATAGCCATGGTAATATCCGGGGTAAGTTTATGTATTATAATCGGAGTTCCTATAGGAATTTTAGCTGCGAAAAATGAGTTGGCCGATAGAATAATAACACCAATTTTAGATTTTATGCAGACTTTACCGGCCTTCGTTTATTTGCTGCCTGCTATACCGTTTTTCGGTTTAGGGGTTGTGCCAGCTGTTATTACTACTTTAATTTTTGCCATGCCACCGGTGATTCGTCTGACTAGTTTAGGACTTAAACAAGTACCAGAGGAATTAATTGAGTTAGGTAAATCATTTGGTTCAACTTTTTTCCAGATGTTATTTAAAATAGAATTACCTTTAGCTAGAACAACTATTTTAGCCGGAATTAATCAATGTATTATGCTTTCATTATCCATGGTAGTTATAGCTGCCATGATTGGGGCTAAAGGATTAGGAGGTGTTGTCTGGACGGCCATTCAAACTCTTAACATGGGCATGGGATTTGAAGCTGGAGTTGCTATTGTTATTTTAGCTATAATTTTAGATCGCCTTACCCAAAATCTTGGTAAAACGGACTAATGAAGGAGAGGATATCATGTTAAAAATGAGAAGAAACTTGTGGATAATATCAATTTTGATGGTTTTAGTATTTGCTGTAGCCGGTTGTGGTGGGGGTAGCAACCCATCTAGCGGAGGTTTAGCTGATGGAGAAAAAGGCAATGTGGAATTATTATATGTAGAATGGGCTTGTGCTAGAGCTGAAACTTATATTATGGCAGACATTTTAGAAAATATTATGGGATATAAAGTAGATGCACTTCCTGTAACTGCAGCAGCTATGTATCAAGGTCTGGCTAATGACGAGGCTGACGCTATATTTACAGCCTGGTTGCCTCTTACCCATGGTGACTATATGAAACAAGTAGGAGATAAGGTGGAGGATTTGGGACCTAGTTACGAAGGTGCCAAAATAGGACTTGTAGTGCCTAGTTATGTTGATATTAATTCTATTGAGGAGTTAAATGGGGTTAAAGAAAAATTTGATGGGAAAATTATTGGCATTGACCCAGGAGCCGGCATTATGCAAGCTTCTAATCAAGCTATTGAAGACTATAAATTAGACTATGAATTAGTAGAAGGTTCTGATGCGACTATGGTAGTTTCTCTAAAAGAAGCTATTGCTAATAATGAATGGGTAGCAGTAACCGGCTGGAGTCCCCATTGGAAATTTGCCACTTGGGATTTAAAATATTTAGAAGATCCGAAAAAAATATATGGTGATGCAGAAACAATTAATACTATCGTAAGAAAAGGGCTTAAAGAAGATATGCCCGAAGTCTATGAACTATTTAATAACTTCTATTGGGGGGATGCTGATATAGGCTCAGCTATGGCCCTAGGTGAAGAATTAGGTGATGCTAAAGCTGCCGCCCGTAAGTGGGTAGAAAATAATCCTGACTTAGTAAATAGCTGG
>CAZYLY010000117.1:0-6231 GCA_964648825.1 uncultured Syntrophomonadaceae bacterium
CATGGCTATTAAAAATTGCCCTATGGGTGCAATTAATCCATCTAATTCCGGCATCGGGCATTTGCACTCGTAGCTCCATAGTTTTAGCCGGATATTCCGGGGTTAAAGATTGCATACATTCTTTAACTAACTCCCTGTCTTCCTCATAAATAATATCGTAAAGATTAGTACCATAAGCTAAATGTTTTTCTATATCAAAATACCTGCAATAGGCATTATTTACAAAGGTTATAGTCCCATCGGGCATAGACCTGCATATTAATTCGGTTTGGTCTTCAACAATAGCTCTGTACCGGGCTTCACTGAATTTTAATTGTTCCTCCGCCATTTTCTTGGCCGTTATATCTTCGGCTAAAACCATCCCCCCGGTTATATTTCTTTTCTCATCAATTATAGGGGAGGCATTTAACTTAATTAAACGCGTTTTACCGCTTTTGTGAATGATAGGTAATTCATAAGTACTATCCCCGCCATAAGTTAATCTATTTTGGATAGCTTCTACAACTAACAATTTATGGTCTTCAGCTATTAAATCTACAACTTTCCTGCCTAATAATTCCTCAGGATTATATCCTAAAACCTCACGAGCCATTTTATTGGCAAAAGAAATATTTCCGTTAGCATCGTAAGTAAGAAAAAATTCATTCAAATTATTAATTAAAGTATTTAAGTAATTAACTTGTTTTTTTAAGTTTTGTTCACTTCTATGCAGTGCATCTTCCGCTTTTTTCCTTTCGGTAATATCCCGAATTAAACCCCTAAATCCAGTAATTTCATCATTATCTTTTATGGGCAACACGGTAGTTTCCACAAACAATTTACTGCCATCTTTGCGGGTAACATACCAGCCAAATTCTTTAACCGGCTTGCCAGTTTTATATACTCGGTTGAAGGTACGCATAACTTTTTTACTATTATCCTCATCCATAACCATGCGGTAACTGGCACCTAATAGCTCGTTAGGCGGGTAGCCAATTACTTGGTGCAAATATTTATTAAAAAAAGTGAAGTTACCAGTGAAATCTACTTCAAAGTAGCCGTCTTCCATGTTTTGAATAATATTACGGTATCTTTCTTCACTTTCCCGTATGACCGCTTCTTGCATTATTTTTTCAGAAATATCTTGCATAGTTTGAATCGCACCGATTATATTACCTTTGCGGTCGACTAAAGGGGCACTTTTGGTAGATAAATATGTCCCATTTACTCCTAGTTGAGGACAATAATTTTCCGCATATAAGGTATTATTATTAAAGATAATATTATTATTGTAATAGTTTTTGGCCTGTAGTTCTGGATTTAAGACACAATCAATAATAATAGGTCTCCTCTTCCCATAAAAGGGTATGGAGTATTCATAATTATCTTTTCCTAACATTTCCCGATGTTTTAAGCCGGTCAGTTCCTCCATGGCCTGATTCCAGATGATAACTTGCCCGGCAGTATTTATCGCAAAAGTAGGATCGGGTAGGAAATCGAGTAGCATTTCCAAGCGTTGATGGGCATCAGCTAAAGCATCTTTATTTTTTTCACTTTCATCTAATTGTTGTCTCAATTCTTCTTCAATCGCCATTAATTGCTCATTACTAGCCATTAATTCTTGAGATAATGCCTCTAGTTTCTGGTTATAATCTTTTAATTCTTTTTCCGCTTTTAATTGTTCGGTTATATCAAAGGCTAAGGCCATTTCCCCAATTTTCTTGCCATCCTTGATAATTGAGGATGCCGTATGCCGCATTATTCTTTTGCTGCCGTCCTTATGTTCAGCCAATGCAACATAAAAACCCCTCTCCCCTATTTTTATCCTTTCAAGTAAATCCTGGGAAAACTGGTCCCGGTATTTTTCCGGCAAAAATTCAGATAAATGTCGGCCTATAACCTCTTCAGGATGAAAGCCAAGCATATCGATAATCTTTCTATTTACAAAGGTAACAAAGCCTTTAGTATCATAAATATAAAAAAGCTCATTCATATTTTCTATTAAGTTATTCATAAATTCTATATCTTGTAAGGAATGATTATGGCGTGGCATGTTTTATTCCTCCTTATAAGAAAAACCGTTTTGTTGCATCTTAACACTAATTCTTCATAAACTATGTAATTCCTGCTAAAAGACTAGGTACTTTCGCACGCTTTTTAAATAACTTTAAGCCTATTATATACAAATTAAGTAAATTTGCTTGAGAAAATGCAATAAGAATCTCTATACTTAAGATATATATTATTTTAGTAAAAGGTGAATTATTAATGAAAATTGAATTTGTTGATTTACATGGATTAAATATAGAAGAGGCTAGGCAAAAAGCTGAACTTAATATAAAATGGTGTATTGAGCATCAAGTGGAGATATTAGATATAATCCATGGCAAGGGACATCATAGTAACCGCAATTTTTCAGTTATTAAACAAGAAATTCGGCGTTTTGTCAAGGATAGCCCTTTTATTAAAGAATCAGGTTATATTGTTATACCCGGTGAATCTAATCTTCCGATTGCACTGACCTTTGACGAAGGCCATACTCTTATTGTACAAAAAGGTTGTGAAAAAAACCATATCGGAGGACAAAAACAAATAGAAAAAAACCTAAAAGTCTTTTCAGCGGAAGGAAAGATAGAAAGAAAGATGGCAAAAAAGAACAATTCCCGCAAAAAAACCAGGTAGTTTCAGGAGGATAAATATGTTTAAGCAGGTTTTCGATAATATTTATATGCTTTCTACAGCAGAAACCGGTACTTTTCCCTCTTCTTATTCATTTTATATCGATGATGAGGTGAAAACTCTTATAGATACACCTTTAGATAAGGAATTCGTCAATTTATTTGACAATCGTCCCTTGGATAGAATAATTAATACACATTTTCATAAAGACCATAGCGGCTGTAATCATTTATTTCCTTTTGCGGAAGTATATGCTCACCCCTTGGATACCCCGGCTATGGAATCAGCCCATGTGTTTAGCGATTATTATGGTTTTAATAATCCGGCTCATTTGGCCATGAAAGAACTCTTTATTCAGTGGCTTAACAATTACTCATCTTCACATATTACCGGATACATCGAAGATGGTCAGATAATTGATTTAGGAAAACATAAACTAGAAGTCATTCACACCCCCGGTCATACTCCAGGGCACTGTGTTTTTTATATTCGTGAACAGGGAATACTTTTTTCCGGTGATATTGATTTAACTAGCTTCGGTCCCTGGTATGGAAATGTGGTTAGTAATGTAGATGACCTTATAGAATCTATTAAAAAAGTTATCAATTTGAACCCTAAGGTTATATTATCAGGGCATAAAGGGGTTATTACTAATAATGTAGCTGCAAGGTTAAAAAGATATCTAGATAAAGTTTATGAAAACGAAGAAAAAATTCTGACGGCCTTATCAGCCAAGCCCTTAACCATCAATGAACTTACTAACTGCAAAATTATTTATGGACGCTGGGGAAAACCGACCATGATGTTTGCATATTTTGAACAGCTTTCTTTAGAAAGACACTTAGAACGCTTAATCAAATTAGACTTAGTACGAAAACACGATGACAGCACTTTTATAACTAATGTGAAGAAAACTATGAGCCGTTAAGAAAAAAGCCGTATTTTAGGCTATCATCCTATGATACGGCTTTTAATTTATTTTCTCTTTCATTAACTAGGCCATAAACTTAAATTTAAAAGGCATGTTTTCTTTAATCTCCTGTTTAAGTTTATCTTTATGGGCTTCATACGCAGGAATCACATTCTTACTAATTACCATACTAAATGCCCAACATAACCCTAAATAAGGCATTATCTTAGTCATATACGGTTCCCCCGCCGGATAACGGATATGTAATAAAGGATTTAACCCTATTGCAGCTAAATTCCGGTGCAAAGCAATATCATCAATACCCGTAAAAGTCTGGTATTCAGCTAAATCAAAATCTGGATCAACGGCAACAGCTATTTCATTATCCTTCTTAGAGGTAAAACAAGCCTTTAGTTTATTCTTTTTCCCCTCACTATTACTAGCTAAAAACTCGAAAAATTTATAGCGCTTAGATTTAGTAATAGTGGTAGGATCAGCAATAGTAATAATTAGACCATGGTCGGATAACCTCTGGGCAGCTAGATTTAGCAAATTAACCGGATCCTTAAAATGGTGAATTGCCGAGGAAAACATAATTAAATCATATTCTTCTTCTTCCTCCAAGAATGCGAAGGCATCCTTTTGCATAGGGATTACCCCCGTAATATTATGCTGCTCTGCTTTCTTTTGTGCAATCTCCAGCATTTTATCAGATACATCGACAAGGTTAACCGTACAAGTGGGGCTGCATTCTTTTAAAACAAAGGCAGCTTTTCCGGCACCGCCACACATATCAGCGGCCCTTATAGGCTCAGGACATGTAGTTTCCAGCATTTTAGCTACCGCTTCAAATATTACCTTATACTCGGAATAAAGGTATTTTGGTTCTTCTAAATCTTCGTAAAACTTTACAATAGCATCCTTATTATATTTTTCAATATTAGCTTCCAGAATATCTGCTTCCGAATAATCTTCCCATTTTTTATGTTTACTCATGACGGCCTCCCCGCTATTATTCAATTTTCTAATTCGGCACCTCTTATGTTAATACCTGCTAAAAAATTAAAAAAGGAGAATGTATTTACATCCTCCTTAAAGCTTTTAGATAAAAACTTAGTCATTAAGTTCTTTGCTAGCTTTCATTTCGGTTTCAGGTTCTTCATCTTTAGCCTTTTTGAAACTGTTAATAGCCTTGCCTACCGATTCCCCTAGTTGTGGTAATTTTCCTGGGCCAAAAATAATTAGCACAATTACTAAAATAAAACCTACTTCCCATGGTCCAAAATTTCCTATTAATCCGAACATATCCTAACCCCCTTTTGGAATCCTCGTTACTTAATAATAATACTTTTTCGACATAAATGAAATAGCTATTTACCGTAAATATTTTTAAACCTTAATCCTAACCTAATAAAAGGTTTAGTTTATATGCTGACAATATAATATTACCAGAAGTGTGTATTAAATCAAAGGGCAAACTTGTACCAAAATCTGCAATCAACTTAACTTTTAAAAATAACCAAGATAAATATTAGTTTATCATTACATATTTAATTATTTGCCTATACATAACAGTAATATCATACAATAATTTAATCAGCTGTGCAAATACGAATATCTAGACAAAAGTAAGCAGCTAACCAATACTATCAATTAATTTGCAATGTAAAGCGTGCTTGACAAATAACCTTTTCAAGATTATAGTATATGTAAAGCCGGCTTTACATATAAGGGAGTGATATTTTGGAAAATCGTTTAAAGGAATTACGGGAAAAATATAACTTAACCCAAGAAGAATTAGGGGCTAAGGTTGGCGTTTCCCGCCAAACAATCATATCAATCGAGAAGGGTAAATATAGCCCTTCATTAATTTTGGCTTATAAGTTGTCCCAGGTATTAGGCTTAAGTATAGAAGCTTTATTTTTACTAAACGAAATGGAGGAAAAAAAATGATTAAAAATCAAATGCTATTTATTAAGTATTTCATCTTAGTACTTATTGGCATAATTGCAATTTCACAAATTTTTACGGGCAATATAGATTTTGGTGCCGGTTTACTAGCAGGCATAATTATAGTCGGTATTGCCTTAGGAATTAAATCCCGCCGGATTAATCAAATGATAGAAAAAGGTATGGAACCTTATGACGAAAGAGTTTGGACAATCGCCGGAAAGGCCTCTTATATCTCTATAAGAGTTTTTGTATTAATAAGTGCACTGATAGTCCTAATAGGTTCCATCTGGGGCCCTGTAGTATTAGTAAATCCTTATAATCTACTAGGCATCAGTTTAACTTCCCTAATGTTACTTTATATCACCTTTTACTATTACTATAATTGCAAATTATAAAATGTCATGGGGACGAATGTCATAGGGACGGGGGTATTGACACACTATTTTAAAGGCGGCTAGGAGTAAGAAATTAAAAATAAATGCCCTAGCCTCTTTAAAACAAATATGTAAAAATAAAAGACACACACAATCAACTTGAACTAGCATAAAAAAAAGCCCTGAAATAAATCAGAGCTAATCAGCAACCTTAATAGTAAAAGCGTTAGCGGGACATTAGTAGTACGCGAAGGAAATTATGCCTAATTAAGAAAAGAAGATGCAAAAGGAACCGTCCCCGATGCATTCGATGCATTCAGAAAATAATAATTCCTG
>CAZYLY010000118.1:0-6153 GCA_964648825.1 uncultured Syntrophomonadaceae bacterium
ATGTTAAATCAAACTTTAGGGGATAGACATTTAAAAGACTTATCTCCTTTGGTCCATATACTACGATGTGAACCATATGAAATAGCGGAAGTATTGGATGACCTGAAGATTCGCAAAGTCGTGCTTGATCCCGAGGAAAAACCTGAAACTGACGTAGAGGTAACCTTGCAGGAGTTCCCCGATGATGAAATTCACAATATATATGAGAATGAATGTAGTGCTACAGAAGACGTTATAGATCCGGGTTCTGATAGTGCCAATTTTAATGAGGATGAAGAAGAAGCAGCCACCATAACAATCGATAATTTGGATCATGACAATGTATCAAGTCATTCTCATGTGATTTCACAAAGTAAAAGTTCTATACCACGAGATTACAAACAAATAGCGGATAAATCCGAAGATGAGATACCTAAAGGTGGTTCTGAGAATCGTACTCTAACAGATACAGTGGAAAGCGGACCCAAAGATCGTACTACAGATATCTCCGATATAGAGAAAAGTCAATTAACACCCGCAACAAAAGATGTCTCCAGGGTACCAACAGCCAACAGTAATAAGCCTGCAGCGGTACGACAGCGACTTGTATCTTATGTTATACAGAGCGAAACTGGTCCAAGCTCGGCTGATTATTTGTCAGGAAACAATGACTCTAACCTTAAAATCGGCAACGCAGCAGTCGATATTGTAATCGATCACGAGAAAAAAAGTGGGCGTAAAGCCAGGTCTATGGCACACCCGAATCCGGGTTACGATGTTATCTCCGAGTGTGATGGTGAAACACGTTATATCGAGGTAAAAGGTACCGAATTAGCCTGGGGAGAACGTGGCGTTGCGTTATCATCGACACAATTTTTTTATGCAAGAGAGCATCCCGATCGGGATTTCTGGTTATATGTAGTGGAAAATGTTTTTTCTGAAAACCCGAAAATACATAAGATACACAACCCTAGTGGCAAAGTTGACTGTTTTATGTTCGATGGTGGCTGGCGGCAGACGGCTGAAAGCGTAGACGAAAACCCGGCTCCCTCACCAGATGATGAGGTGCCGTATTGACAAACATGAGAGAACAGATTCCCTACCGTATGCAGGTATTTAACCGTCACTTGGGGAATTATGTAAAGAATAACAAGTTTGTATTCAATATTTGTCTCACATTAACCCCCGAACAATTAAATATAATACATGAGTGACATTCTGATATCACTCTAGTTTGATAAACTATATTTAACTATCAGGCAAAAGAGGTTAGGTTTATGATTGAATTTTCACCTGGAATGCGAGTAATAATTCGTGATGAAGAATGGATGCTCAAGAAGGTCGAAACCAACAGCTTAAACAGGAAGACCATTCATTGCGTTGGCATATCAAAGCTGGTCAAAGATCATCAGGGCATATTTTTGACTGATCTTGAAGATATTGTGGCTGTCGATCCTGCTAAGGTAAATCTGGTTATCGACGATTCTCCTTATTTCAGAAGATCCCGTTTGTACATAGAAAGTCAGTTAAGGCAGAAAATTCCCACCGATAATGCACTTCACATCGGTAACCGGGCAGCCATGGATTTATTGAATTTTCAGTTACAACCGGCGCAGATAGCTTTGCAAAGGCCGAGACAGCGTATTCTGATAGCAGATACGGTAGGTCTGGGTAAGACTCTGGAAGCGGGAATCCTAATGTCAGAGTTGATTGCCCGGGGGAAGGGCAAGCGCATTCTGATCGTTACCGTCAAAAGTATGATGACTCAGTTCCAAAAGGAAATGTGGAATCGTTTCACTATTCCTTTAGTGAGGCTGGATTCGAAAAAGATTCAAAAGATCCGTGCCCAACTGCCTTCAAACTATAATCCGTTTTTCTATTATGACAAAACCATTGTATCGATTGATACACTCAAACGTGATGTTGAATACAGAACCCATTTAGAAAATTCATGGTGGGATATTATAGTTATTGATGAGGCACATAATGTTGCTGCACGCGGTAGTCACCAGGCGCAACGTTCAAGGCTGGCACAACTATTAGCTGAGCGTTCCGATACTCTAATAATGCTATCAGCAACCCCACATGATGGAAAGGCAGAAAGTTTTGCCTCATTGATGAATATGCTTGATCCGACCGCAATTGCCAATCCCCATGATTACCGAAAGGAAGATATAAAGGGACTTTGCATCCGCAGGTTTAAAAAGGATATAAAGGATCAGGTTCAGGGTGCATTCAAAGAAAGACGTGTCAGTATTGAAAAATGTACTGCTTCAGTACACGAGGAGCATGCTTTTGACATATTTACCAACATGGAATTGAAAATGGATACCAACAAACGCAGTATGACCGGACAACTATTTAAGACAAGCCTTGAAAAGGCAATGTTTTCTAGTCCGGCAGCTTGTATAAAAAGCATTGATGAGCGTCTGAAAAAACTGATTAAGAAATATGGTCCGGATGGATTCGAAGATATAGGCAAACTGAAAGAATTGAAAGCGGCACTCGATAAAATCGAAGCAAAAGACTTTTCCCGTTACCAAAGGCTGCTTAAATTAATAAACAGCCGTGAATACGGATGGAACGCCAAAAAGAGCGATGATAGAATTGTAATCTTTACGGAGCGTATAGAAACGATGCGTTACCTGGCTTCCCAGTTGCGCCAGGATCTTAATTTGAAAGAAGGTATTGTTCAGGAAATTTATGGGGGTATGAGTGATAGCGAGCAGCAAGAAATTGTTGAAAATTTTGGTCGGCAGGAATCTCCCATTCGCATTTTGGTTGCTTCAGATGTAGCTTCAGAAGGAATCAACCTTCATTACCTGAGCCACCGTTTGATACATTTTGATATTCCCTGGTCTCTGATGGTATTTCAGCAAAGAAACGGGCGTATTGACCGTTATGGGCAGCAGGAACAACCAGATATCCGTTATTTTATGATTAGCAGCAACAATGAGAAAATTAAAGGCGATATGCGGATAATGGAGATATTAGTTCAAAAAGAAGAACAGGCTTACAAGAACATAGGTGACCCTACCCTACTCCTGGGAAAATTCAATATTGAAGAAGAAGAACAGATTACCGCCGAAGCCATTGAAAAGGAACTGACTGAAGAAGAATTCAGCAATCAAATTGATGATTTATCTGCTGGTTTTGATCCGTTTGAACTGCTGATGATGGGTGCATCCGAAATTGCATCTGCTGCAGAAGTTTCTACCGATGAAACACTGTATAACGATACTAATTATCTGTATAGTGCCATCACATATTTTATGCAGACCGAGCGTCATCCGGTACAAAAATTGCAAACCGTAGAAGGTCTGGAAATCAAGATAACCGAAGATTTAAAACGCCGTTTAACCGCACTTATTCCGGAAGAAGCTATGCCCGTAACAGAATATTTGCGATTAAGTCCGGATAAATCATTCTGCATGGAAGAAATGAAGCGCAGTATGCAAAACAATATGTCAGAAACAGCCTGGCCAACTACTCAATATTTGTGGCCCCTTCATCCAATTTATGAATGGGTAAATGATAAGGCTGGTTTGCTATTCGGACGCGGTGAAGCCCCTCTGGTAGGAATCACTGGTAAAATTCCTAAATCAGATTATATTTTCCTTGTTGCCGGAACCATTCCCAATCGTAAATCTACCCCTGTGGTTGATGAGTGGTTTGGACTGTATTTTTC
Source organism: uncultured Syntrophomonadaceae bacterium (assembly GCA_964648825.1). Classification (GTDB taxonomy): domain Bacteria; phylum Bacillota; class Syntrophomonadia; order Syntrophomonadales; family Syntrophomonadaceae; genus JAAYRQ01. Next base: position 3,668 of record CAZYLY010000118.1, read on the forward strand.
TGATGGTGATTTCGTAGGCGAGCTTTCCATTGAGCAGGTAATAGCTAAAACTGGTTTTGGCCCTATAGATCTTCCCAACCCCCAAAACCTTACTGAACAAAGCAAAGCTCAAGCGGAGGGATTGCTGCAGTTTGTAGTGGAGGAAGCGAAAAAAGTTCTTGAGCGTCACTATGAAAACTATCGCCAAAAGATAAATCCACAGATAGATGAGGAAATCGATAAGCTAATTGAACTTCAGGACAAGCATAAAGCATATCAAATGTCTTTGTTTGAAAGTGAACGTAAAAAAAGTGAACAGGAACGCAAGGTAGATGAGATTTTTACTGAGTTTACCAACTGGGTAAAGGATACTCTTGAAATTGAAAACAATCCTTACCTGCGTATCGTTGCTGTTCTGACGGGGGTATAGCTATGAGCATGGATTTGACCGGTATCAACAATTATAACGAATACTATTCAAACCACTATTTCTCGTCGATATTTGAGGATAATGCGGCGGAAACTATTAGTGCATGGCGCAGCCGTGCTAAAGAGTCAGACGAATTCCGTACCCCCTGGTCCCGTCTTCGTGATAACAGCCGCCAATATTATAGTGTACACGACAAATATCAACGTTTACGGGGAGAAAATTTGGCACTGCCAATGATTCAGGATATGGCAGACCGGTATCTTGAGTCGTTGGGATTCCAAGCGCCTAATCCAGTTTCAGTTGTAACAGCCGAAGGGATTGAAATACCGGTATATCTGGAAATTAATAAGGCTAGCGGTGCACCGCTACTTTGGGTGCTACTGGCCCATACCCAGGAACGTGACACAAACATTATGCAGGGTTACTGTTTCAATGCAGTCAATCTTAATGATGATAACGGCGATGAAGTTACCAGCACAGCACTTGCTAATGAAGAACTGGCTACTAAAATCCTTTTTACCATGCCTGAGCCGCCTCGCTGGCTTCTGTTTATTGGCTTGAATCAAATCGCTTTGATTGACCGCAACAAATGGAATGAAAAACGCTATCTGCTATTTGATTTAGAAGAGATATTCAGCCGCCGTGAGGAAACTACCTTACAGGCTATGGCTGTTTTGTTACATAAGGAAAGCCTCTGTCCGGATGAAGGAAGTTCCTTGTTGGATAAACTTGACGAAAACTCTCATCGCCATGCTTCCGGTGTGTCTCAGGATCTAAAGTATGCGCTGCGGGAATGTATTGAACTGCTTGGAAACGAAGTGCTCTATGATTTAGCCCATAGACAGGGCAGAGATCTTGATGCAGATCCGGTGGATGCTTCCCAACTAACTATCGAATGTATGCGCTATATGTATCGTATGCTGTTTATGCTATTTATTGAGGCACGACCTGAACTTGGTTATGCGCCGATGAAAGCACAGCCTTATGTACAGGGGTATTCTCTCGAAAGTATTCGCGATATAGCTGATAACGTACGGGAAGAAACCAGCGAAGTTGGAGAAGGATATTACTTGCACGAGACTATTTCTAAGCTTTTTGAACTTATTTATAATGGTTATCCGGGTAGTGAAGAAGAGCTTAAAGCACTGTCTAAGAGCGAATCCTTGCACGATATTTTTATCATGGAGCCCTTAAAAGCCCACATTTTCGATCCCCAATATACCCCGCTTATTACTGCCGCCAGATTACGTAATCGTGTACTGCTTAAAATCATCGATTTGATGAGCATTACCCGTGCTACCGGGCGCAGAAATGATCGCCGGGGTCGTATTTCCTATGCAAATCTGGGTATCAACCAGATGGGCGCTGTCTATGAGGCTTTGCTGTCTTATAGGGGTTTTATTGCAGAAGAGAGACTATTTGAGGTTAAGCGTGAAAGGGACCAATTTGACGAACTGGATGTAGGCTATTTCGTACCAGAACGGGAACTGGACCAATACAGCGAAGCAGAGCGGGTTCGATATCCTGACGGCCGCCTTAGAAAATATGAAAAAGGGACTTTTATCTATCGCCTGGCCGGTCGTGAACGAGAAAAATCAGCTTCATATTATACCCCGGAAGTATTGACGAAATGCCTGGTTAAGTACGCTTTGAAAGAACTGCTGGAAGATAAAATGGCAGATGATATTCTGCAGCTTACCATTTGCGAACCGGCCATGGGCAGTGCTGCATTCTTGAACGAAGCAATTAATCAATTGGCAGAAGCCTACTTGGATAAGAAGCAAAAAGAGCTTGGAGAAACCATATCTTATGAAGATCGCTATAAGGAACTGCAGCGGGTAAAAATGTATATTGCTGACCGCAATGTATACGGTATTGACCTGAACCCGGTTGCTGTAGAGCTGGCTGAAGTATCATTATGGCTAAATACAATTTATAAGGGAGCCTATGTACCCTGGTTTGGAACCCAACTGGTTAACGGCAACTCTCTCATTGGCGCTAGAAAACAGTGTTATCGTATTGAACAACTGCAATCCAATCGTGCACCCGATAGATGGTATGATAATGCTCCTGAGCG
>CAZYLY010000119.1:0-5970 GCA_964648825.1 uncultured Syntrophomonadaceae bacterium
AAAGGATTTTAATTACAGTTAGGTACAGGAGGCTTAAAAATGAAAGCGATGATTATGGCGGCTGGGGTAGGCTCCAGGTTAATGCCGCTAACTATTCAAATTCCTAAGCCGATGGTTCCCATGGCAAATAAACCTCTAATGGAAAATATTGTAGAAGTATTACATAAACATAATTTTACTAACATTATTGCTAATTTACATTATCACGCCGGTACGATTGCAACTTATTTTGGCGATGGGAAAAAACATGGGGTTAATATGAATTACTCAATGGAAACGGAACTTTTGGGTACGGCTGGCGGGGTTAAAAACTGTGAATACTTTTTAAATGATACTTTTGTGATTGTTAGCGGGGATGCTTTAACTGATGTTGATTTAACTGAATTATTGACTGCTCATAAAAAGAATGGGGCTTTAGCTACGATTGCGCTTAAAGAAGTTAAAGAAGTGGAACATTTTGGGGTAGTCATTACTGATGAAACCGGCCGGATTAATAAATTCCAAGAAAAACCCCGTCCAGAAGAGGCAATGAGCAATCTAGCTAATACCGGTATTTATATTTTTGAACCGGAAATTTTTAAACATATTCCCGTAAAACAATTTTATGATTTTGGTAAACAGGTTTTTCCCCATTTAGTAAAAATAAAGGCTCCGTTTTACGGAGTGCCTATAGATGATTATTGGTGTGATATAGGCAATTTAGATACATATAGACAAGCTCATAGTGATTTATTAGAAGGTTTAGTTAATGTATCCTTGGGGGGAGAAGTAATAAATACTAAAAACGGCCAAGCCTTAATTGGAGCAGGAACTATAATTGATCCAGAAGCTGTCTTAGAAGGAAATGTAGTTTTAGGTTCGAATTGTACGGTGGAAAAAGGGGTTCTAATCAAGGATAGTGTTGTATGGAATGATACTTATATTAATCGTAATGCCCAATTAGAAAATTGTGTTCTCGGACAAGGTTGTTCAGTAGGAAGCTTTAGTCAGATAAATCCTGGGGCGGTAATCGCCAGTAATTGTGTTTTAGAAGACCGCATTAATATTAATGCCGGACAAAAAGTATTTAATCAGACGGTAGATTATAATATTAAGCAGGGATGATTGGTAAGTTAGGCGTGAGGGGTGAGGAGTTAGGCGTGAGACGTGAGAAGTTAAAAGTAGATGTTTAAGCATTGGGTTTTCTGAAATTTTTTGACGACCACCTCCTACCACCGGAAGGGGCAGAGCCCCTCCCCTACGCTGTACCAGTCAACCAACCAAAAGAAAAAACCTACCCCCTTCTTCTCCCCGACCAAACTAATTACTCGCTTAATTGTCCCAATATACTAAAAATTTCATTAATTAGCGAAAAGAAGGACTTGTAATTATTGTGGAGAAATTTATTAAAAAAAGTCTTATTAGATATACAGGGGGCGCGGAATTGGATGGATAAGAATGATTTTTTAGTGGAAAATATGAAAAGTAGTCATGGAAGGATTTTTAAAGGGGCTATTATCATTATGGTTTTAGCATCTTTAGCTACTATCGGTATTTATTTAAGTGGAACCGGTTCAGCTACATTAACTCCTATGAAGATTCTTCAAGTTACTTCTTTTTCGGCATTTCTTACTATAGTAGTATATTTTTCTGTAAGAAAATGGGGTGAGCAGGAATTTACTAAATACCTAACGGTGACCATGGTTGGAATTATAATGTTTTTCTTTACCATTACTATGACGGGATCTCCCGAGTTATTTGCTACTTTTTATTTTGTTATGATATTAAGCCTTTTATACGTTGATGTTAAAATTACTCTATATACTTCTGCACTAATCATTATCCTACATACTATTATTATCGTAATGCATCCAGAGGTAATTCCTAGTGGTAAAATTGGAGCCGTATTAGGGGTGCGATATTTATGTTTTATACTCTTTACCACGGCTGGAACAGTGGTTACTAACGTCTTTAAAAAGCTATTAATGCAATCCATAGAAAGTGGGGAAATGGCTAGTGAACTTACTAATGAACTAAAAGGTGCCGCTAAAACCATAGCAGTGGAATCTGATTTATTAAATAATTCTTCGATGGAATTATTATTATTAGCAAATGAAACTGGTAGAGCGGCTCAGCAAGTAAGTGCTGCAGTAGACCAATTAGCTATGGCTGCTGCAGATGAAGCGCTACACGCTACTAAGAGTGCGGAAGTAGTTCGGGAAATGTCAGATGCGCTAGGTTCTGCGGGGGATAATACCCAGCAAGTTAGTGAACAGTCTCATCAATTTAGAGAAATAGTAGGTCAAGGCATTGTTTCTATGGAGAAACAAAGTGAGTATATGGAAGATAGCATCTTAGCTCAACAATCGGTCAGTCAAGCCGTTTATATGTTAAATGAAAAATCTAGGGAAATTGAAAAAATTGTAGATTTGATTAATAATATTGCGGGACAAACTAACCTGCTGGCCTTAAATGCGGCTATAGAAGCCGCCCGGGCGGGAGAAGCCGGCCGAGGATTTGCGGTAGTAGCTGAAGAAGTGAGAAAATTAGCTGAAGAATCAGAACGGGCTACCCAAGGAATAACGGGGCTAATTAGTGAAATTCAAAACGATATTAATGAAACCGTCCGCGAGATAGAGCGTTCTAATCAAATTATTACTGAACAAGGTGAAGCGGTAAAAGAAAACCGTAAAATGTTTGAACAAATCGAAAAAGGTGCGGAAAAAATAGATAATGCCATTCATGAAGTATCGGCGGTCTTAGAACAAATCTCCGCTGCAGCTGATGAAGTAGTAAGAGAAGTTGAGGGTATATCAGCTACTACCGAAGAATCTGCGGCCAGCACCGAAGAGATTACGGCTTTAGTAAACCAACAAAGTGATTCGGTAAATAAAATAGTAGAAATGATTGCCGGTTTAGAAATAAGTGCAGAAAACTTATGCCGAATGGCAACCAGGATAAATGACGAGGAAGCTCAATGTAAGTTTGCTAAATAATATAAAGGGTGGAAAATAGGACAAGGATTTAAATAGTAAAAGTAAGGCTTGCGATGGTGCAAGTTAAAAAAAATAAGGGGTGGATTCCGCCCCTTATTCTTGTTCTAATAGTAGTTTGAAATTATCGTCTAGAATTTGCATATCTTCTGGAGTTACAGTTTCTAAATATTCTGGAAGTCCCGGAGACATATTATATATCCGAAATTCATCTTTTTCCTTTATCAGGATGGCTATTTCCATGCCAGCTGCCTGCCCATTTTCTTCGAAGGTATAACCTACTAAAGCACTATGGGGCATTTCCTTTGTTAAGGCGGAATTAACTTTAATGGTAAGATTTTCGGGATAAGTAGCGCCTTCTTCGATTGCTTTTATAACTGCAGCCATATCTTTTTCGATAGCATCTCTATTTGCCAGCAGTTCTCCAGGTGACATTTCATGATACTGGGGTAATAGTTGTACTGCCCAAAATACGCTTAGATTCTGGGCTACGGTATCATAATCTTGGTTGAAATATGCTTGATAAAACTGGGTGACGGTTTTTTCAGGAGCTGGGGTATCTAAAAAGTGTGCATAATAAGACATAGAAAGAAAGACTATTAAAATAATTAGAAATATTGGTTTGGGTACACTATTATTTGTTTTGGTTTTATTCAACTAAGTTTACCTCCATATGTTAATATAATAAAAATAGTCCTAGCTGTAAGGAAGGTCTTAAACTCCTTACAGGTAAATCATAACATAGATAAGATTGTAACAGATTTGCAAAACATAAACAATAAATTCAAGCAATTAAAGGGAAAAAGTTACAGGAGGTCATTAGATGCAAAAGGTTATCGTAATTGGCGGAGGGCCGGCGGGAATGATGGCAGCCGCTACGGCAGCGGAACATGGTGCCCAAGTTATTTTATTAGAAAAAAAGGAACAGGTGGGTAAAAAGCTACAAATTACCGGTAAAGGCAGATGTAATATTACCTCCACGGAGGAAGATATATTTATGATCGGTTATGCGAGAAATGGGCGTTTTCTGCATAGTGCCATCCATGAGTTTTCTAATTTTGAGGTTATAGACTTTTTTAATAGTAGAGGACTTAAAACCAAAATAGAACGGGGCAAAAGGGTTTTCCCCGCAAGTGATAATGCTGATGATGTAGTGAAAATATTATACGATAATATGAAAAAAACGGGAGTACAAATATACCCTAATATTAGTGTGGAAAAAATTATCCCCGGTGAAAATAATCTAATTATGGTGGAAGCTGGTAGAGATGAATTTACTTGTAATGCGGTTATAATTGCGACAGGAGGCTTATCTTATCCGGGCACCGGTTCTACTGGAGATGGTTATAGATGGGCAAAAGACTTAGGGCATACTATTGTAGAAACGCATCCAGGTTTAATTCCCCTCCTAGCCCAGGAAAACTTTATAAAAGACTTACAAGGCTTAAGCTTAAAGAATGTGCAGGCTACTGCTTACGATGTTAAGGGCAAAAAATTAGCCGATGATTTTGGGGAAATGCTTTTTACTCATTATGGGGTATCGGGGCCTATAATTCTAACTATAAGTCGTAAATTAGTAGATTATTGGGGCATTCATGAGGGTAATGTAATTTTAAGTATTGATTTTAAACCGAGTTTAGATGAAGAAAAGCTAGAAAACCGTATACAAAGAGATTTTGAAAAGTATTCACGCAAATTATTTAGAAATGCTTTAGATGACTTATTACCGCAAAAGCTAATTCCGGTAATAGTTAAGCTAAGTAGTATTAGTGAGGATAAACCGGTACATCAAATAACTAGGGAAGAAAGAAAAAGATTGCTTAGATTGCTTAAAAATTTTACCTTTACTATTACTGGTACCAGGTCGATTAAAGAAGCTATTGTTACAGTGGGTGGAGTGGATGTAAAAGAAGTGGAGCCTAAAACGATGCAATCTAAAATTATTAAGGGGGTATTTTTTGCTGGGGAAGTATTAGATATTGATGGATTTTCAGGCGGTTATAATTTACAAGCCGCTTTTTCCACAGGCTACGTGGCCGGAAAGTACGCCGCTAAAATAAATGCCTAAAACGGCGAACTACCTAGAGGTTAAGCCTATTTATCTATATTGACCGATTTATAGTTATTTGTTAAGATTTGAGTGATTATATAGACATTAGAAGTGGAGGAATTAAGTTGATTAAAAACGCAAAGTACAAGGGCTCTTCTGATTACATAGTTTCAGATGAACTCATGAATAGTGTTAATATTGCTATGGCCTTACAAAAACCTTTATTAATTAAGGGAGAGCCAGGCACGGGTAAAACTATGTTAGCGCAGAGTATTGCCGATTCGCTCAATATGGAGTTAATCATCTGGAACATTAAATCTACTACTAAAGCGCAAGAAGGTCTTTATGTATACGACACCGTACAACGTTTGTATGATAGCCAGTTTGGTGAAGCTGATGTAGCAAATATTAAAAAATACATTAAGCTGGGCAAATTAGGGGAAGCCTTCTCGGCAGAAAAACAACTAGTTTTGCTAATTGATGAAATTGATAAGGCGGATATGGAATTTCCTAATGACCTATTATGGGAATTAGACCAGATGAGTTTCTACATTCCAGAAACTAAAGAAACGATTAAAGCTAAGCAAAGACCAGTTGTTATAATAACTAGTAATGCGGAAAAGGAATTGCCGGATGCCTTTTTAAGACGTTGTGTTTTCCATTATATAGCATTTCCCGATGCGGAAACTATGGAGAAAATTATTCGCGTACATCATCCCAAGGTGGAGAAGAATTTACTAGAGCAAGCTATGACTACTTTCTATGCGATTAGAAATGTGTCTAACCTGCAAAAACTTCCTAGTACCAGTGAACTTATTGATTGGCTGCAAGCCTTAGTAGTTGGTGGAGTTAGCCCCAATCGGATTAAGGAATTACCGTTTTTAGGAGTACTTTTGAAGAAAAATGAAGACTTGGATAGCTTATTAAATCAACTATATAATAAAGGGC
>CAZYLY010000120.1:0-5816 GCA_964648825.1 uncultured Syntrophomonadaceae bacterium
GAATAGCTTCATATTTACATTCATGAATACCCTCAATAACATGATTGCTATAGTCGCCATTAGGAGTACGAATTATTTTAGCCTCCTTGCCAGTTACTTCTTTAATGTTTTTATGGGCCTTCATAACTTCTTCTTTAACTTCTGCCTTACTAAGATTGCTCATATCAACATGACGGTAGCCATGACTGCCGACTTCATGACCGTCCTCAGCAATTCTTTTGGCAATTTCAGGGTAATCTTTTACCCAAGGACCGGAAAGAAAGAAAGTAGCCGTGACTTCATTATCCTTTAAGATTTCTAAGACTGGCATAGGAGTTTTATTTCCCCAGCTAATATCAAAAGTAAGTGCTACAATCTTATTGTTAGTCTTAATTTCATAGATTGGTTTTAGCTTATTATAAGCCTGCACATATATTACACTAGAAGTTAATAAGAAAACTGCTAAAATACCGATTAGAATAAACTTAACCCTACCCGGAATTTCATAAAAGCCAAATATTTTAGGCATAAAAATCCCCTTCCCATACTAGTTTTCTATATTAGTATGGTACAGATGCGAATTTTATTACTTATTTTCCCAAGAATATTAAGTTAACTAATGAAGCCTTCTTAAAGTATTGCTTTTAAGTCCTGAAAGTATTATAATCAAGGCTGAAATATGGGTCGTTAACTCAGCGGGAGAGTGCTTCCCTGACACGGAAGAAGTCGTTGGTTCAAATCCAATACGACCCACCATATCAAGCTTATAAAATCGGGATTTATGTAATTCCGATTTTGTTATTTTCGGGAGGTGGCTCTTATAATGGGGGCGGATTTAGGGGCAATTTACATTTTGGGGGTTAAATTATAAAAGAAAAAGGGCTATTATAATAAACAAGAATGGATGAAAAAGGAGAACAGCTATGAATAACATGGGTATGGCTAATTTGATTATTATGCTTCTAATTATCGGGGGGTTTATCTTGGGCATAACCGCTTTATGGAAAATGATGAAAGCCCAAGAATCAATGGCAGCATCGATGAAAGAAATTGTTTTGCTTTTACAAGAAGGGACTAAGAAAAGGGAAGGATAGTATCTTTGGTATTTAAGATGAAATAATGTTTCACGTGAAACATTTGTTTTGGATAATAATTATTAAAGCTGATATACAGGGTTGGTAACTAAAACCCTGTTTTTTGCATTTATTGGGTAAAAAAGATTTTTTCCTGTTAGTGTTTTGAATAATGATTTTAGGCTAATCATATAATAAACTAAATTTTTATGAGGAGGCCTATTATGTTTTACGAATATCAAGTTGCTACTACGCCAGGCTGTGATTATATAATAAATGAGTTTGATAATCGTTTGAAATGGCTAGAGCAAAAAGGTTTTTCTTTATATATAGATTCTTTAAATGGGGATATGTTTACGCAGACCCTTAATCTTATTTTGGAAGGGAAAAATGGAGATACTCTATTTCGAGAGGAAGATATAGTATATATTTTCAAACATCAAATGGCGGAAGTTCTGGCGGAACACATTATTAAGGATTGGGAAGAAAAGCTGTTATGGAAAGAAATAATGCGTAATTGTAAGGGCAGTTCCCTGGAAGAAAAGCAAAAGGTTTTTACCAAGGCCAAAGTGTTATTAAATTATTGTAATGATAATGAAAGTCTAAATATGTTGATGAATTTCAGGCGTAAAAACCGCATGGCACATAGGATTCTCGAACATATTAACAGCAGCGAAATCATTGTAATTGAAGGATTTATAAATTTTTGTATGCAAGATTATTTAACCGAAATAAGATTTGTTGTGGATTTAGCTTTAGAAGAATTAAGAAATGAAAAAGAGTATAATGAATTTATTAAGCTGCTGCGATATTTTGTTGATACCCAAGCACCCAAGTTATATGAAGTTAATTTAATGATGGATGGTAAAAGTCTATTCTATTTATGGGATGCTGATGGGGTAGCTATCGAGGAGAGCTACATGAGTTATTACCTTGATGATATTTTGCTAGATGAAATTAACTTAGATGATGTACTTATTAGTATTTTGATAACCATAGCTCCCCGCAAGATTATATTGCACAATGTGGATGAATACGCGAATTGTGAGGCAGTGGAGGTTATCCGTACTGTTTTTGCGGAAAAAATAAGTATTTGTAATGGTTGTGAACATTGCTATAAATATTTAAAGGAAAGTGAATTAGGTAAAAATTAAACTAGTAGGCATTATTCCTTATTTTATTGCGGTATTATTTAATATTTGTTATTCTTTTTATTATTAAATGAAGGTGTAAATGTTCATAGTAAGGTGATATTATGTTAGCTAGAATAGTTATTATTCCAGTTGTTAGTGCTTTGATTGGTTATATTACTAATGTAGTAGCAATTAAGCTGCTATTTTGGCCGAAAAAGCCTATAAATTTAGGCTTTTTTCGTTTGCAGGGGTTACTTCCTAAGAGACAAGCTGATATTGCTATAAGTATTGGAGACTTAGTGGAGGAACAGTTATTATCGATTGATGAATTGTTTGACCAGGTAGATACCCCGGAAACGCGAGCTAAGATAATAGAAAAAATAAGTACGATTTTCAAAGCGCGGATTACTACGATTATCCCACCCATTTTACCGAGTAAAATAACTAAGCTTATTGCGGATAATCTGGATAAAATGTTACGTCAGGAAGCACCTAATATAATTAGACAAGTGGTCGAATCCGCGCGGGATTATGCTAATGATGAAGTACAAGTTAGTGCTTTAGTAGAGGAAAAAATTAATGCTTTTGATTTAGACGAATTAGAGCAGATGATAACTGGTATATCTTCAACGGAATTAAGATTTATAGAAATACTGGGAGGGGTTCTCGGTTTTATTATCGGATTAGTTCAATTAGCCTTCTTGTATTTCTTCCCTGTGTGATATAAGGTATTTTTAAGGAGGCATTATTATGATAAATATTAACTTAAAGGACGGCTCTAAACGTGAATACCCAGAAGGGATTACTTTGATGCAAATTGCGGAAAGCATTAGTTCTAAATTAGCTAAAAAAGCTGTATTAGCCATATTTAATGATAAGTTAACTGATTTAAATAAGGAAATTTTTGAAGATGGTACTCTAGAAATCTTGGATTTTGAAGATATGAGGGGGAAGGATGTTTATCGCCATACTTCCGCTCATATATTAGCCCAAGCAGTAAAAAGGTTATGGCCGAATACTTCTTTAGCAATTGGTCCTGCTATTGATAAGGGCTTTTATTATGATTTTGATAGTGACCATACTTTTACTCCCGATGATTTTGCTTTAATTGAAGAGGAAATGCAGAATATTATTAAGGCTGATTATCCGGTAATAAGGCAGGAATTATTACGTGATGATGCGATTAAATATTTTGCTGATACTAATGAACTCTATAAGGTGGAGCTAATTAAAGATTTACCCGAGGATGCGGTTATTAGTATGTATAAGCAAGGGGAATTTACAGATTTATGTGCCGGCCCTCATCTTCCTTCAACGGGGAAGGTGAAAAACTTCAAATTAATGAGTTTAGCAGGTGCTTACTGGCGGGGCAGAGAGGACAACCCTATGTTGCAAAGGGTTTATGCTACTTCATTCCCCACCCAAGCGGAATTAGATGATTATATTAATAAGTTGGAGGAAGCTAAAAAAAGGGATCATCGTAAGCTAGGCAAGGAGTTAGGCTTATTTGTACTGCTTGATGAAGGGCCTGGTTTTCCCTTCTTTTTACCGAAGGGTATGGTTTTACGTAATGAATTGGAAAAGTTCTGGCGGGAAGAACATGCCAAAGCCGGATATGATGAAATACGAACTCCTATAATTCTTAATCAGGAATTATGGGAAAGATCGGGGCATTGGGATCATTACCAAGAAAATATGTATTTTACAAAAATAGATGAACTAGATTATGCGGTTAAGCCTATGAATTGCCCTGGAGGGATGCTGGTTTATAAGCAAAACCTGCATAGTTATAAGGAGCTGCCGATAAGAGTAGGGGAGATGGGTTTAGTACATCGCCACGAACTATCAGGGGTATTACATGGTTTAATGCGGGTGCGTTCATTTACCCAAGATGATGCCCATATATTTATGTTACCGGAACAAATAATTGAGGAAATTAAAAATGTAATTGATTTAGTCGATAAATTCTATACCCTGTTTGGCTTTCCCTATCATGTGGAATTATCCACCCGCCCGGAAAAATCCATGGGTGCTGAGGAAATGTGGGAAATGGCTACTAATGCTTTAATTAAAGCGTTAGATGAAAAGGGTCTGGAGTACAAAATTAATGAAGGTGATGGGGCTTTTTATGGGCCAAAAATAGATTTTCATTTACAAGATTCGCTAGATAGGACTTGGCAGTGCGGTACTATTCAATTAGATTTCCAGATGCCGGAGAAATTTGACCTAACTTATGTTGGTGAGGATGGGGAAAAACATCGTCCCGCTATGATACACCGGGTTATTTACGGTAGTATTGAAAGATTTATCGGTATATTAACTGAGCATTTTGCCGGTGCTTTTCCTACTTGGTTAGCCCCGGTACAAGTACGGGTACTGCCGATTGCTGAAAGGCATCATGATTATGCCTTAGAAGTAGTTGAGATGCTAAAAGAAAACAACATCCGAGCTGAAGCTGACATTAGAAGTGAGAAAGTCGGCTATAAAATAAGGGAAGGACAACTGCAAAAGATTCCTTATTTATTAGTAGTAGGGGATAAGGAAATGGAAGATGGTTTAGTAGCAGTAAGGCATCGCAAAAAAGGAGACTTAGGCGCTAAAAGCGGAACCGAATTTTTAGCGGAATTAATCGCAGAGATTAAAAATAAGGTTAATTAATATACGAGGGATCTTAAGGAGGCGGGCATACTACTTATCGTCTCCTTAATATATATAACCGAGGAGAAAGTGTGAAGGGTACTAAGGAATGAATAGGATACTAAAAAACCCAAGGTTAATTTCCATTGTGGCATTTTCTTTTTTATTTACCCATTTACTTAGTTTTCTATTTCAAGGGCAAACCTTTTATGCTCTTATAGATTTACAGGGCATCAAGGGCTTAGATTACATATTAATAACGATTTTAGTGCATTTTCTAGGCTTGATAAGCTGCGGTTTCTGGGCAAAAACATTAAGGGCGGCTAAAAAAACTATGCTCAGCTCTATGGCCTTATGTTTTATTGCGGCCGGACCTTTTTTTCTTAATCCTTCACCCTGGTGGATGCTGGGTTTAGTAATTAGTGGTTATTCCAGCGGTTGTGCGGTAGCATCCTGGGGATATTTTTTAAAGGCTTATACCCCTAAGAATGAACGCCTGAAATCTTGTGCTGATGTTCTTATCTATTCCAATCTTTTAATGATCACTGTTAATATAATAGCTGTAAATGTATCAGCCTATCTTGGACTAAGCTTTTCACTCTTATTCCTGCTAGTTGGAATGGTCTTTTTGTATATTTTACCTACTAAGGTAAATACAGAGGGTTCGAGGGAGAAAACGGTTAACCAAACTTACTCGAGCATTCAAAAACCACTCTTACTATTATCTTTATTCATATTCATTATTACTATAAATTCCGGACTTATGTATCAGGTTATTAATCCAGCTTTTGAACATCTGCAGGGCTTAGTAACCTGGTATTGGGCGGTGCCTTATATTACAGCTTTAATTATTATGCGTAATTTGCCGGCCCAGGTGCAGCGGGCTAACATTTTATATGCGGCTATGCTTATGATGGTGGGAGCCTTTATCAGTTTTATGTTGTTAGGCAGAGGCAGTTCGGATTATTTAGTAATAAATACTATGATGTTAGCT
>CAZYLY010000121.1:0-5789 GCA_964648825.1 uncultured Syntrophomonadaceae bacterium
GAACCCAGGGGTAAGTACAATAATCGAAAGAGTTACTAAAAAAGTCCACCCCGGTGATATTATTTTGATGCATGCCAGTGACACTTGTAAGCAAACTACCGAAGCCCTTCCAGTTATTATCGAAAATCTGAAAAAGCAGGGCTATACTTTTGTAACTGTTTCCGATTTATTAAAAGAAGCTAAATCTGATGAGGATAAGGTGAATTAAAAAGTTTAAAGGCCATTTAGTGTGAACTAAATGGCCTTCTTATTGGTCCTCGTTTTCATGTTCTTCGATATGTTCTAGCCCAATTTCTCGAAGAATCTCATCGATTAATTTGTAATCCAATTAGGTTGCACCCCTTTCCGTAATAACATTATATTCGAGCCGTCTTTTAATATTACTACTTTTTAAAATTATTTTCAATATTTTCAGTCTTCTTGTCCAATGCTTATATTTCTAGGATGCTGCTCAATAACATCTAAATAAATTATATCTTCCCCTCCTGCGGCTCCTAATTCTTTAAACTTACGGGCCGATACTAAAACCCGACTTTCGTAGGAACCTACAGTGTTGTTATATATTTGCACTGTACGAGCAATACTTTTGCCCAAATCATTAAAATGTCCCGTTAAGGTCGCTAGCCTGGAATAAAGGTTAGCCCCTAATTCGCTGATAACTTGAGCGTTTTCAGCAAGTTGTTCTTGTCGCCAACCATAGGCAACTGCTCTTAACAAAGCTATTAAAGTAGTTGGTGTTGCTAAAATAACTTGCTGATTTGAACCATATTCGATTAAGGCGGGATCCTTTTCCAGAGCAGCACTGAAAAATGCTTCCCCCGGCAAAAACAAGACCACAAATTCTGGGGCCGGTTTAAATTGATCCCAATAGCTTTTAGCAGCCAGCTGATTTATATGGGTCTTAACTTGTTTGGCATGTTCTTTTAAATAATTTTCCCTGGTCTCATCATCTTTAGCTTCTGTCGCTTCCAAATATGCCATTAGTGGTGTTTTAGAGTCCACTACGATATTTTTATTATTCGGAAGTTTTACTACCATATCAGGTCTTAATTTACCCTCTTCGGTGGCGGCTGTTTCTTGGAGAGTGAAATCACAATACTCAACCATTCCAGCTATTTCTACAACTCGTTTTAGTTGTATTTCTCCCCACCTCCCTCGTACTTGGGGAGCACGTAATGCTTTAACTAAATTTGAGGTTTCATTATTTAATAAGGCTTGTTGGTTAGTCATATTTTTCACTTGCTCGGTTAGGCTAGAATAAGCTGATAGACGAGCTCTTTCAAGCTCTGCTATTTTGCCGTCTACCTTTTGCAAGGATTCTTTTAAGGGTACAATTAATTGGTCTATAGCATTTTGGCGCATTTCTAAATCATGCCTAGCCCCAGATTGATATTTTTCTAGAGTTGTTTTAGCTAACTCTAAAAATGATTGATTATTAGTCTGTAATGCTTCGGCTGATAAGGCTTTAAATGTATCCGCCAATTTAACTCCGGCATCGTTTAATAAGGTGATTTTTTCTTCATAAGTTTTTCTTTCTGCTATTAACTGAGTATTTAGCCGGGTGCATTCCTGGGTGAATTTTAACTCGGTTTCCCGTAATTCTTTAACCTCTTGCTCCAGCTGTTTTAGGCGGGCTTCCCTTTCCTGTACCTTTTCCTCCAATAATTCTATATGTAAAATAAGTTTTGTCTTGGTTCCCTCAAATTTATGCTTAGTTAGCAGCCAAGCTAATAAGCTTCCTCCAATTAACCCGATTAACACTCCTACACCTAAATAAATAGCGGACATATATTAATCCTCCCCTGGAAAGCAGATATACTTATAATCACAAGATTCACAAAGATGTGTTTTCACGGGGTTAGGATTAGTTTTTATAGTAAAATCTATTTCCCGCTCCCCGACCTCTTTAACTTGGGCATCAGATAAATACATAACTAATTTTTCAGTTGACTGGGCTGATAAGATCTTATTTAAGGCTAATTGATATAAATTAAGCTGCAATTCATAACCTTCATGTTTTGTTTTTTCATATTCACCGCTTTTTATATCGATAATATGACAAGCATCATCCCTAATATATAATTGGTCAATAAATCCATTAATATATTGTTGATGATTAATCTTAGCTAAAAAAGGTACTTCTTTTAGTAACCCCCCCTTATCATAAAACTCTTTTATTAGGTCATTATTATAATAATTTTCTAACATTAGGTACATATCTTGCAATTCATCTCCCGCAGTATGTAAAACGTTTTCTCCTAAAATTTCCTCTAATTTATTTTGGGCCTGGCTTAAGCTGTCACATTCTTCTATAACTTTATGTATTATAGTACCTATGCCAGCAGCATCAAGCCTACTTAGTTTAAGTTCACTGTTAGAAATAAGCGACCAATTTCTAGAATTCCCATATCTTAAATAAGCATAAAAAGGACAAAACTGATAATCGATTAATTTAGTTGCCGATACATACTCATTTTGCCCATAATCACCTGCATAACTAAATGCGTACCGGCTTAAGACAGAAGGATCTTGCTCCAAGTCTTTTTCTTGTAATTTTACACCAGTAAAAAATAAATCTTCATTTTGCGTATAAGTATAGACCTGAATCCCAGGTTTACTAATAGCTTCTGCGAGCGGCTCAGTTTCCGCCTGAAAATATTCTAATAACCAGTTAAGCCAACTATTTTTTCGTGCACTAACGCTAGTAGTGTTACCTTCTGTTTTAGTTTGATAAGCGCCGGATAAGAGTAAGTAATCACAAGCCCTAGTTTTGGCAACATAAAATATCCTCTTGTATTCTTCTATGATTAGATACCTTTCCCGTTCTTCTGCTAGCTGACGCAAATAACTTTTAGGTTCAGTACGCAGGAAAACTCCGTTTTGGCTGTTAAATACTAATTTATCTGTAGCATCGGTAATATTAAATTGTTGATGTAAGTGGGGTATGATTACTAAGGGGAATTCTAAGCCTTTCGCTTGATGTATAGTCATTATTTTCACACTATTGCTAGTTTCTGTATCCACAGAGGCTTGCTGCTCATCCATACTCGAGCTTACCTTAGATATAGTTACATAGTGGAGGAATTCCTTAATTACATTAGTAGTTTCCAGACTGTAATTTTGAGCGATAGCTAGTAACTTTTTAATATTAGCTAACTTTTGTTCCCCTTGGGGTTGTACCGCTAGGAATAGTTCATATTGGGTAGTAATTAATATTTGTTTAATTATTTCCTCTATACTTAAGCGCACTTTATTATGATTTAAATTAGTTATTAGATTACAGGCTAAAGTAAGGGCAGCATAATCGGCCGGTTTTATTACATTTTCTAAACCTTCCCGGTTAAATAACCCCGCATAAATGGAATTATATTTTTGTTTCATTAACCATAAAGCCTCATCGGAAACACCGAACATAGCCGATCTTAGTAAGCCTGTAATGGCTATTTCATCCCAAGAGTTATCTAAGACCTGGAGTAATAAGATTATATTATTTACTTCTTCAGTAAAGAAAAAGCCATGGCTTCCGACTATATAAAAAGGAATATCATACTCCCGAAATACTGAGGTCCATACATCCATAGTTTTCGATTTTTGCACCAGTATAGCCATATCGGCAAATTGAATCGGGCTTAACACCTCTTCATCGCCAGTCTTCTTATATACTAATCTTTCCCCTTGACTTACCATTTCTACAATCCGTTTGGCTAAAAAGCGAATTTCTGTTTCCTCGGTGGGCAGTTCCGAATCAGCCTCTTGTTTAATTAAATGTAGTTCCACATCATTTGCCATTTCCCCTGTCCGAGCCGCTCCTAACGGCTGGAATTCAAATTCTTGGCTATCTTGCATGAAGTGTAGGGACATATCATTTATAAAATCCATTAAGCTCTGGCGGGTTCTAAAATTACAGTTAAGGGTATGATTTAAGCCTCCTATATTTTCTACTCTAGTGCTAGTTGCACCGAAAAGCGCTACTTCAGCGCCTCGGAAGCGATAAATTGATTGTTTAGGGTCTCCCACTGCAAATACATGTTGTTCATAATTGTTACTAAGTAATTCTATTAACTCTACTTGGCGATAATTAGTATCTTGAAACTCATCCACCATTATGTGTTTAAACTGGCTTTGATACTGTTGCAAAATATCTGGATAACCTTTTAGCAAATTTATCGCCTTATCTTCTAAATCTGTATATTCCATTAGGTTTTCCTGGCTTTTTTTAAGATTAATCAGGGCAATCATTTTTTCGGTTAAAGTAAACAAGGTATTAATATATGCCCTATTTTGGTTATCAATAATGATAGCTTCTAATAGCTGTAACAATTCTTTTAACTTGATTAGGGAATCTTTTACTAGTTTTGATACATTGCCTTTGCCGAAGCTTTGCAGAATTCTTAAAACTTCCTCATCATTTTCTTGGGGGTTAAGTTCTCCTATATTATTGACAGCGTTTAACCATACCTCCCTATTAATCGCCATTTGTTCAATATTCTTATACGTAATAGTTTTGGCATCTATACCAGATTGCAGGTTGAGTATTTCATCATAAATAATAGTAATATCTTCTACTATCCCAGCTAATTTACTAGTAACTTTGGTAATGCTATCCTCCGTAAGATTACGCAATCTGTCTACACTTAACCCTTTACTTTTAATGATGCCTAACAAGGTTAACAAATCACCTAAAGCGGCCTCATAACCGAATAATTCCACATAGGCTAGTACCTGTGGTTCCCCCTGCTTTATAGCGTCTAGTAAAATATTTCTTGCCGCATCATATTCTAATTGTCTTATAGTCATTTCATCAGCAATGTTGAAATGAGGCTCAATATCAGTTTCTAAAGGATAATCCCTTATTATTCTAGTACAAATGCTATCTATAGTACCTATCCAGGCCCGGCTCAATTCTTCCTTAATAGCGCGTTTCTTTTCATAACTTAGACCGCTTTTTTCTATTTGTTCCCTAATCCTTTGTATTAACTCCCGGGCCGCTTTACGCGTAAAAGTAACCGCAAGGATTTCATCTATAGCCATACCTGATTCAATCAACTGCCAAAACTTTTCGACTAAAACCCTAGTCTTACCAGATCCAGCTCCCGCAGATACACATATAGATTTATCATTATTAATAACCGCAGTTAATTGTTCCGTAGTTAAATTCATTAGGCACCCGCCCCTTCCCACAGCTTTTTTCTACTTCTTGACGGTTTATATAAGCAAATTGCTTGTAAATGGCAATAAGTACAGCTATAAGGCACCGGAGGGAATTGCCCCTGCTTAATCTTGTCTATATACTGGCTAATTTGTGCCTTGACTTGCTCCAGCCAAAGCTCCCATTCTTCATTATTAAATCCCTTAGTAGTTGCTCTCCCTAAGCCTAGTTGTTGTCTGTAGTCCTGCTGATAAAAAAAGTGCTTGGGTTTCCCATTTTTTATCTCTATATAAGAAGTTCCGATTACTTCACCCAGCAATTTCCCCGCCGCCATAATATATACTGGTAATTGCAGCTCCCTAGCCTCAATAATATCTTGGCGTGACATATAAGCAGTCTCTTTATAATCATAAATAGCGAAATGCCCCTCATTATCAGTATCAATTCGGTCGATAATACCCTTAAAAAAGTACTTTTTCCCTTCATTTTCAATATAAAAGGGTTCTTTAAAACCAAACCGCCATTCTAGCTGATAAGGAATAAGGGTAGTACGTTGTAATTCAGCCGCTAATAAAGCGGTTAAGCTTTCAGTAATATTCTTTTTTTCTAATTCCCACAACCAGGTGTCAGGGTAATCTTG
>CAZYLY010000122.1:0-5710 GCA_964648825.1 uncultured Syntrophomonadaceae bacterium
GGCGGTTAAGGTAACTCCGGCTCATGACCCGAATGATTTTGATATGGGCTTAAGACATAATTTGGAACAGATTCGCATCATGGATGAACATGCTATTATGAATGAAAATGCCGGTAGATATGCGGGTTTAGACCGTAAAGTCTGCCGGGAAAAAGTAGTAAATGATCTTAAGGAAGAAGGTTTTTTAGCTAAGGTGGAAGACCATCAGCACGCAGTAGGACATTGTCAGCGTTGCGAAACTATTATTGAACCTATGATTTCTAAGCAATGGTTTGTAAAAATGCAGCCTTTAGCGGAGCCGGCGATTAAAGCGGTCGTGGCAGGGGACATTAACTTTATTCCAGCGAGATTTACTAAGATATATACTAATTGGATGGAAAATATTCGTGATTGGTGCATTTCGCGGCAATTATGGTGGGGACATCGTATTCCGGTTTGGTATTGTGATGATTGCGGGGAAGTTATTTGCAGTAAAACTGATCCGACTGCATGTAGTAAATGTAATTCTACTAATTTAAGACAAGATGAGGATGTATTAGATACTTGGTTTTCTAGTGCTTTGTGGCCGTTTTCGACTTTAGGTTGGCCGGAAGATACTAAGGAATTAAAATACTTTTATCCGACTAGTGTTTTAGTGACTGGACGAGATATTATCTTTTTCTGGGTAGCTAGAATGATTTTTTCTGGATTAGAAAATATGAATGAAAAGCCTTTTCATGATGTTAATATTCATGGGCTGATTTTAGATGGACAAGGGCGGAAAATGAGCAAGTCTTTAGGCAACGGTATTGATCCGATTGAGGTTATCGATAAATACGGGGCTGATACTTTAAGGGTATCCCTCATTACGGGAGTTACTCCTGGTAATGATGTGAGATTCCACTGGGATAAGGTGGAGAATACTCGTAATTTTGCTAATAAAATTTGGAATGCCTCCCGTTTTGTTTTAATGAATTTAACTGGGTATGAAAAAATAGAGGTTGCAACTAAGGAATTAACTTTAGTGGATCGTTTTATTATTTCGCGTTTAAATGAAACGGCTATTGAAGTAACTAGATTACTCGAACAGTATGACTGTGGAGAGGCGGCTAAGAAGCTTTATGAGTTTATATGGGATGAGTTTTGCGATTGGTATATAGAACTTGCTAAGCCGCGTTTATTTAGACCAGTTAATCCCCGGGAAAAGCTAGTCGTGCAAAATGTGCTACATGATGTTTTAAGCGATATTTTAAGATTACTTCATCCTTTTATGCCTTTTATTACTGAAGAGATTTATCAGTATTTGCCTGGGCATAATGAGACTATTATGCTCGATAATTGGCCTAGCGGCGATGATGACAAGGTCGGGGCTGAAGCTATAGAATCTATGCAGAATATAATGCAGGTTATAAGGGCGATAAGAAATATACGGGCGGAATTTAATATTAACCCAGGGGCTAAAATTGAAGTTTTAGCCGTTATGCGTGATACAACTAAAAAAGATATGTTCATGCAAAATAAGTCTTATATAGAGGCGATGGCTAATGTTAAGGCAATAAGTATTTTGGATAGCCTAGCCCAGAAACCTAAACAGGCGTTATCGGCTCATACGCCCCTAGTAGAAATCTTTGTACCCTTAGAAGGGGTGATTGATGTCGAAAAGGAAATAACCCGTTTAGAAAAGGATTTTAAAAATGCTGTAGAGGAGTTTAATAAGGCTTCAGCTAAGCTGAACAATGAAAGTTTTATTTCCCGAGCTCCGCAAGAGGTAATTGAAAAGGAAAAAGCTAAGGCTACGGAGGCACAACTTAAAAAGGAAGGTATAGAGCAACGGATACTAATTTTGAAAAGCTAACCCAAGAACACTTATATAATTTAACTTCCTTAGGTAGTAGACCGGGACTGGAAAGGATTAATACTTTACTTCAGGTTATGGGCAATCCTCACCAGAAGCTTAAATATGTTCATATATGCGGGACTAATGGTAAGGGTTCGACTTCGCTTATTGTTGCTCATATTCTTAGTACGGCTGGTTATAAGGTGGGGAGATTTACTTCTCCCCATATTCATTCTTATCGGGAACGCTTTACTATTGATGGGGAAATGATAACTGCCCTTGAGCTTAAACAATATATTGAAACCATTGAAAAGATTATTAAAGTAAATTTTCCTAATGATACAGTAAGGCCTACCGAGTTCGAACTTTTGACGGCTATTGCTTTTGCCTGGTTTAGTGATAGCAATGTAGATATAGTTGTAATGGAAGTCGGTATGGGAGGATTATATGATTCAACTAATGTAATTAACCCAGAAGTAAGTATTATTACTAGTATAGATTTAGACCATACAGAGTTTTTGGGGAATACGGTTGCTAAAGTGGCACATAATAAAGCTGGTATTATAAAAAGTGGGATACCAGTTGTAGTAGGTGAATTGAGTGGGGAAGCGTATAAAGTTATAGAAAAAAAGGCTCAGCAGGAACAAGCCCCTATATATAAAAGTGAAATGACTAAGGTTTTTAATGCTAAACCGCGAGGATTAATAGGTTATGATGTAGATATAAAAGGGCGATCCTTAAAACTAGAACAAGTATATTATTCCTTGGCGGGGGATTATCAACTAGATAATTTAGCTACGGCTTTAACTGCTATTGAAATACTTAAAGAAAAGAAATACCGGATTGCGAAGGAAAACATAATAACTGCTTTGGCTCATTTACACATCGGGGGGCGTTTAGAGGTAATTAACGAAACTCCCTTAGTAATAGCTGATGTGGCTCATAATCCGCATGGTGCCCAAGCTCTAAATAAGGCCTTGAATAATTTATTACCTAATAAACCCAAATTACTCTTATGCGGCATAGTAGATGAGAAAGATGCGCTTGGTATTTTACAAAATTTTGGGGATAATACTAATAGGGGTGTTATTACTAGACCAGAGGGTAGGCGGGGGGAAAACTGGCAACGTTTAGAAAAAATTTGGCGGGAACTCTATCCTGCTAAAACGGTTATGGCCATAGAAAATATTGAACAAGCGGTAGAATACTCTCTAAAACAATTATCTGCAGAAGAATATTTATTAATATGCGGCTCATTTTATGTTATAGATAGGGCCAGACGTTGGTTTAATCCCCTTTAATTTTTGTTAAGACTTATATAAATTTGATGATTTATGAAAAATTTGCATAAAAACATCGCTAACCTTTTCACTAAATGTTAAAATAAACTAAAGCGTAATTTGGAAAAGGAGTGGGGGGTTTGAAAGCTTTTAGAATACCCGAGGCGACAGTAATGCGTCTTTCGGTATATTCTCGGTATCTATTTCAATTAATTAATGAGAACATAGAAACTGTATCATCCGGCGATATAGCACACGGCGTCGGGGTAAGCTCCGCTCAAGTGAGAAAAGATTTAGCCTATTTTGGTGAGTTTGGAACTCGCGGGGTAGGTTATAGTGTCGATGAATTATATGGTCATCTAATTAAAATATTGGGACTAGATAGGCGTTGGAGTATAGCCATTATAGGTGCTGGAAAGCTGGGTCAGGCTTTAGCGCTATACCAAGGATTTACGGAGCGTGGTTTTTCCATAGGAGCCGTTTTAGATGTAGATGAAAACAAGATCGGCACTAAATTAGATAATTTAACCGTGGAACCTTTTGAAATACTTGCAGATAGAGTGAAAGAAAAGAATATTAATCTAGGGGTGATTACGGTACCAGCACAGGCGGCCCAGGATGTAACTGATCAATTAATTGCGGTAGGCGTACAAGCTATACTTAATTTTTCCCCGCGAGTTTTAAGAGTTCCCGATAAAGTTATCTTAAGAAATGTAGATTTATCTGTACATTTAGAAGTATTAAGTTTTAATTTAGCCTTGAATAAATAAAGTTATATTCTTGCTAGTAAATGTGGTAAAGCTCTCTTAGGAGAGCTTTTAGCGTTTTTGCTTATCTTGTCTTTAGCGTAGACTAATGCTAAACTTTAAAAAATGTCTCTTGTGGAGGACAAATTGTGACTAAATCTCGTACCTATCCCGGATGGCAACTTTTATTATTATTATTAGTTTTGGGAGGAATTATTGGAGGCTGGATAGGAGACGCTATAGTTAGGTTATGGCCGGCATTAGCAGAATTAGGTCGTACTCAAAGCATAGGCTTACCAACTTTTATGTTAGATTTAAAAGTTTTTACTTTAACTTTTGGTTTTATGTTACATATAAACTTGTTTACTATTTTAGGCTTAATAATAGCTTATATGATATATAGAAGATTATAATTTATGAGGGTAAATAATTGAAAACTATTGTGTTAGCTTCTACATCGCCCCGTCGCCGAGATTTGTTGGATCTGTTAGGGTTAGATTACAAGCAAATGGCAGCCCCTGTAAGTGAATATATCTATCCTAATGAGTCTCCCGAAAAGGCGGTAGCTAGATTAGCTAAGACTAAGGCGGTAGCGGTAGAAAAAGATGTTCCAAATAGCATTATTATCGCTGCTGATACTATAGTAGTTTGTAATAATAAAATTTTAGGAAAACCGACTGATGAGAAGGAAGCTGGTGAATTTTTAAGCTTATTAAGCGGTAAAACTCATCTAGTAATGACTGCCCTTTGTCTTAATAATACTGCTACTAGTTATCTGGAAGTGCAAGTAGAAAAAACTCTAGTTTATTTTAGACCCTTAACTATTGCAGAAATAAATGCTTATATAGCGACTGGAGAGCCGTTTGGTAAGGCCGGGGCTTACGCTATCCAGGGGCGGGGGGCTTTATTAATTGAAAAAATTGAAGGTTGCTATTTTAATGTGGTAGGGTTACCCATCAGTAGGTTATATTTAATGTTAAGGGCCCAGGGGATAAATATACTAGGGGGATAGGTTATGGGGGAGTATAATGTAATTATTAAGGATATGCCTTTAAATATGCGTCCCCGCGAAAGGCTGCTTAATCAAGGGGAAGCAAGTTTAAGTGAAATAGAATTAATCGCTATTATATTAGGTTCTGGCACTAAAAAAATGAACGCTATAGAACTGGCTAATAATTTATTAAAAGAGTATGGGACTTTGCGGGAATTAATGGGAGCTAGTGTGGAGGAATTGCAGGAACAACCAGGGATTGGGCCGGCTAAAGCAGTACAGATAAAGGCGGCCTTTGAATTAGGGAAGAGATTAGCGACTAGTACGCATTTTAAAAATTATATAAAATCACCTGATGATGTTAAAAATTTAGTTATGGAGGAAATGCGTTATTTTGATAAGGAATATTTTAGGGTGTTATATCTTGACCGTAAAAATGGTTTAATATCTATGGAGGATATTTCGATTGGAGATTTAAGTAGTTCGATAGTTCATCCGCGCGAAGTTTTTAAAATGGCGGTTAAGAAAAGTGCGGCAGCGCTTATTTTAGTACATAATCATCCCAGTGGTGACCCTGCACCTAGTCCCGAGGATGTTAAGATAACTAAAAGATTAAAAGATGCTGGCGACATTATGGGGATAGAGCTTGTCGATCATATTATTATTGGTGACAATTGTTATGTTAGTCTTAAAGCTAAAGACCTTATTTGATTATTAAGGAGGATACAGAAATTGTTTGGAAAAGATATGGGTATAGATTTAGGTACAGCGAATACTTTAGTGCATATAAAAGGAAAAGGGGTAGTCATTACAGAACCATCCGTAGTTGCTATACAAAGTGATTCAGGTAGAGTGTTAGCAGTTGGAGAAGAAGCAA
>CAZYLY010000123.1:0-5672 GCA_964648825.1 uncultured Syntrophomonadaceae bacterium
TGAAGACGTAGAACTACTTGAAGAAGTTGTTGTTACGGGATATGGTGGTAAACAGATACGTAGTAAAGTTACTAACTCTATTGCTAAGGTATCGGAAGAAACTTTAACTGTGGGTGTTTACTCAAACCCTGCTCAAGCACTATCTGGTGCTGTTTCGGGACTTAGAGTTATTCAATCATCAGGAAATCCGGGATCAACTCCTCAAATTGTATTACGTGGGGGAACAAACCTTGATGGATCTGGTTCACCACTTGTTATGGTTGATGGTCAGTTAAGGTCAAGCTTAAGTGATATAAACCCTGCAGACATTGAATCAATGGAGGTACTTAAAGATGCAGGAGCAACTGCTCTTTATGGAGCTCGCGCTAGTAATGGTGTAATACTTGTTACTACTAAGAGTGGTAAGGCTGGACAACGAGCATTAAACTTCTCTGCAAAATTAGGATTCAACTATGTAAATAATCCATACACTTTCTTGGGTGTTGAAGATTATATTACATTTCAGAGAAATGCATACAACAATACACCTTGGGCACCAAAAGCTAACCTTAATGCGGCTACTCCTTTTGGAACTGGAAATGTATATAATGACAGAATGGTATGGAATATCATGAGTTTAAACGACGACAACAAATTTCTCCTGGATAAAGGCTGGAGAAGTATGACTGACCCTATAAACTCAAACAATACTTTAATTTACAGAGAGACAGACATAGCAAAATACAGCTTTGTTGATCCATCATTTACACAAGATTATAACGTAAACATGTCGGGTGGTAATGATAGAGGTACATATTATGCAGGTATTGGATACAACCATTCTGAAGGTCTGCCAATCACATCTTTCTATGAAAGATTAAGTTTTGTTTTAAATGGCAGCTATAAGGTTACTGATTGGCTTACAAGCAAGTCGAACTTCAACTACAACCGTGCCGACTGGAACTCAATGCCTCCAACACAAACTAGTGAGGCCAACTATTTCGGACGTATCCAATCTATTCCTCCTACAGCACGTTTTGAGGACGAAGATGGAAACATGTTGCTTGGTGCAAACTCTAGCGATGGTAACCAATCATACCAGGCTCATAGATTTATGAGAGATAACCAAACTGATAAATTTACAATGATTCAGTCTTTTGAAGCAAAATTCCTTAGAGATTTTACTGCAAGAGCATCAGCGCAATGGTACTACGACGAAGGTTTTTACGAGTCATTCAACCGTGATTATGAAACTTCACCAGGTAAATGGAACAGAACCAGAAGCACTTCGGCAAGCTTTGATAGAAGTATATCTCAGACTTATAATGCTACATTAAACTACAATAAACTTCTTGCAGGAAAGCATGATGTTAGCGTTCTTCTGGGTATGGAGTATTTTGACAGACATAATAAAGGTTTCAGTGCATCTGGTAGAAATGCTCCCACAGACGACTTCTGGGATTTGGGGTTAACTGACAATGGAGAGAATATGCGTGGTATTGATTCATATCATTCACAATATCGTATTTTATCATATTTTGGCCGTGCCAACTACGATTATTTAGGCAAATATCTTCTTTCAGCTGTATTCCGTCATGATGGTTACTCTTCATTATTAGGAGATAACCGTTGGGGTTTCTTCCCTGGTATGTCAGCAGGATGGATTTTTGGATATGAAGATTTTGTTAAGGAAAACCTGCCAGCTCTTTCGTTTGGTAAATTACGCACAAGCTTTGGTTTAAATGGTAACGCCAGTGGAATTGGAGCTTATACTTTGCAAGGATCTTATAGTCCTCAAACATATAACGGTCGCACAGGTTTCTTAATTGGTGCACTTCCTAATCCGGCTTTAAGATGGGAAAAGACCCGTACTTTTGAGGTAGGTGTTGATGTTAGTTTCTTCGAGAACAGATTAAATGCAAATCTAACATACTACAACCGTTTAACAATGGATAAATATGCTGCATTTGCATTACCATCTACAACAGGTTTCTCTTCTATCACTAACAACAATGGTGAATTTCAGAATAAAGGTATTGAATTAGAACTTTCAGGAAGAATTCTTAAGACTGAAGACTTTAACTGGAATATGAGTGGTAATATCACTTACAACAAGAATATTATTGTTTCTCTACCAGATAACGGATTGGAAAGAAATCGTCAGGGTGGATCTCAAATATATACCGGTAATGGTACCGAAACTATCTTCGTTGGTGGTTACCAGGAAGGACAAGAACCTGGACTTCTAGTAGGTTACAAATTTGACGGTATCTATAAAAGTGTAGATGAAATACCAGGCAATCTTGTTGTACAAACAGGAAATGATCAAGGTAAATATCAGTATGGACCTGCTGCTTATAATGCACTAACTCCATCTCAAAAAGCAAATGCAATTCTAATTGAACCAGGTGATGCTAAATGGAGAGACATTAACGGAGATGGAGTTATTGATAATTTTGATCGTATTGAAATTGGTAACACAACTCCACGATGGACTGGTGGTTTCAATACAAACTTTACATATAAAAATTTCACATTATATGGAAGATTCGACTTCGGTTTAGATTTCTGGACATATGACAACGCAAGACCATGGTTCCTAGGAAATATGCAGGGTACATATAATACAACCACTGATGTATTTAACACATGGACACCAGAAAATCCAAATGCAAAATACCCACGCTATGTATGGGCAGACCAATTAGGTGCAGGTAATTTAAATCGCTCATCTACTCTTTTTGCTCATAAGGGAGACTACTTGGCATTCCGCGAAATATCTCTTTCATATTCATTACCACAAACTATAGCTAATAAACTATATATGCAAGCAATGAATGTATCAGTAACAGGTCAGAACCTTGGTTACTTAACAGCAGCACCCGTTGCTAACCCTGAAAGAGCATATGGAGCTGGCGTTGCAAGTGGTACCGGATATGGTCTACCCAGAACTTTACTTTTTGGTATTAACGTTACATTTTAATCAACAAACGAAGAATTCAATATTATGAAGATTTCAAAAATAACAATATTTTCGAGCTTGCTGATGTTGCTTATTGCAGCAACTAGCACATCATGCAGCGACTCACTGGATCTTGGTCCAATAGACTATTACGGAAGTGAATCATATTGGAAAACCGAAGCTCATGCTGAAGGATATATCGATGGCATTCACAAACACTTGAGAGATGCAGCATGGCAACATACAATTACATTTGGTGAGTTAAGAGGAGGTCATTACATTACCGGTACCAGTGGCGACGGATCGTCTGTATCCGGAGGATCAATTGCGAGTCAAAACTTTGACGCAAATAACACTGGTGTTTCAAAGTTTGGAGATTTATTTGGAAGAATTACAAATCTAAATCTTTTTATTGCAAGGGTAACTGATGCTGACTATATTGGAGAAGCGAAGAAAAACTACTTCCTAGGTATAGTTCATGGTATTAGAGCATTCTACTATTTCGATCTATATCGTATTTATGGAGGTGTTCCTTTAAGATTGGGCATTGAAGTTATTGATGGTGAACTAGATCCAACCAAGCTATATTTGCCACGTGCTACACCAGCTGAAGTAATGGCACAAATCAAAAGCGATTTGCAAAAATCTTTAGATTACTTTGGTAATGTAAACAGCTTTAACCCTTATGGAATGGGCAGTAAGGTTTACTGGAATAAAGCTGCAACTGAAGCACTTATTGGAGAGGTATACTTATGGAATTCTAAAGTTAGCACAGGTAATAACAGTGCTAATCAAGCAGACCTGACAGTTGCCAAACAACACCTTTTGAACGTTGTAAACAATTATGGACTAAGAATGCAAGATGATTTTGCAGATGTTTTTGACGCTAGGAATAAAGCAAACAGTGAAATAATTTTTGCTATTCGTTTTGCTGAAGGTGAAGCAACAAACGGATTTGGCCAGTATGTTTACAATATTGGAACAGGACAGACAGCTAACAGCGCTTATTTAGAAGATGGTACTCTATTTGTAGATCCGTTACAAGTAGCAGGAGCAGGTTCAATGCAACGTTATGAATATGTTCAGGGATTATTTAACAAATTTGATGTTAAAGATAGTCGCCGTGATGCAACTTTCCTTGCAGCATATAATAAAGATGGAGAAGGCAATCTCGTCTACAGAGGAACTC
The DNA here is from genome assembly GCA_964648825.1 of uncultured Syntrophomonadaceae bacterium. Classification (GTDB taxonomy): domain Bacteria; phylum Bacillota; class Syntrophomonadia; order Syntrophomonadales; family Syntrophomonadaceae; genus JAAYRQ01. The sequence goes on from CAZYLY010000123.1 coordinate 4,131, forward strand.
ACGTACGTAAGAATATCGGACTTATTAACAATAGCGGTATACGTGTATGGATTGGTGATATGGTTTTCTACAGACTTTCATGGGTTTATCTAACATTAGCTGAAATAGCCAACATGGAAGGTGACAATGCAAAAGTAGAAGAATATATAAACATTGTACGTGAACGTGCATATGGCGAAAATTGGGCACCAGAGTTTGCTTATGAAGCAGGCGACTTTACTGCTAATGAACTTGCAATCCTTGCTGAAAAGGATAAAGAGTTTGTTCAGGAAGGACAGCGCTGGTGGGATATACGTCGTATGACACTTACAAAAGGTGGCAAGCCATTAGTTTTCACACAACAAGCAAGTTTTAATGGAGTGTCAATTCTTGATGAAGCTACAGAAGCACATAAACTATTATGGCCTCTCGACAAAGGATTGCTGGATAATGATGATGCTTTAGAGCAAACACCAGGATATTAAATCTAGTATTATATTATTTAATAGGGTATTTTACAAAGTGGTGGATTGAAATCCATCACTTTGTATTTGATAGTGATTTATATAATATCTTTCAACATACTGCGTAATATCTTTTATTAATAGCCGAAGATATATTATTATTTTTTTATTTTTGTGCAAAATAATATTATTATATTTTACTATGAAATTTAGAGCAACAATACTTACATTGCTACTTGTTTTAGCGAACTTATACTCACAAAACAATAAATATTCCACCTTTTATTATCAGCGGGCGTCATTGTTTGAGGCTTTACCGATTGATACAACTGATATTGTGTTCTTGGGAAATAGTATTACTAATGGTGCGGAGTGGCACGAGTTATTTAATAATCCTAATATCAAAAATCGTGGTATAAGTGGCGATGTATGCGAAGGCGTATTTGATAGACTGGATGCTATAACAAATGGTATGCCTAGCAAAATATTTTTGATGATTGGTATAAATGATGTAGCTCGTGGAACGACGTTAGATTCTATATTTTCCGGAATAGAAAAGATTGTTGATAAAATTCAAAAAGATTCTCCTACAACAAAAATATACGTTCAAAGTGTATTACCATTAAACGATGAGACTGGAATGTTTGGGGGGCATACCAAAAGATATCTTGAAATACCATGTTTAAACTCTAAATTGGAGAAATTATCAATTGAAAAAGATGTTACTTATATAGATTTATTCTCGTATCTGACAATTCCTAACACAAGTAAGATAGACCTAAAATACAGCAATGATGGTTTGCATCTTTTGGGTGCAGGATACCTGAAGTGGGTTGATGTATTAAGACCTTATATTGAAGAATAGAAATAATAGTGAAATGAAAAAGATATTATTATTTGTATTTTATATACTTGCAGGTTTTTTTATATTCGCAAACCCTATTAAGGTTTCTTGTGTGGGTAACAGTATTACATACGGATATTTATTGCATGACAGAGAAGAAAATGCGTATCCATCTCAACTACAAAGAATGCTCGGTTCTGAGTACGAAGTTAGGAACTTTGGTCATTCAGGAGCAACATTGCTAAATAAAGGACA
>CAZYLY010000124.1:0-5642 GCA_964648825.1 uncultured Syntrophomonadaceae bacterium
ATAACCAATCAGTGTAAATCTGTGTTGAATTCATAACTGCGCATTCTTTATATATCGCGATTCAAAAAAAGTGTGTCAAAACCCCCGTCCCCATGACATATAATTTCAAAAACAGATGTTTCACGTGAAACATTTTAGGCTTAATAAATAATCTCTACCCTACTTGGTTATTCTAAAAATAACTAATTAGATTAGGTGGAGGTGTTTTTTTATTAGTAAAACGAAAGTGAAAAAGAAAAAAGAACTTACGGCTAAGGATTTATTAAAAATTGAAATTGCTAAAGAACTAGGTATATGGGAGCAAGTTGAAAAAGATGGATGGGAATCACTGAGTAATGAAGCCTGTGGACGTGTAGGCGGTATTATGAGTAAGAGATTAAGGGAACAAAAAAAACTTAACCATAATAAGAACCCGGTTTAAACAATGACCGGGTTTTTTAATGTATAATTATAAGGATGATATTTGTAAAAGGAGTTAGGGTATGATGACTGGCATTGAAAGGGTGAGAAACTTTTTGGCGAACCATGCGCCTGATTTATCGATTATTGAGTTTGAGGCTGATACTAGTACTTCAGTTTTAGCGGCTCAAGCTTTAGGCACTGAAGTAGGACAAATTGCTAAGTCCATGGTGTTTAAAACTAAAAGCAACGATTATCTTATGGTTGTTTCTACCGGGGATTCCCGGATTAATAGCAAAGCAATTAAAGAACTAGTCGGCTCTAAGGCGAGCATGGCGAACGCCGAGGAGGTTTTAGCGGTAACTGGTTTTAGCCCGGGGGGTATTTGTCCTTTTGGACTTAAAACTAAGCTGCCTATATATCTAGATGAAAGTCTTAAACGCTACGAGGTAGTTTATGCGGCTGCGGGTACGGCAAGTTCGGTCTTACCTATAACTTTTGCCCAGTTGCAATCAGTAACGGGGGGTATTACCTGCAAAGTTTCGGAGTAGATGCAAAGGGGACGGTTCCTTTTGCATGTAGTTACTTAAGTTTTTTACTAGGGAGAACAGTATGAGCAGCAATTTTGTACATTTACATAATCACTCCGAATTTAGCTTATTAGATGGGGCATGTCGGATAAGGGACTTAGTAGCAAAAGCGGCGGAATTAAAAATGCCGGCGATTGCTATTACTGACCATGGAGTTTTATATGGAGTAATTGATTTTTACCGTGAAGCGAAAAAGCAGGGCATTAAGCCTATCATAGGATGTGAAGTATATGTAGCTACACGTTCCCGTTTTGATAGGGAAGTGCGTTTAGATGATGACCAGTATCACCTGGTATTATTATGCACTAATGAAATTGGCTATCAAAATTTAGTGCAATTAGTAAGTCATGCCTATCTGGAAGGTTTTTATTATAAACCTAGAGTTGACCGGGAATTATTAGCTAAATATAGTGAAGGTCTTATTGCTTTGTCAGCCTGTATCGCGGGGGAGATTCCGCAATTAATTATTGCCGGTAAAATAGATGAAGCTTATGAAACTGCTAAGTTATATCAGGGGATATTTGGGAAGGACAACTTCTATTTGGAAGTACAAGACCATGGTATTAAGGAAGAACAGTTAGTTAATAAAGTTTTATTTGAAATCAGTGATAAACTAAGTATTCCCGTAGTCGCTACTAATGATATTCATTACATAACTAAAAATGATGCAGCGGTTCATGATGTACTTTTATGTATTCAGACCCAGACTAATGTTAATAATGAAAGGCGGATGCGTTTTCCCGGCAGTGAATTTTATTTAAAAAATGCTGAGGAGATGCAAGCCTTATTTCCTAATCGGGAAGAAGTGCTTACTAATAGTCTGAAGATTGCAGAGCGCTGTAATGTAGATTTTGAGTTTGGCGAATTTCACTTACCTTATTTTCCTATACCAGAGGGATATAATGAGGCATCTTACTTAAAAAAAATAGTGGTAGATAATTTCAATCTTAAATACCCTCATCCTACGGAAGAAACAGTCAACAGACTTAATTATGAATTAGATATGATTATTCAGATGGGGTTTGCGGCGTATTTTTTAATCGTATATGATTTAGTGGCTTGGTCGAAAGCCAACGGAATTCCAGTAGGGCCTGGGCGTGGTTCGGCGGCGGGCAGTTTAGTATCGTATGTTTTAGATATTACTACTATTGATCCGCTAAAATATGATTTGCTTTTTGAACGTTTTTTAAATCCAGAGCGGGTTAGTATGCCGGATATTGATATAGATTTTTGCTTTGAAAAAAGGGATAGGGTCATTGATTATATCGTAGCAAGGTACGGCTCAGATAGGGTAGCTCAAATTATTACCTTCGGAACTATGGCAGCTAGAGCTGCTATCCGTGATGTAGGAAGGGCTTTGGATATTCCTTATGGGGAAGTAGATAAAATAGCCCGTATGATTCCTACTGAATTAGGGGTGACTATAGATAAATCGTTAGAAATTTCGGTAGAGCTAATGCAAGCTTATCAAGTGGATTATAATACTCGTAAGATTATTGATATAGCTAAAAGCATTGAGGGTATGCCCCGTCATGCTTCAGTTCATGCGGCCGGAGTAGTTATCGGACGGGAAGAACTAAAGACTATTCTGCCCTTGCAGAAGATGGCAGATGGTCACATAGTAACTCAGTTTGCCAAAGAAACCGTGGAAGATATCGGTCTACTGAAGATGGATATTTTAGGCTTAAGAACTTTGACTGTCATAGATAGGGCTATAGACATAATTAAGAAAACGCAGCAGGTGACCTTAGATATTAATAATCTACCGTTAGATGATGAATCCGTCTATAAGCTATTATCGGAAGGACGGACGATAGGGGTATTCCAACTGGAAAGTGATGGATTAAGGCGGATTTTGTGTGATTTGAAACCGGAACGCTTTGAAGATATCATTGCGGTTATTGCTCTTTATCGCCCTGGACCTTTAGGCAGCGGCATGGTGGATGATTTTATTAACCGTAAAAACGGCAAACAGGAAATAGCTTATTTACACCCCGATTTAAAAGAAATATTAGAGGAAACTTACGGAGTAATCTTATACCAAGAGCAGGTTATGCGTATAACTGAGGAATTAGCTAATTTCAGCTTAGGGGAAGCGGATGTTTTGCGGCGGGCGATGGGGAAAAAAAAGCCGCAAGAGCTGGCTTTGCAAAGGGATAAGTTTATTGCCGGTGCTGCCAATAATAATATTAATGAGAATATAAGCAGCCGTTTATTTGATTTGATGGAATCATTTGCTGGCTATGGTTTTAATAAAAGCCATTCAGCCGCTTATGCTTTAATTTCTTATCAAACTGCCTACCTTAAAGCCAATTATCCGGTGGAGTATATGTGTGCTTTTTTAAGCAGTATTATCGATAATCAAGATAAAGTAGTATTTTATCTGCAAGAATGCCAGAAGTTAGGCATTAAGATATTGCCCCCGGATATTAATGAGAGTTTTGAGAATTTTACCGTTCTACAGGAAGGGATTCGCTTTGGCTTAGGTGCTATTAAAAATGTAGGTCATAATGCGGTTAAGAATATTGTAGAAGTACGTAAAAAAGGCAAGTTTGTATCTTTATTTGATTTCTGCCAGAAGATTGACCTTACCATGCTTAATAAGCGTATGATGGAACACTTAATAGTAGCAGGTTGTTTTGATAATCTTAATATTACCCGTAAACAAGCTTTAAGCATTGCCGATGATTGTATGGATTTGGCTGCTATGATTAAGGAGAGTGAATCAGACCATCAGCTTTCTTTATTTGGTAGTATAAAAGAAATGGTTAAAGAGCCAGTCCCCGCCGTAAGTGGGGAATTAAGGGCTGAAGATAAATTACGCCGCGAAAAGGATGTACTAGGGTTTTATGTTTCGCAAAATCCCCTCGATGAATATCGGGATATAATGCCTTTAGTAAGCACTTATAACTTAGCTGATTTAGAACGGGCTACTGATCAATTATATGTGAGGATTTTAGGTATGGTTGTTAACCCGGCCCATAAAATTAGTAAAAAAGGGGATAGATATGCCAGGTTTTACGTAGAAGATCTTACCAGCAGGATGGAAGCCTTGCTTTTCCCTGCGGCTTATAAAAATTACCGGGCTTTTTTAGAGACTGATGGGGCGGTAATAGTAGAAGGTTTTTATGACCTAAAAGATGAACAACCAAAAATAGTAGTACAAAAGTTAAGAAGCATAACTACAGTTTTAAAAGAGTTGCACATAAGAATTCCGGCTGATGCCAGTTTTGAAGTAGATAAGAAGGAACTAGTTAAGATTTTAAGTAAGTATCCAGGAGCAGCTGATGTTATTCTATTTCTGCCTAATCGAAAGACTATAATGTTAGATGAGTGCCATATGGTTAAACCTAGCTTAGAACTTAAAAAGGAACTGGAGCTAATCTGTGGAAAAGATAATGTATGGTTTGTATAAATTAAATTAATTAAGGAGGTATTGTGTATGAATGAAAAGTATTCGGGAGAAGACTATATAATAATAAAAGCTTTAGAAAATGGAGTAACAATTATTGGCTTAACCCGCGGTAAAGATACGAAGTTTCATCATACTGAAAAACTAGACAAGGGGGAAGTCTTAATTTTGCAGTTTACGGAACATACTTCCGCTATGAAAATTAGGGGCAAAGCCGAAATTACCCATCGCTATGGTGCGGCTATGAGTGAAGGAAGCCCCAATAAATAGCGCCCAATATTTCATATATAGCCATAATTAATAGGAGGTATCCTTTTTGACTAAATTGGCAGTTTTGACTAGTGGAGGAGATGCATCAGGTATGAATGCGGCGATTCGTGCCGTAGTTCGAACTTCTATATACAAAAACATGGAGATATATGGTGTAATGCAGGGTTTTGAGGGTCTTATGGAGGGGAACCTTAAGAAAATGTCTTTAGGTTCGGTAGCTGATATTATTCATAGGGGCGGCACTATACTGCAAACTTCCCGGTCTAATGCTTTTAAGGGTGAAAAAGGACAAAAAAAGGCATACGCTAATTTGCATAATATGGGCATAGAACATTTAATTATTATCGGAGGTAATGGCAGTCTAGCCGGGGGATATGAATTTTCGAAATTAGGTATTAATGTCATAGGAATTCCAGCCAGTATTGATAATGATATAGTTTATACTAAATCTATTGGTTTTGATACGGCAGTTAATACCGTTTTAGAAGCAATTAATCGCATTCGCGATACAGCTTCTAGTCATGGACGAATATTTATTATAGAGGTTATGGGACATAATTGTGGAGAATTAGCCTTAGCTGCTGGTGTGGCTGGGGGAGCGGAATCTATTTTAATACCGGAAATTGAGCCAGATATTGATATGGTAGTTAGCAAAATTAATCAAGGCAGCAAGCGAGGGAAACTGCATAGTATTATTCTAGTTGCTGAAGAAGTATTTCCGATTATGGAATTAAAAAATATTATAGCGGCTGAAACGGGGCAAGACGTACGGGTTACTATTTTAGGCCATGTGCAACGCGGCGGCACCCCCACAGCGAATGATCGCATTTTAGCTTCCTCATTAGGTAAAGCCGCCATTGATTTTGTGGCTGAGGGGAATAGGAATATTATGGTCGCTTTTCATAGGGACAGAATTAATCAACTACCATTAACAGAAAATTTATTGGATACCGTTAAAAGAGTCAAAGAGT
>CAZYLY010000125.1:0-2455 GCA_964648825.1 uncultured Syntrophomonadaceae bacterium
AGACGTGGGGCATGGCCTTCTATACTATAATCGAAAGCGGAAGGTCCCATTTCTGCTTCACAAACAGTGTAATAAGCGTTTTTAACTGATTCAGGCAGGAAAACATTTCCGTCTTCAAACTTAGCCCCGATGGTATCGGCATCTCCATTAGCTGGTGCTAGAACGTCCCGAGCAATTTTGTAGGCCACATCAATAAAGGCATCGAAATCATCAATTGAGTAATACTCCTTATATTCGTCATAACTAAGCAATTTTTCAGTATCCAACCATTCCTTAACAATAAACTTCAATTCGCGCGTATCAAAAAGAAAATTAGTAGATGGCATATAACCCGGCCTCCTTTAAAAATATTTTTTCATTAGGGAAAATTATACACTAATATATTTCATTATTCAAATATCTAATTATTTAAGAGTTTTTGATTGTTTATATAGTTAAATGGCATTTTAAGGGGATAATTATTGACAAGGTTATTATTTTGGATTAAACTTATTATTGCCTTGTTCTATAATGTCTCCGTTTTGGGGAAATTAAGTCCAAGAGTAATATTATTTTTTCCGAAAGGGAGATGCTTTAGTGGAAGACAAATATTTAGTATGTAAAGACTGCGGGAACGAATTCGTATTCTCAGTATCTGAGCAAGAATTTTATGCGGAAAAAGGTTTTGAAAACGAACCTGGCCGTTGCTCTGATTGCAGAAGAGCCCGCAAACAACAACGCAATGATCGTGGCGGAGGATTCTCCAGATCTAGAGAAGACCGTCCTATGTTCAGTGCTACTTGTGCAGAATGTGGCCAAGATACTATGGTACCATTCGAACCTACTGGCGACAGACCGGTATATTGCAGAGATTGTTTCCAAGGAAAAAGAACTCGCAGTTATTAATACAAGGTTAAAACAAGGATATGAAAAGGTTGCTTCGATTGAAGCAACCTTTTTTGATGTGGCTGGGAAATTGGAAATAGATTTTGAATTATTCCCGGTTTTAAAATGCATTTTGTAATATCGCTAGAACCGCCTCTTTGTCTAAGCGTTTAAATCTGCCTAAATCCCCTCTAGCAACTGCATTTTCAGCTATTTGGGGGAGGCTTTCGGCTGTTACCCCCATTTCACTAAGGGTTGATGGTAATTCTAAGGAATGGAAAAACTTTTTGGTGGCAGCAATTCCGGCTTTAGCTGCTTCCATATCATCTTTTCCGCTAATATCCCAAATATTACGGGCATACATAGCTAATTTCTTAGCCGTATTATCATCTAACACATATTCCATCCAATGGGGGATAAGTACAGCTAAGCCATAACCATGGGTAGTATCATGGACAGCGCTTACTTCATGTTCAATCATATGGGTAGCCCAGTCGGTAAGTTTCCCGGTGGATAATAATCCGTTTAAAGCTAGGGTACTGGCCCACATTAAGTTAGCCCGGGCCACATAATATCCCGGCTGAGAAATAGCTAACGGAGCGTATTCGATACAAGTTTTTAGTACCGCTTCACACATTCTATCTTGCAAGAAAGTATCGGGAGTAGGACTGAAATACTGTTCAAAAACATGGCTTATCGTATCTGCTACTCCCGCAGCCGTCTGACCTCTAGGCACAGTAAAAGTTAAGAGCGGGTCTAATATGGAAAAACGGGGCATGAGTTTCGGGCTGCCAACTCCTTTTTTCTCCTTAGTTGCTTCATTAGTAATAACCGCATTAACATTCATTTCAGTACCAGAAGCAGCTATAGTAAGAACCGTACCAATGGGAAGTGCATCAGTAATTCTGGCTTGTCCATTAAAGAAATCCCAAGGGTCATTTTCATAATAATAACCGGCGGCAATTACTTTGGCACAATCGATAACACTTCCGCCGCCCACGGCTAAAATGAAGGATAAATCATGTTCTCGACATAATTTAATTCCTTCCCGTACCGTTTCAATGCGCGGGTTAGGTTGCACCCCGGGTAATTCTACAAAAGAAATGTCATTTTGCTCTAAAAAAAGGACTATTTTTTCATAAAGACCACTTCTAACAATAGTTCCGCCCCCGTAAACTAATAGTATTTTATTACTATACGGCTTAATTTCTTTCCCTAGTTTACTTAACTGGCTTTCTCCAAATAGAATTTTGGTAGGGTTTTGAAAGGTAAAATCTAACATAATTATCTTCCTCCTTCAAATAGTAATGTAAAAAATATTTCTATAAATAAAGCTAGATTCTTTCCTACATTTTATCTTATCTAAATTTCTCTGCAAGGTTTTAAACGATTCTCTTATTAAATCTTAAAGTGCTAATTACTATGAAAAATACTGAAAAAATAAATAATGCTGCTACTTGCCCCATTAAATATTGAAACCCGATGCCTTTTAATACTATGCCCCGTATAATATCTAAATAAAAAGTTAAGGGAATAACAAAACTAAAATAATAAATAATTTTGGGCATGGCGGCTCGGGGGAATAGAAAAC
>CAZYLY010000125.1:2465-5638 GCA_964648825.1 uncultured Syntrophomonadaceae bacterium
AAAACCGGATAGAAGTATACTAGGCAGCATCACGAAAAAAGACATCTGAAAAGCCTGCATTTGGTTTTGCGCTATATTTGAAATCATTAGCCCTAAGCCTAATGAGGCGGTAATAAAAAACATAGTTAAGAGGTAAAGCTGCAATAGGCTGCCGCGAATAGGAACTTGGAAGATTAGCACTGCTACTAGTAAGGCGACGGTTATTTGCAGATAGCCTAAAACTATATAAGGAATTATTTTGCCAATCATTAATTCTAAAGGCTTAATCGGGGTTACGATTAATTGCTCTAAAGTACCGCGCTCCCTTTCCCTAACTATAGCTACGGAAGTTATTATAACCATGGTCATAGTTACGATAATACCTAGTATAGCAGGTACCATATAGTAAGCAGTAATACCATCAGGATTATACCAAGGGCGTACTTGCACATCATATAATAGTTCACTAGCCCCTATTTTTGAAAACATCACCCTCTGTGATTTAAGTAAGCCGATAGAATTAGCGGTAGCTATAGCCTGATTAGATAGCATACTATCACTGGCATCGACAATTACTTGAATAGGGGCTGATTCCTCCCGATTAACTTTAACTTCGAAATCAGGCGGAAAAACTATACCTACCTTAGCTTGCCCGCTATCAATCAACCTAGATAAATCTTGATAAGAAGCAGCGACAAATGAAGGGTCAAAATAGCCAGAAGCAGTAAACGATTCTAGCATATCCCGACTAGATGCCGATAAGGACTGGTCAAAAACTGCCGTAGGAATATGTTTTACTTCCGTTTGAATAGCATAACCAAATAAAAGTAATTGGACTAAGGGCATCATAAATATTAAGGCTAAAGTCATACGGTCGCGCGCCATTTGTAAAAATTCCTTCTTAAGTACCGCCATTATTCTGATCATTTTAGCTACCCTCCATTTGCAATTTTTTCGCTAAGGCGATGAATACATCTTCCAAAGTCGGTTTAATAATTTTCACCGTAGTAGCTAGCTCCTTTTCTAATGGTGAAATGCTATTTTGGTGGTTAAGGAGAACATGCAGCAAGGCTCCATGCATAAAACAATCCTTTACATAAGGTAAGCTTAGTATTTTTTCCATATAAGTCATCGGCAAAGGCAGTTCTATTTCTACTAAAGCGCCCTCCATGCTACTTCCTTTAAGGGCTTCGGGATTATCAAAAGCTAATAACTTACCTTGGGAAATAAACAGGATATTATCACAGCGTTCCGCTTCATCCATAAAATGCGTAGTAACAATTATAGTAGTACCTTGGGCTGCTAAGGCTTGAATAAGGTCAAAAAAGCTTCTGCGGCTAGCCGGACTTACTCCACTAGTAGGCTCATCGAGAAATAATACCTGGGGTTTAGCAATAATAGCACTAGCTAAAGCTAATCTTTGTTTATAACCTACACTTAGATTATTTACCAAGCGCTTACTGTCATCTTGTAAATCCATAAGGGTTAATAATTCGCTAATGCGCTTACCGCGCTCGTTAATCGGAATACTATAAATGCCGGCAAAAAAGTCTAGATTTTCGAAAACGGTTAAATCATCATATAAGCTGAATTTTTGAGACATATAGCCAATCCGTTTTTTAATATGTTCAGCTTCCTTATCAATATCATAGCCCATTACATAACCTTGCCCAGAACTAGGAGCTAAAATACCGCATAACATTCGTATAGCGGTAGATTTACCCGCACCATTAGGACCTAAAAAACCGCAAATTTCACCCGGTTTAATTTTAATATTTAAATTATCAACCGCAGTAAAATCGCCGAATTTCTTAGTTAAGTTTTTAGTAACAATAATATATTCCATAACTTAAGGCTCCCGTTCGGCTAAAATGATAAATAAATCTTCCATAGTCGGGTCTACTTTTTCTATAAAGCTAACTTGGGGAAGGGCTGCTTGGCTGAGTCTTTCCAGCACGTCATAGGATTTATCGGCAATTAGACGATATTTATAGCCGAAAAAAGCCGTATCGATAATGCCGGGGATATTAGCAAATATGTTCATATCCCGGTTAATAGTATGAACCTCTATTACTTGGTAGGGGAACTGCTGCTTTAATGCTGCAGGCGGGGCGGCAGCTTTTAATACACCTGCACTAAGAAAGCCGACTTTAGTACATAGCTCCGCTTCATCCATATAAGCAGTAGTAACTAGAACTGTCATCCCTTCATAATTAAGCTTATAAAGAATCTTCCAAAATTCTCGTCTGGATTCGGGGTCAACTCCGAAGGTCGGTTCATCAAGAATTAAGAGGGAAGGTCTAGTAATCAGACTTAAAGATAAGGAAAGCTTTTGCTTCATCCCCCCCGATAACTTATCCGCCCTCCTATTCACAAAAGGCAGCAGACCAGTAATAGCCAGGGTTTCTTCAGCCCGTTTTTTAATGGTTGTTTTATCTAAACTATATAGAGATCCGAAAAAGTTAATATTCTCCATTATAGTTAAATCACCATATAAACTAAATTTTTGGGGCATATAACCAAAAGAATTTCTAAATTCATCTAAAAAATGGATAGGATTACCAAATAGCTCTACCTTACCGGCATCCGGGTCAATCAAGCCGCATACCATACGTAATAAGGTAGTCTTTCCAGCTCCATCAGGCCCTACCAGACCGAAAATCTCTTGTTTTTCTACCCTAAGTGAAACCTGATTAACAGCCGTAATAGCACCGAAAGATTTCGTCACATTAGATAAGGCAATCATTTATTCACCCCGTTTGAAAACAACATCAGCGGGCATACCAGGTTTAAGCCGGTTATCCTGATTTTCTACAGCTACTTTGACCGCAAAAACTATATTCGCCCGTTCCTTTTTAGTTTGAATCATCTTAGGGGTAAATTCACCTTGCTCCGCTACATGCACGACTTCACCTCTATAAACTAAGCTATCCCCGCTAATATAACATTCTACCTCTTGTCCTAAGCTAATTTGGCTTAATTCGTCGGAAGGGATATAAACCTTAATCCATAAATCGTTTAAGTTAGCAATGGTAAATAATCTGGCACCCTGCGGCACAAATTCGCCTATTTCGTAATTACGGCTTAAAATTGTACCCTCCAGGGGTGATTTAATAACTAAATCCTCTAACACATTATCAGTAGCTTTTAAAATAGCTTCCATTCTATTAAGCTCTATAACCGCTGCTTCAACT
>CAZYLY010000126.1:0-1589 GCA_964648825.1 uncultured Syntrophomonadaceae bacterium
GAACTGTATCACAGAATACAGTTATGTTGTTTGATATTCCAGAAGATGTAATAAGTTTATTCATTAGCATCGCTTGTGCCTTATACGGACTAATAATGCCCACAGTATATTTCTCGTTGTTATTAATACACTTATCCAGCTTTGATATTAACTCAGAAGCAATAATTCCAGCGTAGACATGGTAAGGACTAAATAATAACTTCTTAGGCTCCATAATTGAGTTGCTTACATCAATGGGCAAATCAATAAATGAAATCTTTGATTTAAGCGGGGCATAGAAATTACTAGGGAGTTCTTTAACAGGTCTTTCTTCAAAATCCCGACCGTGATTTAAAAGTGATTTATATGAAATGGTACTAAACAGATTTCCTATTACATCAACACTTCTAAATTGGATATGCAAATTATCAATGTTATCTATTTTCCTTAAACTTTGTTCTTTGGGATCAAAACTTTCAATTCCAAGCATTTTGTATATACTCTCGTCTCCCATAGGCAATTCTTCCAATTTCTTATCCGATACATCAACAACTGCCGGAATTTGCTTGGGATCACCAGCAATTATAATTTTCTCTTTAGCGATAAGTGCATGTAAAGCGAAAGCAAAATAAGGGAGTCCAATCATTGACGATTCGTCAAATATTACTAAGTCCCAAATGGCTTTTTCTTGGTCAAATAATTTAAAACTTGCACCATGTTCAACAGAAATCTGATAATAAGGCAAGCGATGAATTGTTGTGATAATAACATTGTTAGAATCTAACATATTCTCATCAACGGATATCTGATATATATCCTCATCAATTTGTTCAAGTTCTGGGTCTGTTGGGCCACCAATTCGTAAAACTCCAATTTGTGAATTCTGTTGAACCAATCTTTTTGCAAGGACATCACCAGCCTTATTTGTTGGCACCAGTATCAATGCCTTAAAGCTATAATCTTCCTCACACTTATCGACAAGGGTGTTTACCAACTTTGTAGTTTTACCTGTACCTGGAGGCCCATAAATGAAATGTAGCGGAGGTAATGAGTCTTCAATACTTTCCCACGGTGCAATTACTTCTTTATTTGAAAATGCATTTGCTAATCTTTGCAATAAATCAAGAACTGGAGTAAAGTTGATTGAAATATTGACTACTCTATCAAAATTGATTATCAATTTATCATCTATACCCTTTGGTACATAAACCAGTAGATCTTGTCCTTTCTTGGAAACTCCTTCAACTAGGATGTTCTCACGGAGTTTATTCGAAAAAATAAGCGTGATACTAAAATTATCAAATACCTCTATGTTCAGTGGAATTAAGCTATTCGCTCCTTTTAGTATGAAGTATTTTTTTGAGGGTACCCCATCATTGTAAAAACTTTCGATTCGTTGGAATGAAATTGATTTTTGTGATATTGTATCTGATAATTCTTCAAATGTGAGTAAATAATTGAGGTAGCTAACAAACCAGTTGTAAGAGTATTTATCGTTAGATTTTATCTCCTCAATTATTTCATTTCTTTTTTCTTCTAAGCTTCTTTCATTTAAAACCTCAAGAATTTTTTTCGAATCGTCAGAGTCAAAATCATCTCTCCCACTGGAG
>CAZYLY010000126.1:1689-5629 GCA_964648825.1 uncultured Syntrophomonadaceae bacterium
AACCTCAAGAATTTTTTTCGAATCGTCAGAGTCAAAATCATCTCTCCCACTGGAGGTAAGTGCATGATAAAATGCAGATAGCATTTTATCTTTTGAGTTTACTAATTCATCAAGTAATGCGGAATCATGCGTATAGCCATGCTCATTTAATTCTGTGGAAAGGTTTTCAAGTGAGAGGCTTCTTTGATAGTAAATTATGGTTTGTCCATCTTCATCCTCTTGGATTTCCACATTCCTATATTCAATAATGCCAATTATTGTTTTACTTCCATCTGAATCGATGTTCAGTTCGAATAACAACTTATCGCACCGAAATAGTTTGACGTTATTTTCGCGTGACCATGAAATATAAAAAGGCTCATTATGTTCGACTGGTGCTTCACAATCATAAAAATCAATCTGATAATCAAGTTTAGTGTAATTGGATTCAGCAAAATCTCTATAAACCTCAGATGGATAAATAACTCTATACTTCTTTATTAATTGACTAAAGGTGTTTTTATTTTCTCCCCTTAAGAGCAAAGCAAAGCTTTCACTATCAAGATGAAATGGCCACATTTCTGTTTCGTCTCCTAAAGAAATGCTTGTTTCACTATGCCATATTGGTAATCTTATTTCAGGTGATTCCTCACTTTCCAATAGTTTTCCAATTAGTTTTTCAATCACTTGATGTTTGAGGGATTTTATACTACAAATGAAGTTTGAGTTTAACTCAAAGAATCCATCAGCAAGACCCACCAGTGTATTAGAAATTAAGTTCAGATTAATTTCGTCAACCGAAATTGGATTCGGGAGGCTGTCTGGTGCATTCAAAAGCCATTTGCGAAACTTCACAATTTTACTATCACTGACATGAAGCCCCATATAACTCAGGAACCGTTCTTTCTCAATTCTTTCATTTTTTGACCACTCTAAAATTGCATCATCAACTAACTCTGATACTATAACTTCGTTAGCAATAACCTTTAATGAAGGATTGAAGCCCAATACATGCTCCCAAGATATTCTATCCCGTTTTACCCTTTTATTTGTCGGTGTCTTTTTCCATTGCAAGAATAGAAACTCAATTAGGTCTATGACGTTCTCACATGGTTTAAGTATATCTGAGGATACACCATTTTGAAAACTAAACTCACAGCATATCAAGTTATTGTCTTGCCCGTTACCATTTTCTTCTTCAATATTTGAATATACATAAACATCTCCCGAACGAAGGTTGAGTTTCCTGTCTAAATCACTGTATCTACTCGATAAAAGACGCTCTTCATTGTAAAAATCTGATTTGTCTTCTTCATCCAGCAAAACATAGTTGCCTGTTAGCGGCAGCCATTCATTAGATAGAGTTTCCACATTGTAATCATTCAAATTACACTTTCCTTCAGAAGTCGTATGAATCAAAAGAATTAGTTGATCTGTATTGTTAATCTTATGGTCATGAACTTCAATTAGATTTATCACACGAGTGACAAGTTCATCACTGATATTTTCACTTGATATCTTGAATAATTTTTTAGCAGCTTTTTCTGTTAATAAAGACTGCTGAACTGCTAATTCAGCAAATGACAAGATGGTTGGAATTGACTTCTCATTTTCCAAATTCAAAAGCTTACTTCTGGATAGTTGAACCTCATGATCATCATGATGAATGATAATCTGGTCGTTGGCAATATCTATATCAGCCAGTGCGATTTCATGGGTATCAGTCTTTATGGAGATTTTATCTTGAACGTCTTTGAGTACTAAACCGTCATTACCAATTAATTCAGATAAGAATTCAAGTTTTACCTTATTTTCAGAAAGGTCATCGGTCAGGTAGTCGAGAACTACCTCATTTAATTTATTGAATAGTTGGATTTTAATATCCAAACTGGCAGTACTTACAACTTCAATAAGATTCTCGGAGTTTTCTTGAGTTGAAAGTTTTACTAATTCACTATAAAGCGTTTCATTTCGGTTTGGAACCAAGTTGCCGAATTCAGATAATGAATTGGGAAGCTTAGTGAATTTTGTTCTGTGATGTCTTTCTACATATGCATCAAGTTGAATATTGCCCTTTGAAAAATAGTTTTTTTCAGGTCCTTTCATTATAGTGTAAGCCTCATTTTCTTCTATAATATGGTGATTAGCAAAAACATCGATACCAACGCTTCCTACGAATTGAAGGAAGTACAATATTTGTTTGCTATTTAATGTATAGATGTCGCTTGTTAAAACCTCAGCATTATTATCAATTTTTAGACACTCAAGTTCATAGCCAAATAAAAACTGCCTATCAGGTATTTGAACATTAAAGATTTCATTTAAAAGTTTTTGTATTTCATCATATCTATCTCCATGCAGCATGGTCAACTGGTTGTGGAAAAATGGGAACGGCACCTCTTTAATTTCCCCTTTAAAAAATAAAGTATTGGTTAAAGTGCTAAGATTTTCATCTTCTTCAAAATTGCCTTTTTTATAGAAATCTTCAACATCATAAAGGATAGAGTGTTTTTCAGCACTAGACAATGAAATAATCGTATTAGCTATATCTTGCCAAAATGGTTGGATTACACTTGTAAATACGTTTGACTCATCAGATTCAAGATAAAATTCGATTTCTTTGGATCGCTCACTAGAATCTATGATATACGGAGTTAGCCATGATTTATCAGTTGACTTTAAGAGATGCTTGATTCTCACACAGTCACCCTTAGTATTCTTGAATAATTTTAATTCAAGCAAACGTTCTTTACGCCTGCCTTCCTCTATCATGTCTCTTAGTACAGTAAAAACGGTTTGCTTCTCGGAAGGACTAAGCAGGTCAATTTGACCACTACTTATAATCTCAATTATTTTTGGTTGACTCCTTAACTGACCGTTTGTATTCAAATAAGGGCTGTAGTGTCTGAAAAAATCGTAATCATCAAGATTGGTCAAACTTGTTTTTAAGCCAATCTTTTTAAGATTATCCTTTATAGTAGCTAGGTTGTTATGAATAATCAAGTAACCATCATCTTGAACTTGGGTTATCTCATTGTCTGACAACAGTTGTCCATCATCAAAATGGAACAGTTTTAAGGCTTTAAGATTGTTTTTGAAATTATCAGATTGGACTCGCTCTTTGTTGAAATATTGTAACTCTTCAAAAATTAGATTTATTCTGGTTGTGTCTGTTTCTATCCATTTATTTACATGTGTAGAAATATCTTGTTTTTGAAGTAGTGTGAAAATATCAAAGGGAAGTGGGTTCAGTTTTTGAAATGCTTTTTCTCTTATGTGATCCGGTGATTCAGGTCCCCAATAAAACCAATTAAAGCTTGAAACGCCATAAATTTCCGGAGATACTTCAATGTTTGTTTTTTTTATCTTAGGTTGAAGATGTGTCAAAGTGAAATGGCTGTCCTGCATTGATTTTCGCACAGGAATAAGCTTCTTTAATACCTTGGTGATTTCATCAATGAATGGTTCTTTAACCCATTGTCTTTCGTAAACTGTACTTTCACTGGAGGTTAAGAGAGCGGCATAAAGATCTAAAAACTTTTTGTGATGGCCGTTTTCATAAATTGAAAGTAACTCTGTTTCAAGTCGTTTAGCAATAACTCTCAGAAGACGCTCATTAATACCGTCTTCTCCTTGAGTACCTTTATGAAGGAAGGTTCTTGAGCTGGCTTTGTAAAAAGCGTTGGAGTGTAGTACAAAGTTGAAATTGTGAACTTCCTCACTCAATGGGAAATACAAGTAGAAGTTTGGAGCACCTTTAAAGTAGTCGCCTATTTCGTTATATCCCCTAAAGCCAAAGAGAACTTCGATATCATCCTCTTTTTCAAATTTTGTCTTTTGGTCATTGGTGAGCTCTTCCTTACTTCTAACACCAAATCTTATGAATAAGTAATCTTCAATGTGTTCCGTTTTGGTTATTTTGAAAAAATGATAGTGAAGATCTGGTTTGTGGATAGGCTCC
>CAZYLY010000127.1:0-5533 GCA_964648825.1 uncultured Syntrophomonadaceae bacterium
TTCTCGCTAATTTTGCTAACTAATTCAGAGGATATATCTATATCATATAAATCTTTGATTTGCTCCTGTATGTCTCGTGTTGACATGCCGTGAGCATAAAGGGATAATATTTTTTCTTCTAAACCATCTGCATTCCTTTGGTATTTTTCAATAATTTGTGGTTCATATTCTCCTTTACGGTCTCTAGGTACTTCGATTTCAATTTCGCCTATCTGGGTTTTTAGTTTTCTTTTAGTTGAACCGTTACGATAGTTAGTAGGAGCAGCATCAGCCCTGCGTTCATGTTTTTCGTAACCTAGTTGCTCTTCTAGTTCACATTGTAAAACTTCTTCTAAAACATCCTTGAACAGTTCTTTTAAGCTGACTAGGATGTCATTGGTGCTAGTGAATTTTTCTTCCCTCACATAATTTCTGATTACTTCTTTAGCAAGATTCATGTCGAAAAAACCTCCTTGGTAAGTTTATTCATATCCTAATTCTTACCAAGGAGGTTTGCATTTATACTATTTACACATCTTTTTCCGCAGTCTCTAAGCAAGTGCTAGCTATCATGTTCGGTGTGGGTATAGTAAACAGGCGCCTCTGTTTTTGGTTTCGTCCGACAGAGCGCCTTCTCGTATATAGCGGTGGTTCATTGCTCTTTCGTCAGTTAATCTGCGCATAATGTCTCATCGCTTTTTACGAACTCTTCTAAATATCTTGTAAATAATTCTGATAACAAACAACACGAAAAGCGCAATAATGACAATGAGTATTGTATTGCCCCACGGCATGCTCCTTATATTGTATATTGCTTTTCCAATAAATCTTTGAGATTCGCTGTATGGCTTATATGTTTTGACATCGGTTCTAATCCTGTTAAAGAAAACCTCCTCGGTAATATTGCCATCAAGCAGGTCCAATATGTCCACGGTACTTGAGGAAATCGAGACTTCGCCTTTTCCCTGCTCAAAAGAAAACCTGACAACAGCTTTATCCACCCATGGCGCATTTCTTAGTAATACAGTCAACATTGAAACATAGTCTTCCAACATTTGCTTTTCTTCTTTTCCCATATATGATACAACTATTTGGGCGCTTCTCATATCAACATCTACTTCATGAATGTAAACATCCAATGGTAAAAGGTCTGCCTTTATATTATCTTCAGTACTTCTTAGGTCATTTAGCTCAATTCTGTCAAAAAACTCATCCAGGTCTATATTATTATTTATGTATTCTGATACGTCGGCTGTCTTTGCAGAAATTCCGAAAAACGGCTTTTGTTCGTGGTATGCTTCAACTGTAATCCTTTTTGATAGAGTGAAAACGCCATAACCCGTACTGATTAATTCAATCATTTCCATAGGAAGCCCGGAGTCAATCTCATCTACCTCAAACCGCATAAGCACTTCATCGTTGTTTATGTAAACGTAGCTTTTATTGTATCCCTTGGTTTTCATCTGTTCGTGTATCTTAAGCTCAGAGCTGAAATATGGAGGTTCAACCGTGTTTGTTTCCGCAAAGGCGCCCGTGTCTATTGCCAGGAGTGAAATAAATATTATCAGTACATAGATTAACAATTTTATGGAAAATTTCTTGTGTAACTGTCTCAATTTATTTCCTCCCCTCTTCTTGCCTTAATTCCCTTATGAACCGGACATCATCATCAGTGTAAATATCCTCCTGTCTGTCCATGACCTCTATAATCATATCGAACCTTGTGCCAGTATCCTTATAGCCCTCCGAGCTTGATACATCCATTTTGTCTTTGTTAAATCCCCCAAACCTGCGGTTTTCGCCGCCAAGCCCAAGAAATTGAAGTACATTGTCCTGCCATGTACCGTCGGATTTTTTTGTTTCCAGACCATAATGATCATAATACTCATTCACATACCTGTTTTTGATAACCTTAACTGCTTCATCCTTTTGAAGACCATCCATCCTTAGCCTGTTAACCTCTCTGTTAATTAGCTCATACTCGAGTTTCGAAGCATTGGCATGGTCTTTTTTACGCAGTGAGACGATTTCTTCGAGAGCCTTGTTGAATTTTTCCGCCGCCTTGTTTTTGGTAATCAAATCCGTCCATGTGCCCGCCGCAGTTTCCTTTTCGGACCATTGATTGTTACGAAGGTACAGTTCGGCTGAAACATCATCAGAGACGCCAATTTCTTCCCTTACCTTCTGTATTTGCTCATCGTCTGTGAGAATCAGTTCGTCCTTTTTGTCCTTAAAAAAGCGCTCAAACAGCCCCATTCCTGTTTCAAGTAAGTCAGGCACCAATTTCTTTTTTTTAAGTTGCTTTACCAACGCCCCGATGGTTTTATCTAAAACTTTGTCAATCAGCTTGTCGGTCTGCTCTGTCTTGAGGTTGTAAACCAACTCATTTAATACAGTCTTCTGTCCTTCGACTTTTATCTCCAACTTAATAAGACCGTCTGTGTCCTCTACCTTTTCAAGCTGATTTCCTTGCTTCTCGGCTATTTTCTCCAGTCGTTCTGTTGTTTTTTCTGCCCTTTTATTTTTTTCCTGTACTTCATTTTCTTCCGGTTTTATGGCATTTCCAAATATTTCCATACCCGCCTGTTTTCTTGCGGCATCTTCAGGCTCAAGCCTTTTTTCGAGCCTTTTCTCTACTAGTTCGTCCTCATATGACTTCAAATTGTCAAAAAACTCGTTTGCCTTCAAGTCCTTTATTCTATCATTTGGATTTTCTCCAATATCCTTGATGCTCTCAATCGTATCTTCAGTAATTATGCCTGCCAGGGGGTCCTTTTCGCTCGTATCGCCAGATTTGTCTTTTGTTTCTGATTTCGTGGGAGCAGTACTTTCCGGTTTTTGTGCTTCTTCAGAATCAATGTCGATTCCGGCCTCTTTTACCGTTACTCTGCATGTATCCTGAAATTGACCATCAAGTGATACTACAGTTACCTTGACCACCCCCGGGGACTTGCCTGTAATCCTGCCGTTGGCCTTAATGTCTATGACGTCTCCATTATCAACTGACCACGAATAGCGGTTTTCGGTTGCATTGGAGGGAAGAACCTTGGCATTGATGTTAGCGCTCTGTCCAACGGATATCGTTAGAGTTTTCGGTGTAAGCTTTATCCCTGTGACCTTAATAACTTCTGCTGGTTCCGATTCCTTATCCGGTTCTATGACATCTGCAGATGCTGGTGCAGTCGCTGCAGGAGCAGACTCCCTGATAGGTTCCTTTGCTCTGGTTACGGTTACCACACAATCAACAGTGTCGTTTTTGTGGGTGAAAGTAATAGTTGTAACTCCTTCGCTTAAAGCAGTAATACGCCATAAATGTTCAGGATAGACCCTTGTGATTTTAGCAACTGATTTATCTGAGGATTTATATGCCGGTAATTCTCCGTTAGGGATTCCTCCTACAGTGATAGTCTTTATCTCACCTACCGACATAGTAAGGTTAGGTACTGTTGTAATGGCCGCTTGAACAGTGGAAACACTTGCCATATTTAGCATCAAAGCGATAGAGATAAATCTTGCTAATAATCTTCCTAACTTTTTTTGCACCATAACTTTACCATTACCGAACACTTTGGCTATACCGAAATTGCTCTGCAATGGATTACACCACCTTTCAAGTATTTATTTTTACATCAAAATGATATGGTGATGTTTTAAAACCAGTTTTGAGCCAGACTTCCATTCCCATATCTGTAACCTCGTCTTAAATATATCTAAAAAGAGCGAGCATTTGAATTGGAACCATGCATTTGTCAATGACAAATGCATGGCACAAACTGTGCCATATATGCTATAATAAGGTCAGGAGGTGTTACTATGCAGTTTTCTGAGAAGCTAAATTTTTTGATGGATATCACGAAGACCACAAACAGTGCTCTGGCACGATATGTTATATTGGACGCGTCGTACATCAGCCGGTTGCGGAATGGTAAACGCCAACCCCCTCATAACGCTGAGATTATCAACCAAATGGCAGCATATTTTGCTCGGAATTGTAGGGAAGACTATCAAAAAAAAGCGGTAAGGGATGCCCTGGCTATGAATTCATTTCCTGACGATGTTCTTACCCTTACCAATAGCATAAACCTCTGGTTGCTTGCCGAGAAGGATAATACCCAAGAACTCGTTGCAAAGTTTCTCGGCAATTTGTCTGTAACGGAGAGCAGCCAGACCCTTGAAACAGGTCCCCGGGGTAAGGAAATGGATTTTCCACGAGACGAAACTTCTATTTATTATGGAGTGGCTGGAAAACGGCAGGCAGTAATATATTCCTTATATGAAATGATTTCTTTAGAAAAGCAACAAACTTTGCTGCTTTTCAGCGATGAGGAGACCTCTTGGATGACGGGCGACCCTGCTTTCACGAAGCAATGGGCTGCACTTATGTTTCAATTGATTGCCCGGGGACACCGTATTATAATCATTCATACCATCAGCCGTCATCTAGACGAGATGCTAAGTGCCATCAACCAGTGGATGCCACTCTACATGTCCGGAGCCATTGAACCTTATTATTATCCCAAAAAGCGTGACGGCGTGTTTGCTCGCACCTTATTTATTGCACCTGGCACGATGGCTCTGGTATCCAGTTCGGTTGGCGGAGAAACTGCCGGTGCCGCCAATGTTTTGCACCGTAATCTGTCAGCGGTGGCAGCTTATGAGCAGGAATTTCTTCAGTATTTGCGCCTCTGTCAACCATTGATGCTAATATTTACAGAAAAAAAGATGGACAGCGCTCTTCTTACCCTAAGCGAATTTGAGAAAGAACTTGGCAACACCCTTGTCAAGACAGAATCCTTATCCCTCCTTACAATGCCCGAAGAGCTTTTCTCCCAAATTATAGAACGATCCGGGCTGGATAAAGAAAAGTTTCAAAAATATTATCGTCTTCGCAGCGAGAACTTCCGTCGATTGATCAGAACTAACAGTTTTACTGAAATCGTTAAATTGCCCGAACCGCAAGATGTTATTACTGGACGGGCCAAGATTGCCTTATCCGGCATGATGGCCGGGGGATCAATTAGCTACACTCCCCGTGAATATCTGCTACATCTACAAAACATCGTTGGTCTATTAAAGATGTTTGAAAATTATCATGTTTGCCTAGTGCAGGGACCAGTGGAAGACCGTTATACGGTTTATGTGAAAGAGGAAAGAGGAGCTATCATCGCAAAAACCTCATTGCCCCCGGTTATGTTGGCTATGAATGAGAGCAATATGACCGCTTCCTTTTGGGATTTTTTGAAAACGATGGCTGATGAAAGAATTTTAGATAACCAGGATAATAAAAAAGCTATACAGAAGTTAATGGAATATATTGAGCAACTAAAAGAATTATTATCCACACAATAAAACTAGTAAAGCACTCAGTATTAAAGAAGAATTAGAAAAGCAATTGCAGGAGAATTTCAGCAAATTAGAAGTAATCACAGTGCTGTCCGAGTAAGATATAGCTTTTATAAAGAAAAATCTCGGATAAGCCATCACTAACAAATAGGCCTCCTTACCATCACCCACATCGGGCATTGGTAGCGAGGTCTATTTTTATTCTTTGTTT
>CAZYLY010000128.1:0-4678 GCA_964648825.1 uncultured Syntrophomonadaceae bacterium
CGGCCAGACAAGTGATTAAAAAAATACGGGAAGCAAAGGGGGTATAATCATGAGAAAAGAGTATCGCAAGCAAATCCAAGGTTATGCAGAAATCGAAAACGAAATAGAAATCTGTCGTAAATATGGCATCAACTATTACAGCCACCGCGGTAAATGGATGGCCGGGGTAGAAAAACTTCATCCTAAGCGGATTAAATATAAAGTTTCCGCCATCATCCCCGAGACTAATACTACTAAAACTTTACGTTTAGTGCCTCTTGAAGGTTATTTACCGCCTTTCCAAGCGGGACAATATATTAATCTTTTAGTCGAAATAGATGGAATTCGCACTGGGCGTCCTTATAGCATTTCCTCTCCTCCTAACCAGATGGCTTATTACGATATTACTATACGACGTATCGCTAATGGCTTTGTTTCCGATTATTTATTAGACCGGGTTAAGGTAGGCGATAGATTAGAATCAACTGGACCAGCAGGACATCTATACTATAATCCACTTTTCCATGGGCAAGACTTAGTATTTTTAGCCGGTGGCAGTGGTGTTACCCCTTTTACGAGCATGATAAGAGAAGTGACTGACCGGGGCCTAGACCGTAAAATCCATCTCTTTTATGGATGTCGCAAGCCTGATGAGGCCATTTTTCATGAAGAGCTGCAAATTCGAGCTGCACGCTACCCTAATTTCACCTACGATTTAGTCATATCTGAGCCCGAAGCAGGTTATGATGGATTAACTGGGTTTTTAGATGCTGATTTATTGCAAAAAGCTTTGGGTAGTTTTGATGGCAAAACATTTTATTTATGTGGTCCCCAAGAAATGTACAACTTCTGTCTGCCCGAACTAAAAAAACTAGGTGTACCTGGACGACGCATCCGCCAGGAGGTCTTCGGCAGTCCGGCTAAAATATATCAGGAAGCAGCTTGGCCAAAAGAAGTACCGGCAGATAAAGTTTTCACCGTTAAACTAAGCTCCGGGCGGGAAATTCCTGCTATAGCCAGTGAATCACTACTCACTTCCTTAGAAAGAGCCGGAATAATAGTGGAAAACTGTTGTCGGTCGGGAGAATGTAGTCTATGTCGGGTTAAAATGCTTAATGGTAAAGTATATCAACCGGAAAATGTGCTCCTGCGCAAATCCGATCAAGAAGCAGGTTATATACATTCCTGTGCAGCCTATCCGTTAAGTGATTTAGAGCTATTAGTGTAGATTTGAGAATAATTATAGGGGCGGGGTTTTATTTATCCCTGCCCCCTATGATTTATTGCCGCCGTATTTGAATTACTCGGTTCAACATGTATTAACACATGGGAATATGGTATTTCTTCACTAATTCTAGCTTCGATTTTATCACATAAATCATGGGCTTCTTGGATGCTTTTTTCCGCACCTATGACTAAATGCAAATCAATATGCGATTCCCGTCCAGCTTTTCGAGTTCTAAGGTCATGATATTCAATAAAATAATTACTATATTCAGCTAAAATATCCTCGATGCGTTTAATACTATCTAGGTCTAGCGAAGTGTCAACTAAAGGCATAAACGCTTTTTTAGTTAAATCATAAGCTGCTTTAATAATTAATAAAGCGACAAATATGGCCGCAATGGGATCAATTATATTCAATCCCGTAAAATGAATAAGTATTAGCCCCACAAATACACCTAAGGATGTATATACATCAGTTCTTAAATGCATTCCATCCGCTTCCAAGGCGATAGAGTCATGTTCTTTGCCTACTTTTAATAAGTAAGCTGAGACAAACCAGTTAGCCAAAGCCGAAGCCCCCATAACTGCTATCCCCCATCCTAACGCCTCCACTTGCGCACCCGAAAAAATCTTCTTAATTGCTTCATTTAAAATCATAGCGGCGGCGATAAAAATTAATAAAGCTTCTATCGTACCAGATACATTTTCAATCTTACCATGCCCATAAGGATGCTCCTCGTCAGGGGGTAATGATGATTTTTTAACGGCAAAAAGAGCAATAAACGAAGCTAACAAATCATTGGCGGAGTGAATGGCTTCAGAAATAACACTAATAGAGCCAATGCAAATACCGACTACTAGTTTTGAAATCATTAAAACCATATTACTAAATACCGAAATCCAAGCCGCCTTAGTCCGAATATCCAAGTTATTTCCCCCTATTAAAATAATATCTTTACTAACTTCACTATAAGTTATTTATTCTTATTTAGCTTTTTTATATATTATGAAAATATTAAAAAAGGGACTCCATTTGAAATGAAGTCCCACGAAATTTCGCTGCCCACATAGAGCCCAGCTATTAATGCCTGACAAGGTATTTTTTATTATAAAGAAATTATATCATCTTCATAACAAAAAAGCAAATGCCGAAATATCAACCATTTATAAAAGCCCTGTAGCAAACAGGGCCGTTATAATTATTGCTTGGGCAAGACGAACTCCAAGACCTTATCATTTTCCCAATATTCCCATAGACTTTCATCCCAAGGCACTTCGCCTGTAACCTTGTTCTCTGGGATTGCGGCTCCGAAGCCATCTACAGTTAGATTAAAGTATTGGGGTTCATAGCTATACAATAATTCTTCTTTATTATCAGCCTTAAAGGACATGATGCTTTTAGCCTGAACATGCACGTTGTCATGAACTTGGTTTACGCTTCTTTCTATCTGACGATCTATCCCTATTATTTTATAATCATCTATACCATCGAAGTTCAGAGAAATTTTTTGCTTCATATCTGCTATATATAGGTTATAATCATCAGGCTCACTTAAATGCCGATAAATTTGTGTAGGTGAACCGCCATTTTTATAGGCCCACTTAAATCCCATTTCTTGATCTAGTTCATTATACAATCCATCTATCCAATCTTGGTATTTATTCTGTATTCCTTCATCAAATTTACTCATTTCATACTTAACCTCAATATCCACAAAACCGTTGTACTGCCCCTTTGGTTCTTTGTCATTGCCTTTATCCTTTTTGTCAAGTGACATGGTAATTGTCCATATTTCCAAATTGCCTGGAATGCCAAAGAAAGTAAAATACCTACTGTCTGTGGCATTTATTGATACTCTCCAGCCCTGGGGCTTGCCTTGGGCAATATGGTGTAATCTATAATTTGCATGAGAGTAAAAGTTTTGCAGCATTCTTTTAGCATCTATTGCTTCTGCCCTATCTTTCCATTTTTGCTTATCCTGTTCATGCTTTTCGGATAGAAACATTAATCCTTCGACAATATCCGTTACAGGTCCCCCAAGTTCGCCCAATAATAAATCAACCGCCTTATCTTGTGCCGCCCCTACTGCTGTATCCAAAATAAACTCATCTAATGGACGATCATTTAGTTCAAGAATATGCTCTATGACTTCCATTAATATATAAGTACCAGTTTGTTTCCCTATAAAATCTCGTATTTCCTTTCCCACTCTTTTTGAATCCTCAGCAGTAAAGACCTCATCACGAGCAACCTTTTCAACCAGAGCCTCTGCTTCACCTATCTCGGCTTCGGTTTTATTGTATTTTTTAAGTGCTTCCTTAATGGCTTTTTCTATATCCTCCTCAGTTATCTGGCTTTGACGAGCCAACACACCTTCAAAAGAAAGTTCCCCCATGGTAAGAATAGCCGGATATCGCTGTGAGGAAAGTATTTTAATTTTACTGCGGTCAACACCTCTAGCGGAAGCACCCTGAGCTGGAACAGCAGCTGTCGCCAGCAAAACCAATAAAATAAATACGGAAATAATTCTTCTTTTCATCATGGATACCTCCTATTCCCCACGCTGTGTAAGCCATGCAGCAATTTGATTTAGTTCCTCATTATTTTCATCAACCCAAAGCCCCTCATTTACATAGTATATGGCTGCATCAATATCCTCATTGTAAATCGCTGTTATGGCGCAGCAAGCAAAATTTTTAGCCTCAAAAGGATTTGTTTACAAGGCTGCATAATAATACTTCAATGCTTTTGCATAATTATTAGGTTCCTGTTTTAAAATTTCTTTGGCCTGGGCTCTTAAATATTCGTCATTATAGTTCATAGGATGGCGGACTAAATCATACTTCTCAGGAGTAAAATCCTCATAAATTTTGGCTTCTGTGGTATAAAGTTCATCCCGAATTTTAGTCAGCTCATCTATACTGAGCTCACTTAGATAGTAAAAAGCTGCACTGTTTTTAGAAAACAGGGGATTTAACAGGGCGTTTTGATAAGCTTCCTTAGCTTTGTCTTCATTCCCCTGAATGTGGAATATTAGCCCTTCAAAATAGTAAGGATAGGGCGAAGCAGGGCTAATGGCAGCGATAGATTCCCAATCCTTATATGCAGGCTTCATTGTAACATCCGTATTCTCCGCATCCGCCACATCCTGCAAATACTTGCTTTCACCCTTCATATCAAGGATATGCTCAACCCCAAGCCTCATAGCGCTGATGCTTGAACCAGTAATACCGTAGTAATAACCTGCCTGTAGTTGCATACCATTTTCGGCATAATCATCACCCATTTTTTTAATTTCGAGCATAGTTTTTTTGAACTGAGTATAGGCAGATGTTGAACCAATATAGTTACGGTATATTATAAACGCTGATACTATTAGTAGTATGAGAACTATAATAATTGCGATAAAAAGACCTTTAGGCTTTTTCTTCACTTTTAGATTGTTTTGAATGTTCTCCATTGGTAAATCCC
>CAZYLY010000128.1:4688-5429 GCA_964648825.1 uncultured Syntrophomonadaceae bacterium
GAATTTAATTGGCTAGCATAAAAGGAAGTAAAAGGGTGTTCCTCCTACTTCCTTTTACTGCATTTCAGAAAATTAATCTTATGGCATTTGAAAAAGCTTATTCCGTTAGCCCGGCATAGGTTTCATATACCCGGACAGCTACAATCACAGCCTGCTCGCGAGTAGAAGTGGTTTTGGGTGCGAATCTATTGTTGCCCATTCCGCTAATAAAACCGTTTTTCGCCATAAATTTAACATTAGTTACAAAATACGGGGCAATTTCTTTTTCATCTGCAAAGGTTGGCGCTCCCGCAATAGATGTATCTGCATCAGGACGAATGGCTTCAACGGCGCGATTTAACATGGCCGCCATTTGCTCACGGTTGATTAAGACCTGTGGCGCAAACTTATTGTTACCAATGCCACTTACAATGCCTAATTGATATGCTTTAAGTATTTCCACATTCGTTGTATCGATAAAGGTTGAGGTAGGGGCTGGATCAGCTTTTTTTCCTGTATATAGTTCATACAGCTTGACGGCAACCTCTGCGAATTCTTCTCTGGTGATGGAGCCACTCATATTATCCTTGATTTTATCTGTAATAAAACCGTATCCCATGGCTTTATCTAATCCACCCTTAGCCCATTCGGATGCGCCACGATAACTAGCTGGATTACCTAAAGTCACCAGGTTAGAATAGTTGGATGTGACCTCTTTATCAATAAAGCTATTCACATAACCCCACGAGGAATAAAAGCGTG
>CAZYLY010000129.1:0-5420 GCA_964648825.1 uncultured Syntrophomonadaceae bacterium
CGGTAAGGATTTTCCCCGCCATTACTTTTGATATGATAACCTAACTCTCCCTTAGCTGATTCGATACGGTGATATACCTCGGTAGTAGCCGCTGGTTTAATAACGCGCGGCACCTTACCCTTAATTTCACCAGGAGGTAAGCTATCTAATGCTTGCCTAATAATCCGTCCGCTTTGAATTATTTCCTCTAACCGAATTACAAACCTATCCCAACTATCTCCGTTACTGGTAGTAGGAACATCAAAATCAAAACGGTCATATATGCCATACGGTTCAGCTTTGCGGATATCGTAATTAACCCCGCACGCCCTTAAATTAGGTCCCGATACCCCATAATTAATGGCATCTTCAGCAGATAATCTGCCTACCCCTTTTAACCTGGCTTGCATTATTTCATTTCCGACTAACAAATCATGATATTCCTTAATCATTTTAGGGATGTCAGCCACAAAACTATTGACTGCTGGGAAAAATTCCTCGGGCAAATCTTCTGCAACCCCGCCAAAACGCATATAAGAAGCAATCATCCTTTGTCCGCTAGTCATTTCAAACATATCCATGACCCTTTCCCGATCCCTAAAACAATAGATAAGTCCGGTGGTAGCACCTAAGTCAATCGCTATACTGCCGATGGCTAACATATGTGAAGCAATACGGGATAATTCCGCCATAATTACTCTTATATGCTCGGCTCTTTCCGGCACTTCCGCTCCTATCATCTTTTCTACTGCTTGACAATAACCTAAAGTCGGTAATTGGCTGGCCAGATAATCAAGCCGGGAGGTATAAGGGATAAACTGGGTATAAGTTCGGCTTTCAGCTATTTTTTCTACCGAACGATGCACATAGCCTAAGTGAACCTTAGAATCCACTATAAATTCCCCATTTAATATAGCTTCTACATGCAAACCACCATGGGTACTAGGGTGCTGGGGCCCAATATTTACGGTCAAATTCTCTGTTTGTAACATATATAAACTCACCTGCTTTTCCTTATCCATAATAATGTTTAACTCTTTAGTTGACTCCGCTACGAGAAGTAGTTTAGGTTAGTTGAATATATTAATATTCCGTCGCCTGGCCTTCTACATATTTATAAATTCAACATCTTAAAATCCTTGCGTAAAGGATGTCCGTCAAAATCATGAGGTAATAAAATCCTAATCAGATTAGGATGTCCGCTAAACTTAATTCCTAGCAAATCAAAAGCTTCCCGTTCCTGCCAATCAGCACTTTTCCATATATCAGCTACAGAAGGAATAGTTGCGTTATCACGATTAGTAGAAGTTTTAATTCCAATTTTTCGGTTATCAGGAATAGAAAAAAGATGATAAACAACTTCTAATTTATCCTCATAATCTACCCCGCTTAAATTAGCTAAATAATTAAAACCCCATTCATTCTTCAAGTTAAGACATAACTCATGTAATTGTTCCTTAGCTATTACTAGATAATCGAAAAAATTGTCCGATTTAACTTCTAAAGCTGTGCCTAAGCTATCACTAAGTTGTTCTATCATATTATTATTTGTCATCACTATCCTCCTTATTAAGCCTGGCCTTGGACTTGCTTCTTCAGCTCTAACAAGCCGTGAAATAAGCCTTCCGGGCGGGGAGGACAGCCAGGTACATATACATCTACCTTAAAAACCGAATCAGCCCCTGGCAGTACACTATAGCCATCCCTAAAAGGCCCGCCACTAATGGCGCAGTTACCCATAGCTACTACCCATTTCGGTTCCGGCATCTGAGCATATACCCTTTCTACAACGGGTCTCATTTTAAGAGTTATAGGACCAGCTACTATTAATAAATCAGCTTGCCGAGGTGAAGCCCGAAAAACTTCATAACCATAACGCGCAATATCAAATCTAGCTGCCCCAGCCGCCATCATTTCTATAGGACAACAGTTACAGCCATAAGAAAGCGGCCAGAAAGAATGAGCCCTTCCCCAGTTCCAGACCTTTTCCAAAGTCGTAACAATAATATTGTTCTTTTCTAAAACCTCAACATCACCTTTTTCTAATACCATTCTAAAGCTCCCTCCTTCCAGGCATACCATAAGCCTACTACTAAAATAGCGATAAAAATAAGCATTTCCACAAAAGCGAAAAGCCCTAGACTATTAAATTTCACTGCCCAGGGAAATAAAAAAATTGTTTCGATGGAAAAAACCAGGAATATAAGAGCATACAGGAAATAATTAATTTTAAACCTTATCCAAGTAGGCCCTATAGTATCTACCCCACACTCATAAGTTAAAAGTTTTTCCTCATCAGCTTTCGGTTTAGGACGAACCATCCAGGCTAATAATAAAGCCGCCACCGGAAACAATATAGTTAAGAGAAAGAAAATGCCGATAGTAGCATAATCAGTGAGCATATATTAAAACCTCCTTTGAGATAATTTGACTTAACATCATCATAACATGCTTAACAAGTGATAAGAATAAGTAATAATTAACACCGATTTATTTGCGCAAATATCATAATTATGTGATAATTTGCACAATCATTATTATAGATATAATAATATCCATATACAAGACAGTTTGAAGTAAATGTGCCTATAATGGATATTGAAAATATTTATAGAAACATAACATATTCTTTTGGCTGAATGCTAGAAAAATATAAAAATTTAAAAATAGGAGTTATGGCAATGAGAGATTATAAATTTTGT
This sequence comes from uncultured Syntrophomonadaceae bacterium, assembly GCA_964648825.1. Taxonomy (GTDB): domain Bacteria; phylum Bacillota; class Syntrophomonadia; order Syntrophomonadales; family Syntrophomonadaceae; genus JAAYRQ01. The sequence continues at coordinate 2,682 of CAZYLY010000129.1, forward strand.
CCCTTTTGTGCCCATGAACTAGCAACAAAATTCATCGATGGCAAACACCGACAATTTTGTCTGGAATGTAACTTTGTCCAATACCAAAATCCCCTTCCTACAGTCGTATGTATCGGAGAAATAGACGGTAAGATATTATTAATTAAGCGGGGAATAGAACCTAGTAAAGGACATTGGACACTACCATCCGGTTTTATCGAGCTGGGGGAAAGTCCAGCAGAATGTTGCCTTAGAGAATTAAAAGAAGAAGCTGGTTTAACTGGAACTATTGTTAAACTAATCGGGCTTTATCATGTTCATTCATCATTATACGGTGATTTAATCAGCTCTATATTCCATGTCAAATTAGACCCGGGCGAGCCTACAGCCGGCGATGATGCAGATGATGCCAAATTAATTCCTATAGAAGAAGTTGGTGATCTACGCTTTGCTACTTTTAACGAGGCATTTGCTAAATTTAAAAAAACATTGTAATCTTGGAATGTACCAAATATTTCATAACGGTTTTATATCCGTAGGATTCGCGTTTAAGTAGGGGGATTTATTAATGAAACGATTGGCATCCTTGTTTTTAACTGGCTTAGCTACACTATTACCTATTGTTTTGTCTATATACATAGTCTTTTGGGTTTTTACTATTATTGATAATATTTTAGCACCTTTTTTAGCTAAATATTTTGGTATAGTAGTACCTGGCTTAGGTTTTTTACTAACCATTATAATTGTTCTTCTGGTAGGCTTAATATCCACGAATCTTTTAGGAAAAAAATTTGTAGTATGGGGTGAAATAATAATTTATAGAACCCCTTTACTAGGAAAAATATATAGTACAGTAAGGAAAATAACCAATTCAATTTTCTCTTCGGGAAAGGGCTCGTTTCGTACCGTGGTTTTAGTGGAATTCCCTCGCAAAGGCATATATTCACTCGGATTTATCACTAATGAAAATGTCCCTTTTTTAGATGAAGAAAATTATTCTATCTTTATACCTACAACACCTAACCCTACTTCTGGATGGTTCATTATAATGCCTAAAGAGAGTGTTAAGATATTAGATATGTCAGTAGATAAGGGTATTGAAATGGTAATATCAGCCGGTATGGTTAACGGCAATAATTAAATGAAGGGAGTATTTATTAATGTCTGTAAATCAATCTTATATTGATTTAGCTCAAGAAATGTTACGGCAGTTACCTAAAGGTGCTTTTTTAACGGTAAAAGACGGTGATAGACTTAATACTATGACTATTGGTTGGGGTAGTATCGGCTATATGTGGAGAAGACCAATTATAATGGTTGCCGTTAGATACTCTAGATATACTTTTGATTTAATCGAAAATGCGCCCGATTTTACAGTCAGCTTCCCCCATACTAATGAAATGAAACTGCCTTTAGCCGAAGCTGGGACTAAATCAGGACGAGATATGGATAAATTCAAAGAATTGCCTATTACTATTCAAGATAGTCTTACTACTGAAAGCCCATTTATTGCGGGTTCCAACTTAGTATTTGAATGTAAAACTATTTTTAAGCAACCTATGGAAGAAAAATACCTAGATCCAGAAATAAAAGCTAAGTTTTATAGTAATAATGATTATCATGTTTTATATTATGGGGAAATTCTAGCTTGTTATGCTAATCGCTAAACTTTCATTTTTTCTTATGTGTCAAAGTTTATCATGCTTGCTCTTATGATTGAAAAAGCGGGCTAATTGCCCGCTTAAGCTCCTATTATCTTTGCCATATATATGTATTTCACGTCTCTTAATATCCTTATCCCTTAGCTTAATTCCGAGGTACAATGGGGGCAGCGGACAGCTTGAAGGGGAATTTCAGATAAGCAGTAAGAGCAATCTTTCGTAGTAAGCTCGGCTACAGTTTCTCTTTTCATCCGATTTACCTGCCGCACGATGATAAAGATAACAAAAGCAATAATTACAAAATCAATAATATTATTAAGAAATTGACCATAAGCAATGATGGGTGCCCCTGCTTCCTTGGCAGCTGCCAGTGAGGTATATGGTAAATCAGATAAGTTAATAAATAGATTGGAAAAGTCTACCTTGCCTAACAGTAAACCAATGGGGGGCATCAGAATATCATTCACAAATGAACTGACAATCTTTCCGAAAGCCGCACCTATGATAATCCCAATAGCCAAGTCTAAAACATTACCCTGCATAGCAAATTTCTTAAATTCCTGAAACATCTTATCACTCATTTCTTGTTTTTTTCTAATATTTATTATTATATCAAACAGCTGATTTCCTGCCTGACCAATATTCTATCTTTGATGATTGCATTATAATGTTCATAAATGCAGGCAAAGGGGTTAAGCTTATTCGCTCAACCCCTTCAATTTTTACTTTTTAGCTTTTGCTTTTATTAATTTACGGGCCCCCTTAATTCCGCCTACATCCTTGAACATGTCATTAAGCTTTTCATGTTCAATTTGTCTGGAATTTAGCCCTTCATACTTAGCCTCTTTTTTAAGTCTTAAATAATTCTCCCATCTCTCCTCGGTGAGTAAGCCGGAATTTATGGCCTCTTGTACCGCACAATGGGGCTCTTTAGAATGAGTACAGTTGCTAAATCTGCACTGGGCCGATAATTCCTCAATATCAACAAAGGTTTTCCCTATATCCGCACCTTCAAGGCCGATTTCCCTCATTCCGGGAGTATCAATAACCACCCCGCCACCGGGAAGAATATACATCTCCCGCCTGGTGGTAGTATGTC
>CAZYLY010000130.1:0-5411 GCA_964648825.1 uncultured Syntrophomonadaceae bacterium
TAGTTTTATCCGGGCTTGCTTCTCTAATTAAACTAAGCATCCGTTCCTGCATTACTGGGTCAAGTCCAGAGGTGGGTTCATCTAATATTAGTAAAGACAGTTCCCTTTGTAAAGGAATATGATTTTATTCATTTTCCCTTCTTCTTTCTTTTTTAGCCGCTTTTCTTCTGGCTTTTTCTTCCTGCTTTTTCTTTCTTTGTTCTTCTCTTTCCGGATCCGGCTTAGCAAATTTAGATACCCAGATACTTATTTCATATAAAATGTAAACCGGCACCGCCATCATCATCTGTGATATAGGGTCAGGACCCGGTGTTAAAGCAGCTGCGGCAATTACAATTATTAAAATAGCGTATTTCCGATTGTTAGCTAAAGTTTCGTGTTTTATTATACCTAATTTAGTTAAGAAAAATATTATAACCGGCAGCTCAAATACTAATCCAAACGGTAATATAAATGCCATAACGAAGGCCACATATTGATCGACCTTAAACATCGTTTCCAGATTATCCCCAGCTATATAAATCAAGAAATTCAGAATTAATTGCAGAACCCCGAAATAGGCAAATAAAACCCCTACTACAAATAGTACAATAGTTATAGGGAAAAGAATATACACATATTTTCTTTCTCGGGGATATAAAGCTGGTTTCAAAAAGTTCCAAAAGGATAGAACCACAATGGGAAAAGCAATGATAAAACCACTTAAAAAAGATAATTTGAGTTTGACAAAAAAAGCTTCCGTAACTCCGGTAACAATTAAGCCTTCGTTAAGATTTGACAAAGGACGCATTAAAATCGTCAGTATTTGCTCACTATAGTAAAAGGAGCCTACGGCCGCGATTATAATTGCGACTACACTTATCACTAAGGATTTACGCAATGCATTAAGATGCTCAATAATAGTCTGTTTTTGTTCATTAGATAAATCACTAAGTGCCAATACTAAACCCCCGGTTTCCTTAAAAATCTCGTTCTAAAATATAATTAGCCATATCAAATAAGACCTTTCTTTCGGGTACATCAGGCAAATTAACCAGTTGCCTTTGCGCTTTTTTGGCATACTGTTGGCTGACATAATAAGCAAAATCGATACCATCTGAATCAAGAATCATATCAATTATCTTATCCGTATTATTGCTGCACTTTTCCGGTGAAGCTAAGGCCTGCTTAAGTTCGGCCCCATGTTCGCTATGGTGCATTGCATACAAAGCTGGAAGGGTAATAACCCCCTGTCTTATATCACTCCCAGTTGGTTTACCTAATATTTCTTCATCAGCTACTAAGTCTAAAATATCATCTGTAACTTGAAACGCCATGCCTAAAAAATAGCCATACTTTTGTAAGTCACCCACCCTATTAGTTGGGGCATTAGCTACTAAAGAACCTAATTCACAGCTTACTGCTATTAACAGAGCAGTTTTTCTTTGTATGCGGCGCAAATAATTTTTAAGCCCTATATCGACATTAAAACTGCTAAGCATCTGAATGATTTCGCCTTCACAAATCTTCATGCTAGTATCAGCTATAATTTCAAATAAATCATCCCGCCTATATCCAGCAATAAGAGCCAGAGCTTTAGCTAAAATATAATTACCTGAATATAAAGAAACTCGATTTCCCCAGCCTTTTTTTACTGTAAAAGTACCCCTTCTAGTCTGAGAATTATCGATAACATCATCATGGACTAAAGTAGCCATATGAATTAACTCCAAAGCAACTGCCATAGGAATAGCATTACTCGTATCGTGATTAAACATACGGGCAGCTATTAAAGCAAAAGCAGGGCGTAACCTCTTCCCGCCGGCATCAATTAAATGAACCGAGGCTTCATGTAATAAATTAATATTAGTATCAATGCTTTGCTTAAGTTGTATTTCAACCTGATTAAGCTCCGGTTCCACTATATTAAATAGTTTAAATTCAGACATATTTACCTCATAAATAACAATTATATATATTATAAAGGGATTTATGACAAATTCCAATTAATTATTGATAACGTTTATACAAACCATGTTCAACCCTTAAGGCATCTAGCACCTTGCCTACTACAAAATCCACCATATCATTAATATCCTGAGGATGATTATAAAATGCTGGCATCGCCGGTATTACATGCACACCTAAATCAGATAAAGTTAGCATATTTTTTAAATGAATACTACTTAAAGGTGTTTCACGCGGAACTAAAATAAGCTGCCGTTTTTCTTTAATTATAACATCGGCGGCTCTTTCTAATAAGTTTTTAGAAGTACCTTGAGCAATATTAGAAACGGTAGACATTGTACAAGGTATTACAACCATGCCATCAATTAAAAATGAACCACTTGCAATCGGAGCAGCAATATCAGAGTTGTTATATAAAAAAAGATTATCCCCCGGTAAATGTTTTCTAAAGGTTGCTTCTAACGAATTATTAAACACCCAATTTAGTTCATGTTCAAGCACAATTTGAGCTGGTTCGCTAATAATTAAGTGAATTTCTATTTTTAATTTTAATAATTCTTCAATCAGCCTAATGCCATAAACAACACCGCTAGCACCAGTTAAAGCGACTACTAGTTTTTTAAGCACCGTCTAAACCTCCTCGGGGTTTACTTTTTAATCCTTAATCTCAAGTCCTGTTATTATGGTTGATTGTATCTTACCTTTTGTAGAAAAACCGGCTTTATTTCAACTTACCGCATAATATCTATCAAGGTAGTAACAAAAATTATTAATCCTACATAGTGATTTATTTTAAAGGAGGCAAAATTCACTTGGCTTAAATCTCCTGGTTTAACAATAATATGTTCATATAAAAGGACTACCCCAGCAAACAACACCCCGCTATAATAGATAAAGCCTAAATGTAATACTAAGCCAGTAAGAATCAGAAAGATAATCGTAAAAATATGAAAAACAGACGAAAAAATAAGGGCACCCTCCTCACCAAAGCGAGCCGGAATCGAGTATAACCCATGTTGACGGTCAAATTCAATATCTTGACATGCATACATAGTATCAAAACCAGCAATCCAACAAGCTACAGCTGCAGCTAATAATAAGGGCTGCCAATTAAAAGTACCCGTAATAGCTATCCATGCACCTACTGGCCCAATGCCAATAGCTATACCTAATATTAGATGACACCACCAAGTAAATCTTTTCGTATAAGAATATCCCCATAAAATTATAACTGCTAAAGGGGATAACCATAAACATAATTCATTAAGCTTGGCTGCTGAATAAATTAAAAGCCCTAAACAGATAAATACAAATACCCAAATCCACTTAACCGATAACTTCCCCGATGCTAATACCCAATCCGAAGTACGGGGATTAGCCCGGTCATAATGGCGGTCAATTATACGATTAAGGCATAAAGCCGCCGTTCTCGCCCCTACCATAGCCAAAGTTATCCACAATAACTGTTCTATAGCAGGAATCCCCCCCGCAGCTAAAAAAGCCCCTAAATAAGCAAAAGGTAACCCAAATAAAGTATGCCCAAAATCAATCATATTTAAAAAGTGTTTTAGCTTAGTCAAAACCGTATTCACTCCACTTTTTAGCTACCATTTCTTTAATTTCCGGGCTCATTGCTATATCTTTAGGCCACTCCCTATTATGTCCTTCACTCTGCCATTTACGAGTAGCGTCAAATCCCATTTTAGAACCTAAAAGTGGTGTAGGAGCAGAATGATCCAGAACTTCTAAGGGTCCTTCTACTACCATCGTATCACGCCTGGGATCTACATTATTAAATAATCTCCACATAACTTCCGAAACATTTTGCACATTAACATCCTCATCGACTACTACAATAAACTTGGCGAACATCATTTGCCCCATTCCCCATAAAGAACTCATAATCTTTTTAGCATGACCAGGGAAAGATTTTTTAATTGATACGATAACACAATTATGGAAAACCCCTTCCATAGGCAGGTGCATATCAACTACTTCCGGTAATTGAAACTTTAATAGAGGTAAAAAGATGCGCTCGGTAGCTAATGCCATATAACAATCTTCCTGGGGAGGTCTGCCCACAATAGTAGTCGGATAAACTGGATTTTTACGATGAGTAATACAAGTTACATAGAAAACTGGATATTCATCAGCTAAAGAATAATAACCGGTATGATCACCAAAGGGTCCTTCAATCCTTCTTTCTACCGGGTCAACATAACCTTCAATAATAATCTCCGCATCTGCTGGTACTTCCATATCAATAGTAATGCATTTTACTAATTCCACCGGTTTTTTTCTTAGGAATCCGGCAAATAATAATTCATCTATATCTTTAGGCAGAGGTGCAGTTCCAGCATAAGTAATGCTTGGATCCCCGCCCAAGGCTACTGCCACTTCAGTAGGCCGGCCTAAAGCACAATTTTTACGATAATTTTCCGCTCCATCATGGTGCATATGCCAATGCATTCCAGTAGATTTATTATCAAAAACTTGTAAACGATACATGCCCACATTACGCTTCCCGCTTTCCGGGTCTTTAGTATAGACTTGCGGCAAAGTAATAAACTTACCGGCATCTTCGGGCCAGCACTTTAGTACCGGTATTTTATCTAAAGAAGGATTTTTATTAATTACCTCTTGACAAACCCCTTTTTTAACTACTCGCGGAATAAAATTAGATACTTCCGCTAATTTAGGCAAAAGCTTTACTTTATCCAACATAGATTGAGGGTTACTATCTGCTATTTGTAAGAAATCAATAATCTCATCGGCAATAGCATCTAAGCTTTCTACCCCTAAACTCATCGCCATACGCTTTTTAGTCCCATAGGCATTAATAAGTACTGGCATATCATAGCCCTTGACATTTTCGAATAATAAAGCCGGACCATACTCCTTACTAATTCTATCGGTAATTTCAGTGATTTCAAGTTCATTACTTACTTCGGTAGTAATGCGCTTCAATTCACCTTCTTTTTCTAAAACTGCAATAAAATCTTGTAAATCCCTGTATGCCAATTTTTCACCCTCCGTGTCTTTAGAATTTTTAATTCTTAATTTTTAATTCTTAATTCTTAATTAATGTAGAAAAGCTAGGCTTTCCTTTTTATAATTTATAATTTTTAATTTAAAATTCATCAGTCAAAACTATTATTTATATTGCGGCCACCTTTTTTAGGTCACCATAAAAATCCGTTAATTCTGTAATTGCCATTTTCAAGTTACCCTTTAACGCCTCCATAGGCTCGTTTAGACTAATAAATAACTCATTTACAGCAGTAATATACTTACTGATTACCTGATGGGAAGCATTATTAAAAAACAACACCATAACCATGCCTAAATAGGAACCTAATAAGCTTGCTTTTTCTAAAGTAGCATTATTAGATATTCCGTCAATTTTAGCTGCAGTTAAAAAAATCAATTTATATAAACTAGCACTAGTTTTTTCTGTAGCTGCG
>CAZYLY010000131.1:0-5385 GCA_964648825.1 uncultured Syntrophomonadaceae bacterium
CTTTGATGTCCTTCAATTTCGTATTCACCTAACTCGAACATATCACCTAATACTGCTACCAGCTTTTTAGCCCCTTTTAACTGGCGGCCAGTTTCTAAAGCAGCCTCCATAGAAAGGGGATTAGCATTATAAGTATCATTAATTATTATTCCGCCTGCAGGAAGACTACTAATAATTAAGCGATTAGCAGCCGGTTTATAATTAGCCAGATTATTAATAATATCTAAAATAGGTACCCCCAGTTTTAACGCCATACCTACAGCGGCAACGACATTAATGGCCAGTTTAGGAGCCGGAAGAGGAAAATTAATAGTAGCCTCTTCCCCAAATAACTCCGCCTTTATTACCATACTATTTTGATTAGTTGCCACTGCCATTATTCTGCAATCACAATTCTGATTATATCCAAAAGTATATTTATGGCAAGGATAGGCCGAAGCAGTTTGCAGTAATAATTCATTATCACCATTTATAAAAGCAAACTCATGGGCAGATAATTTGGCTAAAACTTCGCATTTTGCTGCTGCAATATTTTCTATGCTACCTAAGGTTTCTAAGTGAACAGCTTCAACATTAGTAATAATAGCACAAGTAGGTCTGGAAATTTCTACTAAGCGAGAAATTTCTCCTTGGGCTCGCATGGCTAATTCTACTACAGCTATTTCGTGATATTCCATTAAACGTAGTATAGTTAAGGGCAAACCAATATCATTATTAAAATTACCTTCTGTATATAAAATATTAAAAGCATTTTTAAGACCGCAGGATAAAATTTCTTTAGTAGTAGTTTTGCCCACACTTCCAGTTATAGCTACTACAGGAAGCTTAAAATCCTGGCGGTATTTTGCGGCTATTTTTTGTAAAGCTATCAGGGTATCTTCTACTACTATAAATACTTTGTTTTTATAACGCTTAAAGTCTATACCCGAAACATTAGAAATAATTACCGCACTCGCACCTTTATCTAAAACTTTAGACACAAAATTATGTCCATCATATTTTTCCCCCTTTAAAGCTATGAAAAGAGTTTTATTATCTATCATTTGCCGGGAATCAGTAATTATTTTATCGATGGCATAATTGCCTTCTCCTATTGCTTCTCCTTGGCAACTAGTAATAATATATTCTAAAGTTAGTTCTTTCATTTAACTTGACTCCTTAAAAAATCTCTAGCCACCTGGCGGTCATCGAAATCAAGCACTTTACCGCCGATAAGTTGGTAAGTTTCATGACCTTTACCAGCTATTATTACCACATCCCCTGGTTTAGCTAAATTTATAGCATGGTGAATTGCTTCTTGGCGTTCAATTATTATGGCATAACGCGAGCCTTCAATTTCATCCAAACCGGGAATAATATCTTCGATAATTTTATGAGGTTCTTCACTTCTAGGATTATCTGAAGTTACAACACAAAAATCACTATATTTAGCTGCTATTTTACCCATCAAGGGACGTTTAGTTTTATCCCTATCCCCTCCGCAGCCAAATACAGTAATTATTCTGTTTTCCACTATTTCTTGGGCCGTTTTTAATATGTTTTCCAAACCATCGGGAGTATGGGCATAATCTACGATTACAGAAAATTTTTGCCCACAATTAATTTGTTCAAACCTTCCTGGAACTCCTTCCACCTTTTCCAGACTATTTTTAATTGTGATAGGATCTATTCCGGCATACAGTGCAAATGCAATAGCTGCTAATATATTATATATACTAAATAAACCGATTAATTTAGTATTAATCTTAAATTCTCCATTTTGATGTTTAACTATAAAACTGCTGCCCTTAAGACTTGTCTTAACTTTTAACCCTCTGACCATAGCATCGTTATTAATTCCATAGGTAATAACTTTAGCCTGTGATGCTTTAATAAAGCAGTCGGCATTAGCATCGTCAATATTTACAATAGTGTAATTAGCTGCGCTATCATTAACCATATTAAATAATTTCAATTTAGCTTCTAGGTAAGATTCCATATTATGATGGTAATCTAAATGGTCTTGGCTTAAATTAGAAAATATAGCCACATTATAATCGAGGTTATCAGTTCGATGTAAGTCTAAGGCGTGTGAAGATACCTCCATTACTACATAATCGGCTTGCTCCTCTACAGCTAAACTAATAAATTCTTCTATTTCTGGGGCTTCTGGAGTAGTATGTTTAAGGTCTTTTTCTTGTGCACCGATTTTAGCGTAAAGTGTTCCTATAATACCGGCTTTTTTACCAGCTTCTTGTAATATAGCTTGAATTAAATGGGTTATAGTAGTTTTGCCATTAGTGCCGGTCACACCTACCAAACATAGTTTTTCTGAGGGGTGGTTATAATAGTTTGCTGCTAATTTAGATAAGGCCATACGAGTATCATCAGTGCGCAAAATTGTTACCTCAGAATTTTCTATTACGACCTCATCTATAGCTAAAATAGCTACTGCTCCATTATCAATGGCTGAATTAATAAAACTATGTCCATCAGTTTGAAAGCCTTTAATGCAAATAAATAGTCCGCCAGGTCTAACCTTTCTAGAATCATAGCTAATATTACTTATTTCTTGCTTAAGATTACCCCTTACTAACTCATATTCTATTCCAGCTAAAACTGTTTTTAATTCCATGTCAGACCTCCTTTCGTCACTCCCCAATAGGTTGAAATTTCACTTTAATACTGGAATTGACTGCTACTATTTTACCGGGTTCCGGTGATTGCTCATAAGCCAAACCATATCCTTCCGGTATTAGATGTAACCCTAAATCAGCCAAGATTTTCGCCACTTCTTTCATAGATTTCCCTTCTAAATCAGGAATAGTTACTTCCCCCGAATTTTCATTAGGATGTAAGGGGGAAAGATTAATTATTACTTGGGAACCTCGTTTAAGTTTAGTATGTGGTTTAGGTGTTTGCTGCCAAACAATATTGCCCGTACCGCTTACTTTTACATCTAAACCCCGGTTATTCATAGTTGAAATAGCTTCGGATAATTGTAAATTCACCACATCAGGAACTATAACCAAATCAGTTGCAACTAATTCTTCTTTCTTTTGGGTTTCGTATAATGGTACTTCCAAATATCTTAATGAATCTTTAATAATTTCTTTAAAAGGCGGAGCCGCTACCCAGCCGCCATAATAAGGATATCCTTGCGGAGCATCAACTACTACTACACATACGATTTGGGGCTCATCGGCCGGAGCGAAACCGATAAATGATGCTACATATTCATTTGCCATATATCCACCCGTGGGAGATATTTTTTGGGCGGTTCCGGTTTTTCCCGCTATTCTATAACCATCTATAAAAGCATTTTTCCCCGTACCGTTGGCTACTACTCCTTCTAAAATTAATCTTAATTTACGAGCTGTTTCCGGTGTAATTACTTCTTTAATCACCTTAGGCTCAAAACTTTTGATAACTTTACCTTCATTATCAATTACTTGTTTAACTAGATGGGGTTGCATTAGCTTACCATCATTAGCAACTGCTGCCACAGCATTAATTAGTTGTAATGCCGTAACTGCATTAGCCTGCCCCATAGACATTGTAGCTAGATCAATTTGTTTAGCATTTTTTTGATTAACTAATATTCCGCTGGCTTCACCGGGCAAATCAATGCCCGTGGGTTTACCAAAACCAAAATCATTAAGATATTTAAAATAGGTTGGAATACCCATATCAAGACCGACTTCAACAAAACCTACGTTACAGGAGTTCTCCACCATCTCAGAAAAAACCTGACTACCATGGGCTTTGTTATCTGAACATCGTATAGTTTCTTTTCCCACTTTAATATATCCGGGACAAAAGTACCTTTTCTCACTGCTCACAACATTTTCTTGCAATGCCGCGGCTGCAGTTACTATTTTCATAGTAGAGCCAGGTTCATAAGCATCATTAATTATAAAATTACGCCGGTTTTTAGCCGGATATTCCGCATAATTATTAGGATCAAAAGTAGGCCGGGAAGTTAAGGCTAAAATTCCGCCAGTTTTCACATCCATTACTATCGCCCCGGCTGATTTGGCATTCCTCTCCTTAAATACCTTATCTACTTCACGTTCTACTATATATTGAATAGTTTCATCAATAGTTAAAATAAGATTAGCACCATCTGTAGGAGGAATATAGTTATGGGTAGCCTCCGGGATAGGTCTTCCCCCGGCATCATGCTCAATTACAATTCTTCCCTTAGTACCTCCTACTAAATCATTATAGTAAAAATCTACTCCTTCTAAACCGGTATTATCAACTCCTGAAATTCCCAAAATATGGCTGGCTAAAGTTCCCTTGGGGTAGTGGCGCTGACTTTCTTCTGTAAAACCTATGCCCGGTAAATCTAATTCCCGTAATTGTTTAGTTTTCTCCGCATTAACTTGTCGTTTAATCCACTCGAAGGAGCTCTGCCGAGTTATCCTTTCATACAACTTTTGCTCATCCATTTCTAAAACTAAAGCAAGCTTTTGTGCAATTTCTTTTTCTTTTTTTGAACTAATCACTTCTGCTGGTATAGCATAAATGGAATCAGTACTAACCGAGATAGCCAGCTCATTACCATTACGATCATATATAATACCCCTTTTTGATTCTACCGGAATATCCCGCATACGGTTTTGCATAGCTTTTTCTGATAAATCGGCTCCCTTAACAAATTGAACCCAAAACACCCTACTACTTAAAAGAATAAATACTAGGGCAAATAAGAAAAAAAGCGTAGCAATACGCTTCCTTACTGAATAATTTGTATTTTGCAAAAATATCTCACCTCACATTAATTTTTCTCGGCAAGAATTAATAAATTAGAATAAAGCTTATATAAAGGTTTTTCTTCGGTTGCAGAAATATTTATTTCACTATCTTCGTTCACCAATTTAGATGAAGAATTATTAGACAAAGCAACTGCCATATGATTACTAGGTTTGCTCATACCTAAATCATTTACGGCCATTAATTCGATTTTATCTAAGGAGCAATTTTCCTGAATATAATATTGTAATTTATTATTACTTGCTTCATAACCTTTTATATCTTGTTCTAAGGATATGATTTGATAGCCAAGTGTAGCACTTTTTATACAAATATAAACCAGGATTAAACCATAAATAAAAGCGAGGGCGACTAGTTTTAAGGCAAACTTTCTTTTCCCATTAACTTTTTTATATATTTTTTTAACTACTTTGGTTTTGGGTTCTACTGCACTGCTCGGTTCCCAATACCTAGAATAATCATATCCCGCCTGTACCATTCTATTCCTTCCTCCTATTATGTAGAACTATAATTTAGTAGCTATGCGCAGCTTAGCACTACGTGCTCTATTATTCATTTCACATTCTAATTTGTCCGGTATTATAGGTTTTCTTGGTGTCATTTTAAGCAAGGGCTCATGATTACATA
>CAZYLY010000132.1:0-5356 GCA_964648825.1 uncultured Syntrophomonadaceae bacterium
GTATTGTTTTGGGAAAAACTAATGCTGATAAAACATATAGAGCGTTTAAAAGTTCAGGGTCTAGTTGAAGAAGGGGATAATGCCAAATTCGTAGCTAAATAAAGGAGGCAATATTTTGTCTAAAGTTAAAATAATATGTTTAGGTGATAGTACCACCTTCGGCTTTCCTTTTGGTCCTGCGGATTCATGGGTTAGGATGTTAGAAGAAGAGATTTTCGGGGAAGTTATCAATAAAGGTATTAACGGCAACACGACTACAGATATGTTAGCAAGATTTGAAGGCTCCGTATTAAAATACAGACCTGATTTTGTGGTAATAACCGGCGGTATCAATGATGTTGTAGGGGGCGAAAGCCTAGACCGAATACAATGGAATTATACCCGCATGGTCGAAACTGCATTAACTAATAATATTAAACCTATAATAGGATTACCCTCAGCAGTAGATTTTGTTCCTTGGGAAAAAATCTTACAAAAGCTACGGGATAGGTTAAAAGAATATGCCAACCAATTAGATTTAAATATCATAGATTTTTCCCAAGCCTTTTATGATGAAGCTGGTAATATAAAAACCGAGTTATTACTTGCCGACGGGGGGCATCCCTCTCAGGAAGGATATAAGCAAATGTTTATGCAGATTAATATTAATATTTTCGGTAATGTCTAGAAATAATTTATTTTTTTTAAACATCTTTTTTCTAAAAACCACTAGCTAAATATTTGTAAGCAATCATATCAATTAATTAATTTCCACATCTTCATGCCTACCACAGTTAATAATCCATATTAAAAAATTTAATAAGTAATATACAGGCCCTAAATTATTATGCTATAATATTTCCATGAAAATACCATTATTTACTAGATAAAAATGATAAGTATCTTATTTCTTACCTGGAGATATATAGGTGGATACTAATTTAACGCTTAAAAAAAATAGCCGTAAAATAATCATCATAGCATTTTTTCTATTGTTTTTAATAATGTTCTTTTCGGGTTTTATTAACTATATGACTTTTGCAGGGAACTATAATAAATCTATGGTTAAAACTTACGCAGTTGCCGGTAATGAAATAGTCAGAAAGATAGAATATGCGCTTTTTTACGGTAAACCCATTAATAATTATTACGGTATGAATGACACCTTAAAAGAATTAAAAGATATAATCCCCAATCTGGAAAATGTAAATATTATCTCCCCCAATGGTAACATTTTATATAATTTAAACGGTTTTGTAGATGAAGGCAAAATAAATGTCTCTTTATTTAAGACCGCCGCATTTGAAGAAGGTACACTCAGCGATAGCTTAAGTTATAAATCTTATGAAGATAAAGTCCATATATTTATAAAAATTAATGATAGTAAACAGCATGTAGCTAATTTATACATGGTATTTCCTGCAGATATTTTTATGCAGATGAACAGTTATTTGACTAAGCAATTATTTGCCTATCTTTTAATTATTATGGTTCTTACTTTAGTAGCATTATCTATTATCTTATACTACTCCAAATTATTTAAAGAAAATGATTCACTTGATAAGAAAAAAGTATTAATAACATTAATTGTAGTGATAGCTTTAGCTCAACTTCTTTACAGCGGGATAAATTATCATCTTTTTAAACATTCCTATATTAATATGGCGAATTCTAGTAAGATTTTTGCGGAAATGATCATAGAAAAAAATCTGGATAGCATTTATGAAAAGGGCTTAAGTTTAGAAAATACTAACGGTTGGGAAGATTATTTAACAACAATAAGTGTCAATCTTCCCCTAATTAAAAATATTAATTTAGTTTCAAATAATAAGATTAATATCATTATTGATAACGCCTACATAGTTAAACAGATGCATAAAATTATTTTAGATATGCTTACGGTTTTAGTTATTTCAATATTTTTTATGATAGAACTCACCTTACTGGCTGTAATTATTATGGCAAGAGAAAAAAAGGATGTCTGGGGGAAAAATGATAAGCATAGTTTAATAAGAGGAGCTACCTTCTTAATTAGTTTTTGTACATATATGCCCTTAACTTTTGTCCCCATTGTAATGAATAATCTTTATCAAGAAATTGGGGGATTGCCGAAAGATGTTGTATTAGGGTTGCCTCTTTCGGCAGAAATGTTGGGAGGGTTATTAGCTATAATTTTTGCCAGTTGGTCAATTTCTAAACGCGGCTGGAAAAATGTTTTTTACCTGGGTATCTTTTTTCTAATAGCAGGAAATTTAATGTCTGGGCTTAATGAAGTCGCTTTAATCTATGTTTTATCTAGAGGTGTTGCAGGATTAGGATTAGGCTTAATACTTATGACTATGCGTAGTTTAGTAGTATCCTTACCCGATAACCATCTAGCTATCGCACAGTTTTCGGCTGGTTCCATTGCTGGCTTAAACTGCGGAGTAGTAATTGGAGGAATGTTAGCCGACCGGGTTGGTTATGAAACGGTATTTTATTTAACTGCTATCTTAGTAATTATTCCCTTACTTTTTGTTAAACATTTTATGGGCACATTTGAAATAGAGGCTAGAGAAACTAGTAATATTAAGGCTTGGAGCAGATTTATTAATTTTATCGCTGATAAAAGAGCAATTCTGTTTTTACTATGTATATTTATTCCGTTTTTCATTAGCGGAGCATTTTTAGATTATTATTTTCCCTTGTTTGCCTCCAGCAATGATTTGTCCCAGAGTGATATAAGCCGGGGGTTCCTATTAAATGGCCTTTTTATAATTTATTTAGGACCATTTCTGACTAGAAATGTTACTGATAAATTTGGTAGTACCAATGGATTGATACTCTCTATGTTTATTGTGCTTGCTGCCTTATTATCCTTTGTGATTTTCGGCAGTGTAGCTGCTGCTTTTGTGACCCTTATTTTATTAGGCGTTGCCGAAAGCTTTGCTATTTCTTTAAAAACTACTTATTTTTTAAATTTAAAAGGAATCAAGGATTTACAAATTAACGAGGGTATAGCTTATTTTAGCGGCATGGTTAATCTTAGTCGAATGGCTGGGCCAATTGTGTATGGGCTGGCTTTATCATTAGGTATGCGACTGGGGGTGGGGTTAATTTCACTCGGAATTTTGCTACTGTTAGTAGTATTCATTTTTTCTAATAAGGTTCAAGGAGCATATAGTAATATTTCGGAAATATAATGTTCTGTGTAAGAAATTCTTGAAGAAAGGTCTTTTAAAATGAATCAAAAGTTATTGATATCGATTTTAATTATGGTTTCGTTACTAATATTACCTGGGTGTTCTAGCAATGATTTGGCAGTATTAGCCCAGCAACGAGAAAAAAATGCTGGACAGGAGGATAACATAATTATCGGAGTGCCGGTGCCGCTTAATTTTGCCCAGGAAAATACCAAATTCTTAAAAGGAATTGATATGGCGTTGGAAGAAATCAATTCTGAAGGGGTTAATGGTAAAAAAGTTCAACTGAAAATTGCTGATGACGAAGGAGTTTTTAAAACCGCCGTTGATATTGCGCAGGAATTTAGTGAAGATACCCGTATGATAGCAGTAATTGGACATTGGTATTCTGATATATGTATACCCATATCAAATATCTATGAGCAAGCGGGCATGTTGACAATAGTACCTACGGTTTCCAATCCCGTATTAACTGAAAAAGGATATAAGTACATATTTCAAAGCATTGTCAATGATAAAAAAATTGCTAAAGAAATGTGCACATATGCTAATAATCAGGGTTATAAAAATATTGTAATTTGTTATGAAGAAAGTTCTTACGGTAAAAATTTAGCCGATGCCATAGAAAAAGAAGCGCGGGAAAATAAAATTAAGATTGTTGACCGCACCTCAGGTTTACTAACCGAGGAACAGTTTAAAAAAGCGCATGATAAATGGAAAGCTTTGGAGTTTGATGCCATGCTTTTAGCTCTTAATATGCCGGAAGGCGAAGATTACATAAAGGCTTTAAGAGTTATGAATAAGGAGGCAGCTATATTATCTGCGGACGGCTTAGATGTGGAGAATTTTATTGAGACTTTAGGGCAGGATGCTGAGGGAGTTGTGCTTATTACTACCTATAGTCCCTGGAATGAACAAGCTCTATTAAAACAGTTTGCTAAAAATTACCGGGAAAAATACAATGAAGAACCTGATGTATGGGCCATACAAGGCTATGAATCACTGCAGGTTATTACTCATGCCATAAGGGAAACTAAAAGTTATTCACCGGCAGTATTAGCCGATTATTTACGTAATATGGAACCATGGCCAAGTATTTCTGGAGAAATTGGTTTCAACGAATACGGAGAAATTGAAGGTAGAGGGATTTACAAGAAGATAGTTGCCGATGGTCAGTTTGAGTATATTGATTGAAACTAATTACTTAAAGGAAGGAATAAGTTTATGTCAGAAAACAAGCTTTTTAGAAAAATATCCCTAGATCGCTTATCTTCTCCAGAAGAACTGGATCAGCGATTAAAAGTAGTCTCACCTATAGGTTGGGTAGCTTTGCTGGCTATGGCCTTATTGATTTTTGCCGGGTTGTTATGGGGATTTTTCGGCAGTATAGCTGATAAAACTGTGGGGCAGGGAATTATTATATCTAGCGGTGGTATAACCAGTGTTATTCATCATGCCAATGGCCAAATTACTGATGTAAGTGTTCTGGATGGTGACTATATTGAAAAAGGTGAAGTTCTGGCTAGGATAGAACAAACTGAACTTATTGAAGAAATTAACAAATCCAAGCGGGACCTGGCTGCGGCCCAGGCTATTGATTTAGAAGATATTCAATTAAACAACAGTAAATTAAATTACAATATATACGGAAAAATTGGTGAGATTTATAGGGATTATGCGAAAGCCCAAGCTAATTTGGAAACCCAAAGAACTTACTATGCTAACCAAAAAGCTCAAGCGGAATATGAACTAGAAGCAGCCCGGATTCAATATGAGGAAGCTCTAGATAAGTTTACTAATTATAAGGTTTTATATGAAAATGGGGCAGTTTCCCAAAATGAATACACTAATGCCGAGCGCCAGTTGACGGTTCATGAATTAGCTTATAACAACAAAAAACAATATTTAAATGATTTATCTTTATCACAGCTTCAGGAAGTAGAAGCTAACTTCGCTGCGCAAAAACAGTGGTTTAAAGATGTTATTACTGTTTCCATTCTGGATTTAGAAAATAATATTGAAAAAATGCAGCGGGATTTAGCTAATAATAGTGAAATTGTAGCTAATGTATCAGGCCGGGTATTGGAACTGCGGGTTAAAAAAGGTGATATCGTACAAGCCGGTAGTGTAGTTTGTACAATTGCTGAAGAAAAAGGCAACACCGAATCACTGGAAGCGGTTGTTTATGTACCGGT
>CAZYLY010000133.1:0-1902 GCA_964648825.1 uncultured Syntrophomonadaceae bacterium
TTATACTCCTGCAACAACAATTAATCAAGGGGATTTAACAGCTATATAGCAAAACTGAAAATTGTTTTGCTAAAGAATATTTGTTGTTATATTACATAATCTAAGGAAGAAAATGTTATGGTATTAGTATAAGGATCGGAATAAACATCTTTACTGGAAGTTGTTGTATAATTAAGAGGAACAATAATTTCCTAACATGAATCATTTTAGAAATTACAGGAGGTATGTGTATGTTACGCAAGATGATGTATTTTAGTTTTGGAGCTTTAACTTTAACTAGGGAAAAAGCGGAAAAGTTTTTTAATGAGATGGTGGAAAAGGGCGAAATGAATAACGAAGAGGCAAAGACTTTTATTGATGAAGCTATTCAAAAGGGGCAAGAACAAAAAGATGAAATCAGAAAAATGATAAAAACAGAATTTGAAAACTTTAAGAATGAGCTGCCATTAGTTTCCCGTTCGGAACTGAAAAACCTTGAAAATAGAATTATGGAATTAGAAAAAAAGTTAATGTAAAATGAAGTTTAAATAGTTTTTATGATTTGATGAGGGGAATTAATTTGTCAATTAGGTCAACATTTAAAAAACTCAACCACCTTCCACGGCATCGTGAAGTATTAAATGTATTAATTAAATATGGATTTGCCCCATCAATTGGCAAGTTTTCTTGGCGTGGGAAATATAAGGATAACGATGAAAATGGGAAATCATATAATTTTCCACGTCGTTTACGCATGGTTTTACAAGAATTGGGGCCAACTTATATTAAGTTAGGACAACTTCTAAGCACTAGACCTGATTTATTAGGGGCTGAATATATTAAGGAATTAGAAAAGCTGCAAAATGAGGTCCCGCCGTTTTCGCTTACTGAATTAAAACAGATTTGTTTTGCGGAAGGTATCGATATTGAAAATGATTATATGGCGTTTGAAACTGAACCGATTGCAGCTGCCTCAATAGCCCAGGTGCATACTGCTTATTTACATTCGGGGGAAAGAGTAGTTGTTAAGATACAAAGACCAGGGATAAAGAAAATTATTGAAACGGATTTGTCTATCTTAAGAGAAATAAGTCTATTATTAGAGAAACGAACTTCTTGGGGCAGATTTTATAGGGTTTCAGAAATTATTGATGAAATAGCTGACGCTATTAGAAATGAAGTTGATTTTGCTAAAGAAGCAAAGAATGCTGATAAGTTTTATAATATGTATAAAAAGGCATCCTTTGTAAAAATCCCTAAAATATATTGGGAACTATCTACCCCTAAAATTATAACTATGGAATATGTGGAAGGAATAAAAGTTTCTGATTTTATTAAACTAAAACGGGCTAATTATGACACAGAAAAAATAGCGCGTAATCTGGTGGATGCTTTATTTACCCAAATTTATGAACACGGCTTTTTCCATGCTGACCCTCATCCAGGTAATATTGCTATAGCTGAAAATGAAACTATTGTATTTTATGATTTTGGGCAAGTTGGACAGATTGACAATATGTTGAAGGAAAAAGGGATTAAATTATTAATTAGCCTGATGCGTTATGATGCCAATATGGTTACGCGCATTTTATTAGATATAGGAATTGGCAGTGAAAATGTAGATAGAGAAGTCTTGAAAAAAGACGTTGCCAGGCTTCAGCAAAAATATTACGGATTACCCCTTAGTGAAATTAATGTTGCGGATGCTATTAGTGAATTAATAGAAGTTTCTATAAGACATAAAATGCGCTTACCTCCAGAATTATCTTTAGTATTAAAAATGGCGATGACGTTAGAAAGCATTGTATCTCAACTTGACCCGGAAATAAGTATTATTGATATTGCTGAACCTTATGGCAAAAGATTAGTAGCTAAAAAGTATTCACCCCATAATATTATAAGAACGTTAGAAGAAGTTTTTAT
>CAZYLY010000133.1:2002-5341 GCA_964648825.1 uncultured Syntrophomonadaceae bacterium
AGCTCTCGTCCCTTTCATTAGGGATGAGGGCTTTATTATTTGCATATTTAAGGAGGTATATTTATGGAATTGGAAAAAAGGGTTTTACATTTAATTGAACAGGATGCCAAGTTGAATTCTAAGACGATAGCGGCAATGCTTGGTGAAGATGAAGCTAATATAAATGCGATAATAGAAAAACTGGAAAAGGAAAATATTATTTTAGGTTATAAAACGGTAATCAATTGGCAGAGGATGGATGAAGAAGGTGTTACTGCTATGATTGATGTTAAGGTAACTCCAGAAAGGGAAGTAGGTTTTAATAGTGTAGCAGAGAGAATATGCCGTTTTCCCGAAGTTAGTTCAGTTTATTTAATGAGTGGAACTTATGATTTATCTGTAGTCGTTACTGGCAAAAGTATGCAAGATATTGCCTGGTTTGTTTCGCATAAGTTATCAACTCTTAGCCAAGTACAAAGTACAGTAACCCATTTTATATTAAAAAGGTATAAGCAGGAAAACTTTATTTTCGAAGAACAACATGAAGATAAAAGGTTGGTGGTTAGTCCGTGAGTATGATAAATTACTTATCGACAACGGTAAAATCAATCCCTCCTTCGGGGATTAGAAAATTCTTTGATTTAGTTACCCAAACGGAGGGAGTTATATCATTAGGTGTAGGGGAGCCTGATTTTGTAACCCCATGGCATATTAGGGAAGCCTGTTTTTATTCATTGGAACAAGGCTATACTATGTACACTTCTAATAGTGGTTTGCCTGAATTAAGGGAGGAAATTGCGCGGTATCAAAAAAGATTTATCGGTATAGAGTACTCGCCTGTTAATGAAATACTAGTAACTGTTGGGGTTAGTGAAGCTGTAGATATTGCTTTGCGTTCACTTTTGGAACCGGGTGATGAAGTCTTGGTGCCGGAACCTTCTTTTGTAGCTTATGCTCCTGCTGCTAATTTAGCTTATGGAAAGGCGGTATCAGTACCTACTTATGATAAAGATGAATATAGGTTAAAAGCGGCCGAACTAGAAAAATGTATTACTCCTAAGTCTAAAATCCTCATTCTGGCTTATCCTAATAATCCTACTGGGGGAATAATGCAGGAAGAAGATTTGCAAGAATTAGTAGATATAATTATTAAAAATGACTTACTGGTTATTTCTGATGAAATATATGGCGAATTAACTTATGCTGGTCGACATGTTTCGATTGCTTCTTTTCCAGGGATGAAAGATAGAACTATTGTTATGAATGGTTTTTCAAAGGCTTATGCTATGACTGGTTGGAGAATTGGCTATGCATGTGGGCACCCGGATATTATTGCTGCGATGACTAAAATTCATCAATATGCTATAATGTGCGCTCCTATAATGGGGCAAAAAGCAGCTATTGAAGCTTTGCGCCACGGGGAGGGAGAAATGCATAAAATGGTTGATGATTATAATTATCGCCGCAAAATTATATTATCGGGATTTGAAGAAATAGGTTTAGAATGCTTTGAGCCCAGGGGGGCATTTTATGCTTTCCCTTCTATTAAGATATGCAACATGAGTAGCGAAGAATTTTGCGAAAAATTATTAAAGGAAGAGCAAGTAGCTGTTATTCCCGGAAATGCTTTTGGGAGTATAGGCGAAGGCTTTATCAGATGTTGTTATGCTGCCAGCGTGAAAAATATTGAGCAAGCTATTGAGAAGATGGGTAACTTTGTAAATCGACATAAGTAAAATTAAAGGTTTACAAAAGATGAGGAATTCAATCGAATAGGCTTGAAATTCAAGTGAATTATACGATAAATAACTAAAGGATTTAATTCTTTTTAAGGGAAACCTCTTTAAGTAGATAATTAAAAGGGGGTTTCGGTGTGGGATATGGAATTAGCCTAATTGAAGTGGAGCTGATTAATTCATTCGAGGTTTTAAGTGCATCGGCACAAAAGGATTTAATGGACTACATGAGATACCTACTTTCTAAACAATATAAAAAGGAAGTAATGGTGGCAGTTTTTCACAATAAACTCCTGCAAAACCTTTTTCACAGTTTACTTCACATTATTGAAAAAGAAGATTTTGATATATTACTAGTTCAAAAACGTATTTTACAGATCAAGGAACTGTATTATGGTATTTTTGAACAGGTACATGTACGCTATGCTGAATTAATAGAAGATCTTGATAGTAATGAAATTGTCAGAGAGTTTGGAAAAAATAGCTTCGAAAATATTAATCAGGCTATTTTATCGGAAAATCTTAAGAATATTCGCTTTGAAATTTTAGATTTTTATCAAGAATTCACGAAACTATCAAAAAAGAAAGACGCACGCCGGATAATTGCGGTATAATTAATAATTAACATTAATTATTTGGGGGAATAGCTGTTGAAGTTGAAATTTTTGGGGGCTACTAAAACTGTAACCGGTTCATGTTTTGTAGTTGATGCAGGAAAAGTATGTTTTGCTGTTGATTGTGGGTTATTTCAGGGTTCTAAGGATACTAAAGAGTTAAATTATAAGGAATTTGTTGTCGAACCTAAGGATATTGATTTTCTACTTTTAACTCATGCGCATATTGATCATATTGGCTTAGTACCTAAGTTAGTTAAACATGGTTTTAAAGGGCCGATTT
Organism: uncultured Syntrophomonadaceae bacterium; assembly: GCA_964648825.1. GTDB lineage: Bacteria > Bacillota > Syntrophomonadia > Syntrophomonadales > Syntrophomonadaceae > JAAYRQ01. The sequence continues at coordinate 4,615 of CAZYLY010000133.1, forward strand.
ATTGCAGCCATGTAACGCAGGAATTAGCAGGGGTATTATTGCCTGATTCTGCTCATATTCAAGAATCGGAAGTAGAAAGAAAAAATCGCAAATTAAAAAGAGCCGGCAAATTGTTACTTACACCAATCTATACGATTGAAGATGCTGAAAATTCTTTAACTCAGTTTAGAACTTTAAATACTGATGAGATTATCGAAATTGTCCCGGGTGTAGAGGTTAGATTAAGGGATGCAGGTCATATTCTCGGATCTAATATAATTGAGGTGTGGGTAGAAGAAAACGGGGAAAAGCTTAAATTTGTCTTTAGTGGTGATTTAGGTAATAGTAACCAACCTATTGTAAAAGAACCAACTATAATCGAGAGCGCTGATTATGTAATTATGGAATCTACTTATGGTAATAGATATCATAAGGAGGTAACCAGAAGAATTGAACAGTTAAAAGAAGTAATTGATAAGACCATGAAAAAAGGCGGAAATCTAATTATCCCTTCCTTTGCAGTAGAAAGAACCCAAGATTTGTTGTTTGATTTGAGTGAATTATATGAAAGTGGTAACCTGGACTCATCTATTGATGTTTATATTGATAGTCCTTTGGCAATTGCGGCTACTGAAATATTCAAGAAAAACATTGAATATTATGATGATGCTAGTCGCCGCTTATTAGCTTCTGGCAGACATCCACTACATTTACCTAGTCTTAAATTTTCGCGTTCCCAAGATGAATC
>CAZYLY010000134.1:0-5338 GCA_964648825.1 uncultured Syntrophomonadaceae bacterium
AAGTCTTAATATCAATCGGGGCGATACTCTTACCGGCACGAACTACTATGCCTTTATCAGTATTCTCTACTATAGCCCCGGTTTCCTGCAATTTTGCAATAACTGGATGAATATGAGTAGGAATAATATTTTCTATTAATATTTCTCCTTTAGAAATAGCGGCGGCAATCATAAAAGTACCCGCTTCAATACGGTCGGGAATAATGCTGTAGCGCCCTCCGATAAGCTCGGTTACGCCTTCGATCTTAATAACATCAGTACCAGCACCTCTAATTTTAGCCCCCATGGAATTAAGAAAATTAGCTAAATCAACTATTTCCGGTTCTTTAGCAGAATTCTCAATTAAGGTAATTCCAGGTGTTTTAGCTGCCATCATCATAATATTTTCGGTAGCACCCACGCTGGGAAAATCCAGATATACACTAGAACCGATCGGGTTTTTGGCCCGGGCATATATATAACCATGTTCTATTTCTATATCAGAACCTAATGCCTGTACCCCTTTAATGTGCAAATCCATCGGGCGGGAACCAATATCACAACCGCCTGGCAGCGATATAATTGCTTCCCGTTGACGACCTAACATGGCCCCTAGAAACAAGTTGGAAGCTCGCAGCATTTTAGCTAATTCGTAGGAGGTTTTAGTCCCTAAGTCCCCTGTTGGTGGGCTTATTAATAGACTGCCATCCTCTTGCCAAGCTGTCATTACCCCTATTTCATTTAATATTTCCGTCATTACTTCCACATCGCGAATACGAGGTAAATTATCTAAAATAACTTGCCCTTCTGCAAGAATACTCGCTGCCATTAATACAAGTCCTGCGTTTTTTGCCCCACTAACCCGCACCTGACCATGTAAGGGATATCCGCCCTTAATTTTCAAAGCACTTAGCAAAGTTTACACCTCTCGCCTCTTAATTATTACTCTAAATTAGTATAAAAATCATTAGCAAATGAATTGTAGTCTATTTTTAAGACATTTTCTATCGCTAGTGACATATTATTTCCTTTACCAAGATTATCTAAAATAGCAAATAACTTATCTTCGCCATAATTATCAACAATATATTCTACTATTTTAAGAGATTGCCAATAAGCTGTGGATTGTTCTAGTTGGTTAAAGTTTTTTTCTAATTCTTTAAACTTAAAAAAACTGCGGGGTTTATTTTGATAAGGATCCGTGAATTGGAATCCTGTTATCTTCTTCTCCACATATTGTGCAATTCCTTCAGTCCACCATCGATTATAATTACCTTTAGTCAAATCATCAACTATTAAGTGGGTAAATTCATGTACCATGGGGCCATCTTTATAAAACTCATCATCTATTTTACCACTAATCCATTGACTGGGAGATAAAATTCTAATGGAACCAGCCCAATATACCCCCATAGCCTTTTCATTCTTATCCCAGCCAAAGCTTTTAGCTAAACTAACCGAATCGGGATAAACGACGATAACCGTCTTCTGGCCGGGAGTATAATTGAAGTAGTTAGTAACCTGGTCATAACTTTCTTCTGCAGCTGATGCTATAGTAGGAACATATTGTTCATCTATAGGAGTATATTTAATAATGAAGTTTTCCGTTATGGTTTCGCTAAATCCAGCGGTACGTAAGTTAATCTCTTGCCCCACCATAGCCCGCATTACAGTTTGACTATTCTTAGTTATAATTAAAGCTACGATTAACAGAATGATTAAAAATAGGCTCGCCATTTTAGCCGTATTAATATCTCTTAAACCAAACACTTTACATCACTCCCCTGCTACGGCTATTATACAATCAATAGTTCCCAGCCGGGGCAAGTAAATAATGGTACTTATATAAAGCTTATTCGGTTAGATAATCAGTTACTGCTATTCCTGCTACTACCCCATCTCCCACGGCAGTTGCTACTTGACGGGCAGCTTTTACCCTAATATCTCCCGCTGCAAATACACCAGGCATAGATGTTTCCATATTATCATTAGTAATTATATATCCACCTTCAGTAGAAATAATGTCACTTAAAAATTCCGCGGCCGGGACTAAGCCGACACTAATAAATACGCCTTCGACAGGCAGTTTTTCCTCATCACCACTTATGACATCTTTTAATACTAGCGTATCCATAAGGTTATCCCCATTGATGCTGGTTACTACCTTATTTAGTTTAAGCTCAATATTATCAGTAGCTTTCAGCTTCTCCACCGCAGTTGGGTTAGCCCTAAAACCTTCCCGCCTGTGTATAAGGTAAACCTTCGCCGCTATTCCAGCTAAATATAGTGCTTCCTTAACCGCCGAATCCCCGCCTCCTACAATGGCCACCGCGGCATTATTAAAAAAGGCTCCATCACAAGTAGCACAGTAAGAGACTCCGCGGCCGATAAAATCGCTTTCTCCAACTACCCCTAATTCCCGTCTTTTAGCTCCAACAGCTATAATTACGGCTCTAGCTATATACTCATTACCGTTAGAAGTTATCACTTTTTTCCCTTCTGCTACCTCTTGTAAACTAATAACTTCCTCCATTTTTAATTCGGCTCCGAATCTTTCGGCTTGTTTATAAAAGCTTTCCATCAAATCAGCCCCATTAACCCCAAAGGGGAATCCGGGATAATTATCGATTAAATCAATTATAGCTGTATTACCCCCGATTACACCTGCTTCTAAGATAAGGGTTCTTAATTTGGCTCTGCCAGTATATATAGCCGCACTGAAACCGGCTGGACCACTGCCGATAATAATTACATCATACATCATAATCATCTAGCTCCTTCCTCAATAACAATAAAACCCTGACCTGTCGGCCAGGGTTATAATCATTTTAGCGTAAATAAGATAGCGGGTCTCTAAATCCGCCGTTTACTAATACTTCGAAGTGTAAATGAGGCCCAGAGCTTCTACCAGTTGAACCAACAGTAGCAATATTTTCTCCCCGAGTTACAGCTTGCCCTAGAGATACACTAATGCTATTACAATGGGCATATCTGGTAACCTGACCATTTCCATGATCAACAATTACAAAATTGCCATAACCACCTTGCCAACCGGTAAAAGTTACCCGACCGGAATCAGCTGCCTTAATAGGAGTTCCAGATTTAGTAGCAATATCTATCGCTTGGTGACCACTTCTAAACCTATTAGTAATAGTGCCACTCACCGGCCAGTCCAAATTACCGGAACCGCCGCTGCCACGGGATGCCACAGTAACTTGACTGCCTTTAACAATAATCTTGTCGATTGCCTTTTCTAAGATAGTTTCTTCCTTTATCTCTCTCTCTTCTATAACTCCATTGCGCTTAGTAGCTACATATACAATATGCTTTTCCCCATCTTTACCATTTTGCTTAACTCTTATACTGGTAGAGGCGTTTTTATCGACTTCTACTTTAGTCTCAAAGGGGATTTTCTCCACCTTTTCCCCTTCTACCTGGGCTAAGACATTTATGTATGGTTGGCTTTTTACTAATATTAATTCTTGGTCTAAAGAAAGGTTTTCCGTAGTCAGCTTATTAGCTTTCACTATATCATCGACATACATATCGTTCCTGCGAGCTATGAGCCATAAGGAGTCCCCTTCTTTAACTATGTACTTTTCAGGGTTTTCTGTGCCAGTTGTAATTAAGGTATAAGCATCTTCTAGAGACATTAAATCATTAACTTCAACCATCTTTTCCCGTATTTCAACTTTTTCTTCAAAATTAAGAGCGATTAGCTTTTCCCCTGCATCTAATCCTCCCAAATCCTTTTTAATAACTGCTAATAGTTCATCAGCCGTCTTTTTACAATCTACTTGGGCAATAACTTTGCCATCAACTACTAATTCCACTCCTAAAATCTTAAAGTCTACTACTTTACTTAATTCCTGGGTAAGCTTCTCGGTTTTTACTACTGCTGATTTTTTAACTAGCCCCTTCTTAAATTCAATTTTATTAGCTAGTTCTAAATCATTATTACACTTTTTTTCTTCCTGTTTTTTAATCTTCTCAATCACTAGCAGAGCTTGCTTTTGATCAGCTACGGCAAATTTGGCTTGTCCGTCAATGATTACTGAATAAGCTGGTGTTTTAAAAACAAACGACCATAATAACCCTACTACTAAAACTACGGTAAGTCCTGCGACAAAAGGAATAAACATCCTGTTTTGCTTCAAATTTTCCCACATATGAAATACTCCCCATAAAATATTTTGTCAAATCCATTAATTCTATTCATAATCCTTAAAGTCCTGCCTGAGATAAAAATTTCACTAACTTTTCACCCTTGCTTTTTTAACTCTAAGAATATAGCGCCTTCAATTCTTTTCTTGTGCATATTACATGATATGCTATCTGGAATTTCAAAGGAACCATTAGCTTGGAAATTATTGGCGTGACAACCACCTCCACAATAATTACGTGCCCAACAATTTAAACATTCTTCCTTAGCTTCAATAGTACTAGAGGCAAATAATTGTTTAATTGATGCGTTTAAAACCATATCATCTACATTACCCATTAGGAAATCATCCTTACCCACAAATTGATGGCAAGGATAAATATCTCCTTCCGGAGTTACGACTAAATATTCCACCCCTGCACCACAGCCTGTTTGCCGTTTAGCTAGACAAGGGCCTTTTTGTAAATTAAGATTATAATGAAAAAAATGTACCGGTTGCCCGGCTTCATGATAGGATAATAAAACTTCGGTTAATTCCTCATACTCTTTTAGAACCTGCGGTAGGTCATCAGCTTTAATGGCAAATTCATTATCTATACCAACGGCTGGTTCTAAGGATAGAGAATTAAAACCTAAGTCTACAATATGCTTAAGATCTTGGCTAAAATCCATATTATCTCGGGTAAAAGTACCTCTAATGTAATAGCTTTTAGGGTTTTTGTTAATCATCTTTTTAAAATTAGGTAAAATCGCGGCATAAGTACCGGAGCCATCATTTAATACCCGATTGCGGTCATTTACTTCGGGACGGCCATCTAAACTTAAAACGATACTAATATCATGGGCAATAATAAAATCCATAATCGATTCATCTAGTAAAGTTCCATTAGTCGTTAAAGTAAAATTAAACTGTTTATCTGTAGTCTTTTCCAGCTCCCGACCATAAAGGACTAAATCTTTAACCACGGAAAAATTCAACAGCGGTTCTCCGCCAAAAAAGTCAACTTCTAAGTTCTTAATATCAGCACTAGCTGCAACTAAAAAATCTATGGCTTTTTTCCCGGTAGCTAAGGGCATTAAGCCCGGCTTTAAGCCGAAATCCCCTTGGCTGGCGAAACAATAAGAACATTTCATATTACAAGCATGAGCTATATTTAAGCATAAAGCTTTAACCTTCATCTGGGTCATATCGACAAA
>CAZYLY010000135.1:0-2873 GCA_964648825.1 uncultured Syntrophomonadaceae bacterium
AACATGAACCCTTACAAAAGGCTTATCTCCAAGTCTAGTATTTAGATAGCAATACTCACATTGCCCCATACATCCTGATACCAATGGAAGTTGATAATGAGCTGATGGTTTACATGTTTGAAATTTAAGGCTCTTCTTGCTTCCAACTACTAAAGTCCTTTTTCCTTCCCTATATTGGGAGTATAAATCTTCACCCGGGATATGTTGTTTATATTTATTAGAATTTAAATTTATTATTTCAATGCCCTCATTGTGTTTGAACTTGTTATATATATTTCTTCCTATTCCATAATCAAGAGAATCTTTTTCAAATATAATTCTATTTGGTATAAACATAGTTTTTCACAATAAATCATAATAAATCAAATGACTTATTATTTCCTTTACATTTTTTTAATTTACAACGTTTATTGTTTCCTATGCTAAGGCATATATACATATACATGGGGACACGAGGAGAGGTTTTTACGGTTAATGATAAATTATTCTCTGCTTAGTGGTATAGGGAAAGGAGATTACATTTGTGTTGTGATAGCTTTCTTTTGGGAATCAAGTATAAACATAGATGCATCCTCTCCCATGAATATTTTACTTCCAGTATAGAATGTTTTGGATTTAATATTCTTATAGCCTATTTTAGTCATAATGTCTGCCAATTCAATTTGGTCAAACCCATTATGGACCATGTCAGAATCTACTTTTTCGTTTTTATTAAAATCTAATATCCCTTTTGTTGTGTCATAAGTCAAAAACTTTTTGCTTTACTAGTCAGGGTAAAAATATGATACTATCACCTGGTATTGATCTTGTGATGACTGGCAGGTACCCATCAGAAAACCCTTTTCTGTTCTATATTCCTTTAGCCCGCGATAATAATACAGCTTATGCTCATGGTCAATAATAAAAGGAAGGATACCATTTTTTAGACATTCTTTAAATATAATAATGCGCCCTACTCGGCCATTCCCGTCCTGAAAAGGATGGATGCTTTCAAACCTATAATGGAAGTCCACGATATCTTCAAGCGTTATATTCCTTTTTTGATGGTAATCTGAAAGTAGTTTTTGAATTTCAATTTCGACCTTGGAGGGAGCAGTAGTTTTAGTATCACCAACTATGTTCGGTCTAGTTTTGTAGTTCCCAACTTTAAACCATTCCTTGCGTTCATCGGAAGTATTTCTTTTAAGCAGACGGTGAAATTCCTTAATTATATCTTCTGTCAGTTCCTCGTCCGCATGGTTAAGCATAAAATCAAAACAAGAAAAATGATTTACAGTTTCAATAATATCGTCCACGTTTGCCGTTCCGTCTGATTCCATATTAAGGGTATTTGTTTCATAAATATACCGAGTTTGCTCCTCGGACAAACGGCTACCTTCGATTCGGTTTGAATTGAAAGCAAGCTTGACTTGAGTTTGATGATATAAACCGCCCTTAAGTTTCATCTCTTTTTCTTCCCGTAATCGCTCCAGCAATCTCTGGCTAATGAGTGGCACCCTCTTTCTATGTATTGTATCCAGTTGTATTATACCATATTTTTACTTATGCTTACCCTTCCCATCGGCAGGCCTTCATATCAACACGCCCATCAGAGAGAAATGGTACTCCTTCAGATTGTAAAATTTCTTTTCGCATTTCAGCTAAAACTCCGCCTGCCACAGAGCCATCAGCCATAACTACACGGTAATAAGGTAAATTTTCCGGGCAAAATCGCATTGCTCTTCCTACCTCCCTTGCCCCGCGAAATCGCCCCAGCATATGTGCGATTTGCCCGTAAGAGACTACTTTCCCGTAGGGAATTTGCTCCACAATCTTGTAAACTTTAGAAAAAAAGTTGCCGGTCATTTCGGTACTCTCGCTTTCTCCAATTAATTGCCCCAATAATAATGCAAACTACAGATCGATTTCTAGTAATATTGGTGCGTGGTCTTGTCGCGGACCTGAATCAATTATTTCAGATTTTATAACCTGCTCTGCAATTCGGTCACTCACCAGCCAATAATCAATTCTCCAACCTGAATTGTTAATTTTACTTGTTTTAGCACGTTGAGCCCACCAAGAATACATACCGGTTAGATCACCGTGTATATAGCGGAAGGTATCTGTAAAGCCTTTTTCCAAAAGATTTGTAAATCCTTGACGTTCCTCGTCAGTAAAGCCAGCCGAACGACGATTATTATTAGGATGAGCCAAATCTATTTCTGTATGTGCTACATTGAAGTCACCTGTTGCGATAACGTATTTCTTTTTATCTAGCTTTTCTAGATAATTTGCAAATTTTATATCCCATATCTGCCGTTCTTCTAAGCGATCCAAGTCATCTCCCGCATTGGGTGTATAAACTTGAGTTAAGTAGAAATGTTCAAATTCCAGGGTTATAATTCTACCTTCAGCATCCATAGTGCTTGGTGCCCCTATTATGGGAAAGGCAACCGATGGTTTTAAATTATTTTTATATAAAAACATTGTACCTGCATAACCCCTGCGAGCAGGGGCTACAGAACTATTCCAAACAATTTCATAGTCTGGAAGCATATCATCTAAAATTTCTAAATGTTTTTTTGTGGGACCATCACTTGATAACTTTGTTTCCTGTAGCCCTATAATATCTGGATTATGTTTTATAATTGTATTTAGTACATCCCTAGATAATATAGCCCGTTCTGATTCACTGGTTAGAGCAGCATTTAATGAATCAATATTCCATGAAATAAACTTCATTTTTCTCCCCTTTTCAATTCCCCAAAAGCTTGGTATTCAATTTGTATGCATTGTTTAGTCCTAATTCCCTTGGTTTCATCACTTTAATATTGCAACACTAGATATTTTATCAAGCAAATAAATGTCTTCAATACTTTGTTTCTCAAAATTTA
>CAZYLY010000135.1:2883-5321 GCA_964648825.1 uncultured Syntrophomonadaceae bacterium
TTTTTTCCTCCCCTTTTCAATTCCCCTAGTGTTCCCTTCCCTTTAGATTATCGTTAATTATAGCCAAAAAAAACAGTAAAACCACTGTAATTTCGGATATAGAAAATATCAAAGAAAATTGAATTTCGGTGCCATCCGTTCATTATTATATCCTAATATAAATATCTTACCTAATTTAGTACAATCCATGGAGGTTTATTACGATGGTTTCAGCTCGTGTACTAATGTCAACATAAAAATGTACAAAAGTGCTAATATTATAATGTACAATCAATTGTTCTTTTGGACTCTAGATAAAGCTTCTGCAGTCCTATAGGAATTGCCTAAAATACTTACTATACTAGAATGATGCACCAGTCTATCTAAGATGGCACTAGCCAGCATATTATCAGTAAAAATATCATTCCAATCAGATAAACTAATATTACTAGTAATAATGGTGCTTTTTTTCTCATACCTCTTATCAATAAGTTGAAAAAACATTTTAGCTTCCGTTTCGCCTATGGGAAGATAGCCGATTTCATCAATTATCAAGAGCCTATACTTAGCAAAATGCTTAATTCTAGTTTCCAACTTATTCTCCAGATGAGCCTTCTTAAGTTGTTCGATTAAATCGTGGCATTTAATAAAATAAGTACTAATTCTTTTCTTAGCTGCTGCTATACCAATGGAAGTAGCTAAATGGGTTTTCCCTACCCCGGAATTACCAATAAGCAGGATATTGCTATGAGTTTCCAAAAATCTTAAAGTAGCAAAGTCTAAGAATTGTTGCTTATTTAATTTAGGTTGAAAATCAAAATCAAAGTCCTTTAACTCTTTAAGATGGGGGAAACCAGCTACTTTAACCATGGCATTAGTAGCATTAAAATTCTTAACTTCTATTTCCTTAGTTGTAAGCTCACACAAGGCATCTACTACACTAATCCTTTCTTCATTTACTTGATCTAAATATTTATCTAGATTTATAACCATTTGGGTTAATTTAAGCTCATTTAAGTTGTCACATAAAATCTGATAATTGTTCATTAAACTTCTCCAATTCTTGCAAATGTTTTAAGGCATATTCTTCAATACCTTCATGACTTCTAAAGGTTTGTTTCATTACTTCTAAATGGTGGTGCTCATTATAGTTAATCTTCTTGTTTTCTATAATTTCATGAATTGTAATTAATTTTTTGTTATAATATACGTATAAATTATTTTCTATAATTTTTAGGGTAACTTTCTTGCCGATTAAATCTGGTGGAACTGAATACATGGCTTTTTTGTAAGAGAAAAGTGCATTCGTATTTACACTAGCCTTAAAGGTAGAAAGTTTATAGGAAGAACATATTTTGTCTTGGGGTAAGGGCAAAAGATGTTCTTTTTCCTTTTTAAATACCAAGACCGGGGGTATTCCAGTTGCCTGGCAAGCTCTAGTATTTGCTTCGTTAGTTATCACCTCCAGCTTTTCTTCTAATTCTTCCATGGTTTCTAATGTGCCATTGTAGGCTAATATTTCTTCTATTACCCGCATAGGGCTCTCGACTTTTGCTTTAGTTTTAGGTCTTCCGGCTACACAAGGAATTATTTCAAATCCATAATCATCCGCAAATTGTTGGAAACTAGGATGGGTTCTTCCTTTAGATGTTTGGGTTCTGGCTTCAATCATCATGGTTGTGGCATTATCAATAAGTATTTCCTTAGGCACTCCTCCTATGGTTTCAAATGCATTGACTAGAAAATCTAAGATACAATCTAAGCTAACTGAAAGATATATAACCCACACTTTAAATCGGGATGCTGCCAATATTAGGCTGCCTATATTTAATAATATTTCTTCTCCGTTTTTAAACTGAAACTTCACCTTCTCTTTCCAGTCAAATTGTGCTTGTTTGCCAAACTCTGTTTCGGTTCTAATTGCATTAAAATTGTCTTTGGGCTTAAAATAATTAGCAAATTCTTCATGTTGCAGTATGTAGTGATTAAAATTGCTTCTGCTGCATTCTAAGCCATGTTCTCTTTTTAGATACCTGTATAAATGGCTTTTGTAGTTAAATATCTGGGAGGATTCTTTCGAAAGTAGTCCACTTATTAGCTCGTAGTATCCGTCTATAACTGATTTTTTCTTTTTCCTTTCCTTTGGTTTTTCCCCTAGGTAATGTTTTTTTACTGTCCTTCTATCCACCCCCAAGTTTCTTGCTATTTCGCTATAGTTTGGTTTTTCCAAGTTGTTTGCCTCCACTAGTATTTTCAATTTTGGCAGATCTTCTACTGACTTAATTTCTACATCAGTTATTATGTTATATTTCATTTTCATCACCCTTAAAAACTATAGAAAGTTTTAGGTGATTTTGTACATTGTTATTTTGGCACTTATGGACATTTTGATTTTAGCATTTATATGGATGAAGCGTGAGCGACTTCTGAACCATAGACGGTGAATAGGAGCGCACCCT
>CAZYLY010000136.1:0-5281 GCA_964648825.1 uncultured Syntrophomonadaceae bacterium
TGCTGCTGCGACTAACTTATGTAAGGTCGATTTAGTAAGTAATATGGTATATGAATTTCCCGAATTGCAGGGAATCATGGGTCGGTATTACGCCCTTAAACAAGGGGAAGAGGAGGAAATAGCTAATGCTATATTCGAGCATTATTTGCCTCGCTTTGCGGGAGATATGCTGCCCCAGACTAATACGGGCATCGTATTAAGCATAGCGGAAAAGATAGATAATATGGTCGGTTCTTTTGCTATCGGAATAAAACCTACCGGTTCACAAGATCCTTATGCGATAAGAAGGCAAGCGATTGGTTTAGTGAATATAATATTAGAAACTAAATTACAATTAAATCTGCCGGATATTTTACATTATGCCTATCAGACCTTACCACTTAAAAATCTTATTAATGATAGCAATAGTACGGTTAGCGATGTATATGACTTTATATTACAAAGACTTAAGGGTTTATTACTAGAAAAAGGTATGTCCCATGATGTTATTGATGCAGTTCTAGCTATACCTAACAATAATATTAATGAAATAGTAGCTAAAATTAAGTATTTGCAGGAATTTAAAAAGTCTCATTACTTTGATGACTTTATGGTAGTATTTAACCGCTCTAATAATTTATCTAAAAAATGGGCCAGTGCTGATGTAGAAGAAAAGTTTTTAGTAGATGCAAGCGAAATTTCTTTGTATGAAGCTTTCAGCGGCGAAAAAGATAGGATTAAGAATTTAATAGCGACGGGAGAATATGAGCAAGGTTTAGCTACAATTGCTAAGTTAAGACCTAATATCGATGAGTTCTTCGAGGCTGTAATGGTTATGGTTGAAGATGGGAACCTAAAGGCGGCTCGCTTAAGTTTATTAAAAGCTATTGCTAATTTATGTTTGCAGTTAGCCGATTTTAATAAAATAATAGTTTAATAGACGTTTGAGTATTGATTATATTCAACTAAAGCAAACTTATTTATAGTAAAAAACAAAAATTTTAAAATAAAAAAAGTTTTTTACATACAGGATTTTTTTAAATGATATAGTATATATAATTGAGTGATTATTAGCCCAAAAAGTATAACATAATTGGGTGGTGAAAAATGATTAACTTAACTGATAGGCAAGAAAAAATCCTAAGTATTGTAAAAAATCATGGTCCTATAACGGGGGAAAGCATAGCGGAACAACTAAAAGTAACGCGTGCTACGTTAAGGCCGGACTTGGCTGTATTAACTATGTCAGGATTTTTGGAAGCTAAGCCCCGGGTAGGATATTCTTACCGTACCGGCGGAGTAGAAAATAGGATTAAAAGAATTTTAAATCAATACCTGGTGAAGGATATCCAGACATTACCGGCTATAGTCAAAGAAACTTGTAACATTTATGATGCAATTGTTACTTTATTTACTGAAGATACGGGCAGTATATTTGTAGTTAATGCTGAAAATTATCTAGTGGGAATAGTATCACGCAAGGATTTTATAAAAACGACTTTAGGTAATGTAGATATTCACAAAGTTCCGGTAAGTGTTATAATGACGCGAATGCCTAATATTGTTACTATTACTATGGAAGAAACGGTAGTAGATGCCATTAGAAAAGTAGTAGAACATGAGGTGGATAGCTTACCGGTAGTTAAAACCTTTAGCGATGAAACTGGTGAAGAAAAGCTTGAAGTAGTAGGTAAAATATCTAAAACTACTTTAACTAGGCTTTTTTTAGATTTAGCTTGTATGAAAAATGAGGGGGTTTAGGTAGTGTCTAATCATTTACCCGGCATCTATATTGTATCCGATTCGATTGGAGAAACTGCGGAAATGGTCGTAAGGGCTGCGGCTAGCCAATTTAATTCAGGCAATATGGAGATTCGCCGTGTTCCAAATATTTCTGATATAGATACTTTGGAAGAAATTGTAGGGCAGGCGGCCAGCAGTAACTTTATTATTGCCTATACTTTAGTAGTTGATGAATTAGCTGAACATCTGGAAATTAAAGCTGCAGAGGCAGGAGTATTATGTATCGATGTTTTAGGACCGCTTATTGAAGCCTTAAAATCAGTCAGCCATATCGAACCTAGAAAGGAGCCAGGTTTACTGAGGAAATTAGACGAAATGTATTATCGCCGGGTGGAAGCAGTAGAGTTTGCGGTTAGATATGATGACGGCAAAGACCCCCGGGGAATTAACTTAGCCGATATAGTATTAGTTGGGGTATCAAGGACTTCTAAAACGCCTTTGTCGATGTATTTAGCGCATAAAGGAATTAAAGTGGCCAATGTACCTTTAGTGCCGGAAGTAAACCCGCCCGAAGAACTGTTTAAAGTTGAGAAAGGTAAAGTTATCGGACTTATTGTCCATTCTGAATTACTATATCATATAAGAACTGAGCGCTTAAAAACTTTAGGTTTAAAAGGGCAAGCTAACTATGCTAATGAGGGTAGAATTATTGAAGAACTGGAATTTGCCCAAGACATTATGAAAAGATTAGGCTGTCCTGTAATAGATGTAACTAATAAGGCCGTAGAGGAAACAGCTAGTAGAGTGTTGGAAATATACTATAGGAGGTTAAGCAATGTCTAGTAAATTTGTCTATTTATTTGAAGAAGGCCATTCTGATATGCGCTTAATATTAGGGGGCAAGGGGGCTAACTTAGCGGAAATGAGCCGTATAGGGTTACCGGTGCCGCCTGGTTTTACGATTACTACCGATGCTTGTAACACTTTTTTAGCTTCAGGTAATAATTTTCCCGGTGAAATGTTAGAGCAAGTTTTTGCTGCTTTGAAAGACTTGGAAGGTAAAACGAATAAAATATTTGGCGACCAGCAAAATCCTCTTTTAGTATCAGTGCGTTCTGGTGCGGCAGTATCAATGCCAGGAATGATGGATACTATACTTAATTTAGGCTTAAATGACGAGTCAGTTAAGGGTTTAGCTGAATTAACCGGTGATACTAGATTTGCTTACGATTGTTACCGCAGGTTTATTCAAATGTTTAGTAACGTAGTTTTAGAAATTGACCATTCATTATTTGATGAGGTAGTAGAAAAATATAAAAGGAAATTAAGCTTAATTTTTGATTATGAAATACCGGCGGATGAACTTAAAGGAATTATAGAAGAATATAAACAAATAGTTAAAGACGCTAAAAATTTCGATTTTCCCCAAGAGGTTAAAGAACAGTTAACTATGGCTATTGAAGCAGTCTTTAGTTCCTGGAATAACCAGAGAGCTATTGTTTACCGTAAGCTTAATAAGATAGACGATAACTTAGGTACTGCAGTTAATATTCAATCCATGGCATTTGGCAATATGGGGCAAGATTGCGGTACGGGCGTAGCCTTTACCCGCAATCCTTCCAATGGGGATAAAGAGTTATATGGAGAATTCCTGGTTAATGCCCAAGGGGAAGACGTAGTCGCCGGAATTAGAACTCCAACCCCTATATCTAAGCTGCAAGAGGAGTTGCCCGAAGTATATGAGCAATTTATAGATACGTGTAATAAGTTAGAGCTTCATTACCTAGATATGCAGGATATTGAATTTACGGTGGAAAAAAGCCGTTTATATATGTTACAAACTAGAAATGGGAAACGTACTGCTAAAGCAGCGGTTAAAATCGCCGTCGATATGGTTGCTGAAGGTTTAATAACTAAGGAAGAGGCTTTATTAAGAATTGATCCAGAACAATTAGACCAATTACTCCATCGTCAAATTGATACTAGTGCTAAATTAGAATCGATTGCTAAAGGTTTACCAGCATCACCCGGAGCTGCTTGCGGTCGGGTGTTATTTGACGCTGATCAGACAGAAAAGCAGGGTGAATTAGGAGAAAAAGTAGTCTTAGTACGCAGTGAAACTACCCCGGATGATATTCACGGCATAATTCATGCCCAAGGTATCTTAACTTCCCGCGGAGGCATGACTTCCCACGCAGCAGTTGTAGCTAGGGGCATGGGCAAGCCATGTGTATGCGGATGTGAAGCCATCAAAATTAATATGCTTAATAAAGAATTTACCGTTAATGGAATCGTAGTTAAAGAAAACGATATTATTACTATTGATGGAACAACAGGTAATGTAATGGTCGGGGAAGTGCCGATGATAGAACCGACCTTATCCGATGATTTTGAAACTCTCTTAGGTTGGGCTAATGAGGTTAAAGCCTTGGCAGTAAGGGCTAATGCGGATAGTCCCCAGGATGCCCTGAAAGCTAGAGAATACGGGGCGGAAGGAATTGGGTTATGTCGAACTGAGCATATGTTTATGGCTCTAGATAGATTACCAATTGTACAGGAAATGATTTTAGCTGAATATGTGGAAGAACGCGAAGCTGCATTAGCAAAATTACTACCGGTGCAAAGGGATGATTTTTACGGAATATTAAAAGCTATGGCACCTTTTCCGGTTACTATTAGATTACTTGATCCGCCTTTACATGAATTTTTACCAGAACATACTGCGTTGGCAATAGAAATAGAACAACTTAAGTATAATAATGCCGCAACCAAATTAATTTTTGAAAAAGAAGAATTGTTAGATAAAATTAATAAATTATCCGAGAAAAATCCTATGTTAGGACATAGAGGATGTCGTCTGGGAGTAACTTACCCAGAAATTTACCGTATGCAGGCTCGGGCCATATTTGAAGCTATGGTTATGCTGAAAAAAGAAGACATTTCGACATTTGTTGAAATAGAAATACCTCTGGTTATGGATTTATCTGAACTTACACTTCTGAAAGTTGAAATAGAAGATGTATATGCACAAATAAAAAATGAGACTAATATGGAATTGGATTTTGCTATCGGTACGATGATTGAACTGCCTAGAGCCTGTATGCTGGCTGATAAAATTGCTAAGGAAGCTGAATTTTTCTCCTTTGGTACTAATGACTTAACCCAGACTACTTTAGGTTTTAGCCGTGATGATGCCGAAGGTAAGTTTATCCCGGTTTATCTGGATAAAAGAATTATCAAGGATAATCCCTTCGCAGTATTAGACCAAGACGGGGTAGGGGCATTAATGAAAATTGCAGTAGAAAAAGCTCGTATTACTAAACCTGATATTCTACTAGGCATATGCGGAGAACACGGCGGTGAACCGAGTTCGATTGAATTTTGTCATAAGATAGGCTTAAGCTATGTGAGCTGTTCACCATACCGCATTCCCATTGCCAGGTTAGCAGCCGCTCAGGCGGCAGTTAAAAATAAGAAGTAGTAATAATATAGGGGCTGGGTAGAAAAAACCCAGCCCTTGCTATTCATAAGTTAGTATATCAGTGTAGAAATAAATAAA
>CAZYLY010000137.1:0-5275 GCA_964648825.1 uncultured Syntrophomonadaceae bacterium
GGCTACGCGGATAAATGTATGTTACGATCAGGCATTAGGCTATGGAACTAACCGGGTTATAGGTGGCGGGGTTTGGTTGATGGGCAATGAGCCGACCGATATGTTACGTTCTAAGGTGATTTTTATCTGGGGGTCAAATCCGGTTTATACTCAGCCTCAAAATTGGCGTATAATAGCTAAGGCCCAACGTAATGGGGCTAAAGTTATATGTATAGATCCAATAAAATCGGCAACAGCTCATAAATCAGATGAATATATACCTATTGTACCAGGCTCTGATTTACTGCTTACTATGTGTATGATGCGCATTATAATCGAGGAAGATTGGCTTGATTATGATTATTTAAAAAATAAAAGTACTGCTCCTTACCTTGTTCGCAGGGATAATGGTAAACTTTTGCGTAAAAGTGATTTTGCACCTGTATTAGATCCCAAAGAAGATGATTATTATGTATGGGATCAATCTACACAAAGTGCTGTTTTAGCAAAAGAAATGACAGATCCAGTTATAGAAGGAACTTACGCTGTTAATGGGGTAGAAGTTGATACTTCATTCACATTACTAAAAGAAAGAGTTATGCAAACAGACATAGATTATACTGCAGAAAAGACTGGTATATCAGTAGAAAAAATATATGAACTAACTAAGCTGTACACATTCTCTGGCGCTTCTAGTATTTATACTAACTATGGCATTGACCATTATCAAAACGGTCATCTTTGGGGAGTATGTATTGCACTTATGGGTGCTATGACAGGTAATATTGCACGTTCTGGATGCAGTGTTGGGGGCTTATATGTAAATAGTAGTATTACTTTTAATTTTGCGGAAATGTATGTAGGTGCTTCAACCGGGAAACAACAAATTGCTAATATACCTCAAACTTTTATCGGGGAAGTATTTCGTGAGCAAAAGCTTTCCGGCAAGCCCTTTCCTCTTAAAGCAATGCTTACAGCAAGTTCTAACCCCGTAAGCAATTTTGCTGAGCAAAATCAATGGTTTGAGGATATTATACCTAATCTTGACTTTTGGGTTGTTTTAGATACTGAATTGACTGATACAGCACGCTATGCTGATATAGTTCTTCCCGTAGCTTTTTGGGCAGAAGTAAATGATTTGCGAAACAGCTATAATAATCCATTTCTATCTATTTCTAAGAAAGCAATTGAGCCACTTTATGACTGTAAATCTGACCTAGAAATTATTAATCTTATTGCACATGCGATGGGATTACAAGAGTATTTTCCCTTAAAAAGCGATACGGAATGGATTAAAGTTCTTTTAGATCATGACTATGTAAGAGCACATGGGATTACTTATGAGCGTTTGCAGGAGGAAGTCAGCATTCGGACTGCCACAACCGATGGACAACCGTTTGTACGCGGTGTAAATGGCTGGCCAACTGCTACAGGTAAAGCTGAGATTTATTGCGAAAACCCTGTTCCACGAACTGATTATGGGCAAGATTTATCGGAAGTTTGGGAAAAAGAACGCTTACCTTATTTTAAACCACCTAATGAGGCCTGGAGTGAAAATCCTTTATTTAAGGAATATCCATTAGTGTATTTGCAAGAACATTCGCGTTTTCGTACACATAGTCAATGTTACAATGTTCCTATGCTAAAAGAATTAGACCCAGAACCCCTTGCTAAGCTTAGCCGTAAAGATGCAGAAGAAAGAGGCATTAAAAACGGGGATAAAGTTGAAGTATATAATCAACGGGGTAGGACTGTTCTTCGTGCAATTATAGATGATTCTATAAATACTGGTATTTTAATAATCCCCAAAGGGTGGCAAAGGGACCAATTTGAAGAGGGATGTTATCAAGAACTTACTAATACATCTTCTGACCCAATGGCCGTCAACTTTGCTTATTACGATACATTAGTAAATGTCAGGAAGCTATAGGAGGTAGAAAAAATGCGATATGGAATGACTATTGATTTAATTCGTTGCATTGGATGCCACACCTGCTCAGTAGCCTGTAAAATTGAAAACAATTTACCTGATGGCATATGGTGGAACCGTGTCCTGACTGTTGGCGGGAAAGAAATGGATACACCACAAGGAAGATTTCCCAATGCACAGATGCAATTTATAACTATAAATTGTCAACACTGCGAAAATCCTCCTTGCGTTAAGGCTTGTCCAGTAAATGCTACTTATAAGCGGGAAGAGGATGGCATTGTCGTTCAAGATTATGATAAATGTATAGGCTGTCGAGCTTGCATGGTCGCTTGTCCCTACAACGCTCGCTCCTTTAACTGGAAAAAACCCGAATATGCAATTGAAGTTCAAATGGGTAATTCGGATGTTACGCCACACCAATATAATGTGGTTGAAAAATGCACCCTTTGTATTCATAGAATTAGTAAAGGTGAAGAACCGGCTTGTGTTTCAGCTTGTCCAGCGCGTGCGCGTTATTTTGGGGATTTAGATGACCCTAAAAGTGATGTCAATAAGGCACTCCAAGGTCGAAATGCTGTTAAATTATTAGAAGAAAAGGGTACAAAACCCGCAGTCTTCTATCTTACTTAAAGGAGGGCGGATACAATGAAACAGAATTCAGAGAAAAATCTGTTGACAAGTCCACTGTTTATTAGC
Source organism: uncultured Syntrophomonadaceae bacterium (assembly GCA_964648825.1). Classification (GTDB taxonomy): domain Bacteria; phylum Bacillota; class Syntrophomonadia; order Syntrophomonadales; family Syntrophomonadaceae; genus JAAYRQ01. The sequence goes on from CAZYLY010000137.1 coordinate 2,606, forward strand.
TTTGCCCTACTTACTGTGGTTGGTCTAGTATGTTGGGTTATGCAGTTAACAAAAGGTTTGCAACTGACTAATTTAAATAACTTTAACACATGGGGATTATATATTACTGGCTTTACCTTATTTACCGGCATAGCCGCGGGGTCTTTAATTTTTGCTTCCTCAGCATATCTTTTCAATGCTATGGGGGAATTTAAACCTTACACTAGAATTGCTGCTTTCGTAGGGGCTATCGGTGGCGTAGTGGCGGCAGGATTGTTTATTATTGTGGATATTGGTAATCCTGGCAGAGTGTGGTATATGATTACGAGTTTTAACATATCCTCACCTATGTTTTGGGATGCTATAATTCTGGCTTCTTATGTCGTAATAGGTATTATTTTTACCCGTCAATTAATGATGGTTAATAATGGGCAAAAAGAAGAAAGTTCTTTAAAAACGATTGCTATTGTGGCCTTTGTTGCCGGTCTTTTCGTTATGGTAACATCTTTCATTTTTTCTTTGCAAGTTGCCAGACCTATGTGGAATGATCCCGTTCAACCTGTTTCTTTCCTTGCAGCTGCCATAGTTGCAGCCTTAGCTTTACTTATCATTATTTATGCAGTGTTAAACAAAAAAGATTATATTAAAATTGATAATGATAAATTAGCTAAATTAGGTAAAATAGCTGCTGCTTTTTTACTGTTTGAACTTTTTGTAGTTCTTAGTGAAGTAATCCTAGGCTTATATGCGGGTGCCGGGGAACAAAATGGGCTAATCAAATGGTTGATTGTGGGAGAAGGTAAACTATTCTTCTGGATAGAACTGATTGCACTCATAGCAGGAGCGGTACTTTTATTAAATAAAAATGTCAAAACAATTGTGCCTGGTGCAATCACAGCTATATTTGCGATATTTATGATAAAGTATAATCTTTTGCAGGCTCAACTATTGAACCCAATAATCACTTACGCAGGGCCTCCGGGGTATGGGGCGGGTACAGGAGTTTATCTGCCTACATTGATTGAACTGGGTGTATCCTTAGGTATAATATCTATAGGTGGCCTATTGATTATGATCGGTTTAAATAAATTAAGTTTAGGCGGAAAAACAAGCTAGAAAGAAGATTTTTAAATTAACCGACAGGCCTGCAAATGGGTTTGTCGGTTAGATTTTAGGATGCAAAATATATTCATATACAAAGATGGAGGAAACAATGCAAAAATCAAATGAGCATGATTTTCAAAAAACAATAGCTGTATCAGATATGTTTCAACTATTGTCCATGTTGTTATATATTCCTACTTCGGAAATCGTTAGCGGATTGAATAATGGCAGTTTATCGGAAGATGTTTTAGATATTCTTTATGAATTAGGATTTTCAACAGAAATAGTTGAGGAATTTAAAAAGGATTTTTTACAGATCCAAAATAACAAACAGACAGAAGAAAAATTGTTAACGGAAATGCGCCGGGAATATACACGCCTATTCTCCCATCCCCAGAACCCGGAAATTTATATTTACGAGACAATGTTTCGATATGATGCGAAAACAGGTGAAGACCAGCCTTCTCTTTATATCAGCCCAGCAGCGCTAGATGCGGAGCGATGCTACAAAAAAGCTGGATTGCTAATTTCTAAAGAAATGAATGAACCCAGTGATCATATGGCTATAGAAATGGAATTTATGACATATTTATATACGCAAAAAGCCATTGCACTGAAAAACAATTTTGAGGAAGAAATAGCTAGACGAGATGCAGAAATTATGGAATTCAAGGAAGCTCATTTAAAAAAATGGGCCCTTGCTTTTTTTGATAAATTAGCCTCAATCAACAACAGCAATTATTATAGAATATTTGGCGAGATTGGAAGGATTTTTATGACCGAAATACTAGAAACAAAAACTGTCTAGATAGGGTGATAAAATGATATTTGATAAAGGAAATTCAATCAAAGTTACGGACAGTAAATGTCTTTGTGTAATTTATAACAATGTAAATTGCGATTATTGTATAAGACATTGTCCAACTAATGCGATTATTTATGATGATAATAGGATATTTATTGATAAAGAACAATGTATAGGCTGCGGTTTATGCCTTCAGGATTGTCCGACCCAAGTTTTTAGTTCAACATTATGGGATGAAACCTCTATTATTACTGATATACAAAAGAATGGTTGGAAAGTAACGGAGTTTTTTTGCGCAAAACACTCTGCCCCTTATAAAAAAGAAAATGATGAAACAAGGGGTGCACTACAGATCCCAACATGTTTCAGTGCAATTTCGCGTGGTGCTTGGTATGAAATTGGAATAACAACTAAAATGGAAATACACCTAGAAAATTGCGATGATTGCCCCATGAAAGATACTATTAACCGATTAGATTATAATATTTATACTGTTTCTGAGTGGTTAGAGGCCTCTGGACATTCACCGAAAATTAGCCTTATTACTAAAAGTTGTAATGTTAAAACTAAAAAAAACTTAAAAGCAGTTAAATCAGCGCTTAAAGTTACATCCAGAAGGGACTTTCTTATTACCATAGGGAATAAGGTTAAACCTCAAAATGATATAAATTACGAAAAAAGTAAACATTTTAAGAATAATAAGGCTAGTTTGCTGCCGAACTGGCATAGAAGGCTAGCAGATGTATATTTAGAAAACATAAATGAAACAAATAAGGAACTAG
>CAZYLY010000138.1:0-5274 GCA_964648825.1 uncultured Syntrophomonadaceae bacterium
AGATATAGAAAACTATTAGCTAATATCGAAAACGACAAGGTCTTCAAAAAAGATGCACCTACAGAGTGGAAATGTGACAACTGCGGATATGTTCATGCAGGAGCCGAAGCTCCCAAAATGTGTCCTGCTTGTGCCCATCCCCAAGACTATTTCGAAGTTCTTAACGAAAATTATTAAAAGCAAAAACTCCGTAGTATATTGTGCTACGGAGTTTTATTGTGTTTCTTTTAGGTTTACTTCCTTTCAAGGTAGGGGATTAGTGTTTTAACTAATTTAAGGATTAATTCTTGTTCGGTTGCTGAACACCTGTTAAATAGACTATTAAGCTCAATGGTTCTGTGATTATTATCTTCTTTATATACAGCGGCAGCTTCCTGCACTTTATAATCAAAGGGTGTATATATTAAATGATCTAAGGATAAATGCAAAACATTAGCTATATTAACCAGGACGGGTAAACTCATTTGCCTTTCTCCACGTTCTAATTGGCCAATATAATAATCAGAAAGGGATACTAGTTCTGCTAACTGTTGCCGAGTTAGACCAAGCTTTTCCCTCTCTTGACGAATTTTTTGCCCAATAGACTTATTATCAACCAACAACAATATCTACCTCCCTTCTAAAACTGTATCTAATCTTGGAATGAAATGATATTGGCCTTTGGCAAATAATTATTGTTAGCCATTTGCTAATTTTAAGGTATAATAAAATAATCTTTCTTAGGGAGGGTCATAAGTGAGTGGAAATGAAATAATCGAAATAGTACGCAGGATTCTAAATGATGCTGTAAATAATAATTTAAGCTCGGAAGCAATATTAGAGATAAGCGAAAAATTAGATGAGTATATAGTAGATTATTATAATAATAACGAGGAAATGAAAGGAAAAGAAAAAAATGAAAAAGAACGTCCCTGATATATAATCCCCATTTTTTATCATTGCTTATTTTCCTCTTCCCACTTATAATAATACTGGGGATTTGACAATTTTGTAAAAAATACGACTGCTTAGTAGATTTTTTTAATCAGAAAGTCGAAAAATGTGGGGGAGGATGACAATTTAATATGTCATATATATGGAGACTATTATTTAAATTATCCGGTTGGAAGGTCGAAGGTGTAATACCGTCAGATATTAGGAAGTGTATCGTCGTAGCGGCACCGCATACTAGTAATTGGGACTTTTTCTATGCTATAGCTACTGGTTATCTTATGAATATTAAGTTTAATTATTTAATTAAAAATGAGTGGATGGTATTTCCCTTAAAAACCTTTTTTAAGAAAACTGGCGCTATTGGAGTAGAACGACAGAAAAATGCTAAAGGCATGGTAAGCTCTCTGGCAGAGAAAATTAAGGCGGCGGATGAATTAGCTATAATTATACCACCAGAAGGCACGCGTAAATCCGTGAAGAAGTGGAAAACTGGTTTTTACCAAATCGCCCTTCAAGCTAATATACCGATGGCATTAGCTTATTTAGATTATAAGAAAAAGCATTCGGGGATAGGCAAAATAGTATATCCGACTGGTGATTACCAAAAGGACTTATTGCAAATACAGGAATTTTATCGGGGTATTACCCCTAGACACCCCGCCACCTACACCGTCAATATAATTCCTGAGATAGATTTAGATTTTGAATTGACTAAGAAATTAGCCCCGGAAATTTAAAACCGGGGTTTTTTTTATGGGAGGGCTAAAAACCATGGTTTTATACTTTAAATTGTATTATTATTACTACATAACTACTAACTAAAAATTAATAAATAGGGGGAGTAGGGAAGATGGGGAAAATAAGGAAAGTTTTTGTTAGCATTTTATTGGTAATGTTATGCTTTAGCCTGGTCGGCTGTGGGGAAAAGCAAGAATTACCGCCTACTGTAAAGACTATACATATTGGAATAATGCCGGATGTAGAGTCGGTTCCTTTCATCATTGCGGAGAAGAACGGCTATTTTGAACAGGAAAATGTAGCAGTTAAGTTAGAATATTTTAAGAGTGCCAAAGATAGGGATAGTGCCCTGCAAAGCGGACAATTAGACGGGGTAGTGACTGACTTATTAGCAGTTGTTTTTGCTAATGAAGGCGGTTATGAGCTTAAGGCGATTGCTAAAACCGACGGGGATATAAAATTATTAGCGGGGGCTAATTCTGGTATTAATAATATGGCAAATCTTAAGGGTAAATCTATCGGGCTATCGACTAACACCATTATGGAATATACCCTGGACAGAATGTTAGAAGTGAATCAGTTAACTGCGGAAGAAGTAAAAAAGGTAGCCATACCTCAACTGCCTACCCGTTTAGAAATGTTGCAGGGAGAGAAAATTGAGGGAGCTATTTTACCAGAGCCGTTAGCAGGATTAGCAGTGCAAAATGGCGCTCGAGTATTAATAACCACAGATGATTTAGGCAAAAAAGCGGGGGCATTTGCCTTTACTAAAGAATGTTTAGAAGAAAATGGCGCAGAAGTTAAAGCTATTTTTACTGCTTACAATTTAGCGGTGGAATATCTGCGCAATGAGCCGAGTGATAACTATATAGATTTTCTTATTGAAAAACAAGGATTTCCCGCCGCAGTAAAAGAAACTATTAAACTACCCATATATACTGAAGCTGCTTTACCTGATGTTAAAGTAGTAGATGACTTGCTTGCTTGGGTTAAAGCTAAAGAATTAATTCAAAATGATTTTAAATATGAAGATTTAGTGGATGAAAAAATATTGAGGTAATAATTAAGTGATTACAATCCGAGATTTATCCGTAACTTATGCGGGGAAAAACCATGCTGTAGATGCTCTGCATAGACTTAACATAGAATTTAATCGCGGGGAAATATATACAGTTATAGGTCCCTCCGGGTGTGGTAAATCTACACTATTATATGTGCTATCCGGCATCATACAAGACTATACCGGCAGTGTTGAGGCGGATGGTGCAAAAGTTGATCCTAAAACCCAACGGGTAGGCTTAGTTTTACAGAACTATGGCTTATTACCGTGGAAAAATGTCTATCAAAATGCGATGTTAGGCGTGAAAATTAAAAAAGGGCAGCCAAAATTAAACGAATATAGCCAGTACATTTTCAAACAATTAGGCCTTATGCAGCTTTTAGACCGCTATCCTAAAGAATTAAGCGGGGGACAACAACAAAGAGTAGCTATAGCCCGAGCATTTCTGCTCAAACCAGACTTACTACTAATGGATGAGCCTTTTTCGGCTTTAGATGCCATGACTAGAGAAGAAATCCAAGCATTATTTTTAGATATTTGGCAGCAACATAAGGTGACTACCATTTTCATAACTCACAGTGTCGATGAAGCCCTTTATTTAGGCAGTAAAATTGTAATACTGTCACCTGCGCCCGGCAGAGTTTTGGAAATAATAGGTAATCCCTGTTTTCAACTAGATGATTTAAGATTTAGAGATGAATATTATATGATGTCCAAAAAACTACGCAATATTGTAGACAAAGGATGATTAAGTTGTTTTCAAAAGATAAATGGCTAGGTGCTGCTTATGGGTTAATAATTATACTAGTTTTATGGTATATTACTTCACTTATCGTTCATTTACCTATTATACCTAACCCGGTATTAGTATTTATTAACTTAGGACAAGTTTTTGCTGATAAAATAGCTATCCATGTATATTATAGCTTAATGCGAATAATAGAAGGGATCGCAATCGCCTTACTTATCGGCGTACCGCTAGGTCTGGTAATGGGTTATTTCCCTAAAGCGGATAAGCTATTATCCCCTTTATTATATTTTGCGTATCCTATTCCTAAGATTGCCCTTTTACCGATAATAATGGTGTTATTCGGCTTAGGGGAAGCATCTAAACTAATAATGATTGTTATAATAATCATTTTTCAAATTATAATAACTGCCCGGGATGCGGTAAAAGATATTCCGGCTGAAACCTTTTACTCCCTAAAATCATTAGGGGCGAGCCGCGGGCAAGTATTTACCGAGATAATTATACCCGCATCTTTAGCGGAAATATTGACAGCTACACGTCTAGCTCTAGGTACAACTATATCAATACTCTTTTTTACCGAAACTTTTGGGACCGAATTTGGAATGGGTTTTTTCATTATGGATTCCTGGTTAAGGGTCAACTATCTGGATATGTATGCGGGAATTATTGTACTTAGCTTAGTGGGATTTGCACTTTTTGTATTAATCGATAGTATCGAAAGAAGAGTTTGTGCGTGGCGATAATATTATTTCACATAATAACGCACAGGAATATTGAATATGATACCCTATAGCAATCTGTTATATGTTATAATATAACAAATTAAAATTTTACATATGGGGATGATACATATGCAAAAATATTCTCCGAGAAGGGTGGTGGATTTAAGCAGGTTGGATTAGGATGTTAATTGGAATAAAAACATGGGACTAAGGTCTACTTAGTTACTAAAAAGAAAATTGGGGGAAAGAAAATGGCGTCAAATTTTGCTTATTTAAACACTCGTGATTTTGAATTTATAGCCCAAGAATGGCTACCTACTGAACAAATATTTGCCTACAAAGAATATGCAGATTATTATTCTAAAGATGAAGTAAGGTCAGTTTTAGAACCTTTCCGCAAAATGTGTAAAGAAATAGTAGAACCTACTAATGAAGATGGAAATGCTAACCCCTGTTCCTTTGCAGATGGCAAAGTAACTACCCCTCCTACTTTTGGTGACCTCTTCCACAAATTACAACAAGATGGTTGGGGAACTGCTAATATTGACGATAGAGAAGATGCAATGACCATGCCCAACGTATTATTTAGTATGTGTCAAGAAATGCTATCCGCTGCAAATCCTGCATTTATGCCTTACATTGGGCTAACAACTGGTGCTGCAGAACTTATCCAAGCTTTTGGTTCTGAAGAATTAAAAGAAATGTTCCTTCCTAATATGATGGACGGAACTTGGGCTGGTACCATGTGCTTAACCGAAGCTACAGCCGGCTCTGACGTAGGGGACATTCTTTCTAAAGCATACCCCACTGATACCCCGGGCGTTTATAAAATTAAAGGTAATAAAATATTTATAACTGGCGGCGATAATGATTTCACCGAAAACGTTATCCATCTATATCTAGCCAGAATTGAAGGTGCCAGAACCGGAACCGGAGGAATTTCCTTATTTGTAGTGCCAAAATTATGGGTTAATGAGGATGGTACTTTAAGTGATAATGATGTACAGACAACTGGTATTGAACATAAAATGGGACAATTCGGTTCCGCTACCGCTTCACTAGCTATGGGC
>CAZYLY010000139.1:0-5243 GCA_964648825.1 uncultured Syntrophomonadaceae bacterium
ATTTTGCTTTGATTATTACGTTATGGCATTATATTATCCTATTTATTATATTACATAATAATAAGAGAATGATAGCCTTTTTGTGAAATCTTCTTAATGATTAGAATTATCAAAATAAAAGCGCAGGGGAATTTTTAATCTACTATTTGATACTATTTTGCATAATTCCCCACATCTCATTAGTAATTAATCCTAATCTCCATATAGCTATTCCTTTAAGATTATGCCTTTTAGCCAACCCTATTTTAGTTTCAAGGCTATTCACCGTTTCAGAGGGGGTGGAAATACCTAAGAATACTTTCTCGGCCGGAACTTTTTGTAAAGTCATAATAATAGCTTCATTCACCATATTATTAGGCTCCGGCTTGGGGCCATAATCGTACGCCATTATAATAATATTATCGCTGTATTGACCTAATGCAGCGAAATCATAACCTTTATAGCTGCTATTAGGAGCATGTAAGCTTAGACTTAGGACTTTGCCATTTTTATGTAATTCTTCGGCTAATAGTTTTACAAAATTAGAGAAGTTATTCTGCACCTGTATTAAATCTTCACCGCGTTCTGATAGGCCTAAACCTTCAAAATCAAGATTAACTCCAGAATAATAGCGAGATTCTGCCGCAATCTGCTGTATCGCCCTATCCACACTATTTGGTTTAGATAACAATGCGGTAATTATTCTACCCTCATTAGTCATGTGGATTACCATTTCAGTGCCTAGATTATATTTTTTAGCAGCAACCAGCACATCCTCCCAGGCATCCGGTCTTTGCCAGCCAGTCCTACTTTTAGTTAAAAGCTGACCATCTTCATCAAGGCTAAACCACCCCAGGGCTACTTCATCTATAATATCGGTGTGCCCTTTAGCCGCCTCGGGATAAGCACTAGTAAATAAATTAGTCCAGCTACTAGTACTACTATCACCCAAAGCGTAATATCCCAAAACATGCAATGATACTTGAGGAGTTTTGATTTTTACGGTACGAGTTGCCTCGCTCCATTCTACATCACAATTGAAAGCGGTGCTGAAAAAACGCAAGGGAATTAGGGTGCGATTATTTATTATTTCAGGGGCTACTTCCAAGGAAAATGGAGTTCCATTTATATAAGCCGTAGTACTTCCGACTTGAAGCAGTAAGCTTTGGTTGCCACTATAAGCATTAATACTTCGATTCTCATTATTCCATTCCACCCTCACATTCATAGCTTCAGCAATAGCTCTAAACGGTACAAAAGTTCTATCTTTTATTATTACTGGTGACATATCACTGCTAAGCGGATACCCATCCAGTTCGATTTTAACCTCTGATTCCGCTTGGGCTGGTGCAATAAACATAACTACTAATAATACTACTAATACTAAGCTGATTTTACGCATTAAAATAATACCTCCATTTTATTCTTACCATTTGTTACGCCTGCAACTAAAAATTTCTTTCGCCACATTTATTTTAAATCCCTCTTTTTGATTAATGGCATAATATACTAGCACTGCTTGTAGTATCACTAATGTTACAATATGATTATTATAGGGTGGGGTAAATACATAATCACTTTGGGAGTATTTTTATGCTAAAAACTAAACTTACACCTGCTCTATGTATGTTTCAAAAGCTTAAACCCCTAGGTATATTAACTACTGCAATATTAGGGGCATTTTTATTTGTCTATTTATTTGGAGCTGCTTCATATGATATAGATGGTTTAAGCTTGTCGCTTTCTGCTAATCCGGCTAAAACAGGTAAAACCATAATTCAATTACCTCCTTTCGGCAGTGTTGCAGCTTCTACCCATGATGCACCACTAGAATTTATAATTAAACTTGATTATATTGGAACTTCACTAGCCCAAAGTATGTTTACTAATAATAGTGAATCACCTGATGAAATTATTAATGACCTTAAGGAAAGCATACCTGATTTAATACGCCCTTTCTTAGTGAGGCAAATACTTTTAGGCGCTCTGGGAGCCGCTTTGGGGGTATGGCTGTTATGGCGCAGTCGATTTTCTATAGTATTAGGTTCGGCATTATTAGGCAGTGCTGCTATTATCCTAATCCTCACTCTAGGTACACAAAATTATGATATAAAAGCATTTAAAGAACCAGAATATAATGGGGTCTTAGCTATGGCTCCTAACCTCTTACCTGAACCAGATAAGCTTTTAGAAAGATTAGATATGATCCAACACCAGACTAGAAAAGTTACTAATAATATTCAGACCCTGTTTACTAATGTAAATGGACTGTCAGTGCTAGCAAATCCCGAGGAAGATAATGAAATAAAGAAAATTCTTTTAGTAAGTGATTTGCACTCTAACCCTATAGGAGTAGAATTTTTAAAAAGCTTAGCTTCTAACTTTACAGTTGACGTTATACTCGATACTGGCGACCTGACTGATTTTGGTAATCCCTTGGAAACTAAAATGACGGAGGGACTATTATCTATAGAGATTCCTTATGTTTTTGTACCTGGTAATCATGATACCCCAGAAACGATTAGCTTTATCAAAGAAATGCCAAATAGTACCGTTTTAGAAGGCAAAACAGTTACTATTGACGGTATTAAGTTCAAAGGTAATGCAGACCCCTTATCTAATAGTAATGAAGTTAGTATATCGGAGCGTGAAAAGTGGGAAGAAATGCTGGATGAACAGATTGCCGATTTGCTAAGTTATAGGGATGATGAGGATAATCAGCCTGATATTGTGGCGGTACACAATCACGAAGTAGCCCAAAGGATTTCTAAATATTATCCCTTAGTAATTAATGGGCATACACACGGACTAAGCATTATAACTAATCATGATAAAATTAGAATAAACCCCGGTACTTCCGGGGCCGCCGGAGTTCGGGGTTTATATGCCGATGCTACTATTCCTTATTCAGCAGTTATTTTGTATATTAAGCCGGGGGAAAAACCAGTCGCAGCTGACCAAATAAAATATGACCCCCTAGCTGACCGCTTCTTCCTGGAACGTAAGTTGTTTAAGTAGTGTGACGTACCCATGACGCGTTTTAGGATTTCATGGTTAGGGAGATGCGCCCTTTGTCTCTATCAACTGCTAAAACCCGTACCTTAACAATATCCCCTACACTTACTACATCTAGTGGATGGCGGACAAAACGGTCGGCTAATTGTGAGATGTGCACTAAGCCGCTTTGTTTTAACCCAATATCTACAAATGCGCCGAAATCGACGACATTAAGTATAGTTCCTTTTAACTCCATCCCGGTTTGTAAATCTTCTATATTTAATATATCTTGGCGAAATACGGGTAGGGGCAAATCTTCCCGCGGGTCTCGCCCCGGTTTAATGAGGTTTTCTATGACATCTTTTAGGGTAGGCTCCCCTGCATTTAGACTACTAGCCAGTTTAGCAATATCTAATTTACGTAAATCATTATTTATAGCGGGGCTGCCAATCTCATCTAGTTTAATATTAGACATTTCTAAAACTTTTTCCGCCAGGTGGTAAGATTCGGGATGAATAGCCGTCTTATCTAAAGGATTATTACTTTCGCTAATGCGCAAAAATCCGGCACACTGTTCATAAGTTTTCGCACCTAAGCGTTTCACTTTTAGAAGCTCCGCCCGGCTCTTAAACTTACCTTCACTGGTACGGTAATCTACTATGTTTTTTGCTACACTGCCGCTAACCCCAGCTACATAAGATAATAATTCCATTGACGCCGTATTTAAGTCAACACCTACATAGTTAACAACTGATTCCACCACATTAGATAGCTTTTCACTTAAAACCTTCGTATTAATATCATGCTGATATTGCCCTACCCCTATAGACTGCGGCTCTATTTTCACTAATTCTGCTAAGGGGTCTTGTAAGCGTCTGGCGATAGATATAGCACTACGAGCTGATACATCCAAATCAGGAAACTCTTTAGCCGCCACTGGAGAAGCGGAATATACACTAGCCCCAGCTTCATTTACAATTATATAAGCTAGCTTAATATCACTTAATTTGCTGATTAGATTCGCCGTAAACTGCTCCGTTTCCCTGGAGGCCGTACCATTACCAATACATATTATACTAACCCCGTATTTTCTAATTAATTTTTCCAGTTCCTGCTCTGCTTCTTTGACTTTCGATTGGGGAGGAGTTGGATAAACTACCCCGATTTCTAGCATCCGGCCCGTTTCATCAATTACCGCCCATTTACAACCGGTGCGGTAGGCCGGGTCTAGTCCCAGAACCATCCTTCCCTTTACTGGGGCTTGTAATAAAAGGTTGCGCAAATTATTGGCAAAAACATATACGGCTTGGGTTTCAGCTTTTTCAGTTAATTCATTTCTAATATCCCGTTCTACTGAAGGCTGGATTAACCTTTTAAAAGCATCATTAGCCACATTATCAAAATGGCCGAATAAGTAGGAATTACCCTCTAAAAATAATTCCCCGACTTTTTTAATAATCGGTTCCACTTCCATACTAATATCTACTTTTATAAAATCTTCCCGTTCTGCGCGGTTAATAGCTAATATCCGATGGGCTGGGATTTTCTTCACTTCTTCACTATAATCGTAATACATAGTATAAGGAGAATCCGCATCCTTATCCTTAGCCCTGCATTCAATTAAGCCATTTTTACGCATATACTCCCGAATATAACCCCTAATACCTGCATTATCCGCTATATCTTCAGCTAAAATATCTAAAGCCCCTTGCAAAGCGTCTTCAACCGCAGCAACTTCTTCGCTTAAATACTTAACTAGTTCAACCTCCAAGTCACCACTACCTTGGTAAATAAACATGGCTAATGGTTCTAAGCCCTTTTCCCGTGCCACTGAAGCCCTAGTTTTACGCTTAGGACGATAAGGCAGATATAAATCCTCGACCTTAGTAAGAGTAGGCGCAGCTAAAATCTGTTCCTTTAATTCTGGGGTCAGCTTGCCTTGTTCCTCGATAATTCTTATCACATCTTCTTTACGAGCCTCTAAGTTGCGATAAGTTTTTAATAACTCCTGAATTTGGCGTAATTCCACCTCATCTAAACCGCCGGTTACTTCCTTTCTATATCTAGCTATAAAAGGAATAGTATTATCAGCATCTAACAAAGTGATAGTACTAAGTACTTGTTTAATATTTATACCCGTTTCGGCGGCAATATTTTGCATAATTTTATTTTCCATTTTGGCCTCCTATATGTCATGGGGACGGGGGTTTTGACACACCTTAATTGAATCGCAATAAATAAAGTAAGTACGGTAGGGGTGGGGCTCT
>CAZYLY010000140.1:0-5215 GCA_964648825.1 uncultured Syntrophomonadaceae bacterium
GATTAGATGTATTATTAGAAATTGATATTCAAGGGGCTTTACAAGTCAAGGAAAGAATGCCGGACGGGGTATTCATTTTTTTAGCGCCCCCTAATATTAAAGAATTAGCTTACAGGTTAATTGCTAGGGGCACAGATTCGAAGTCTAGTATAGAAGAAAGATTGGAAGCTTGTAAGCAAGAAATGAGTTATATTAATGAATATAATTATGTAGTGGTAAATGATGATATTATTGAAGCAGTAAGAAAAACCGAGGCCATTATTATTGCCGAAAGGTGTAGGGTAAAAAACATAGTATATGAGGTGAATTAAAAATGATTCCTCCTTCCACAAAAGATTTAATGGAGATAGCTGAAAGCAAATATGCGGTGGTAGTAGCCGTAGCTAAAAGGGCTAGAGAATTATCTGAAGGTTGTAAAAATGACGAAAGTTATAGACTTTCCACGATGGTAACCCAAGCCCTAGATGATATTTTAGATGGAAAAGTTAAGGTGACTGCTGGTGATGTAGAATAACCTGTATGGGGGGCATTTTATTATGACTAAAACAATAGGTATCGGTATAACAGGGGGCATTGCCTCCTATAAAATTGCGGATTTAGTTAGCAAATTAAGAAAAGAAAATTATGAAGTAATAGTAATGATGACTGAAGGGGCACAAAAATTTATTACCCCTTTAACTTTTAAAACTATTTCGGGGCGGGAAGTAGTCACAGATACATGGCAAGATTGCCATGAATGGAAAGTACAACATATAGGCATAGCAGAAGCTATAGATTTATTAGTCATAGCTCCGGCTACGGCTAACTTTATTGCTAAAATGGCGCATGGGATTGCAGATGATTTATTGTCAACCGTAGTAGTAGCTAATACAGCACCAGTTATAGTAGCTCCGGCTATGAATTCTAATATGTTAGCTAACCCTATAGTACAAAACAATTTGGCTACATTAAAAGGATACGGCTATAACATTATGGAAGCCGCTGAGGGGCAACTAGCTTGTGATGCTATAGGTAAGGGAAGGCTACCGGAAGTTGATGTAATTATTGAAGAAATTAAAAACATATTGTTCCCAATCAAAGATTTAGTTGGTAAGCAAATAATGGTTAATGCGGGAACTACATGTGAAGATATTGATCCAGTTAGATTTATCTGTAATAGAGGTACAGGTAAAATGGGTTATTCAATTGCTAAGGAAGCCGTAAATCGTGGGGCTAATGTTATACTAGTAAGTGGTGATTCTAGAGTCGAACCGCCTAAAGGGGTTGAATTTATTAAGGTTTGGAGTGCCGATGAAATGTGTCAAGTAATGCTTAATTATCAGCCTAAATGTGATGCTATTATAGGTGCTGCAGCTGTAGTTGATTTCAAAATTTCTAATGTATTAGAACAAAAGCTTAAAAAAACTGAGCAGGAATCGGATAAGCTAATTCTAGAACTAATTGGAACACCTGACATCTTAAAAACCTTAGGACAAAATAAAAGGGATTACCAGGTTATGGTAGGATTTGCAGCTGAAACTAATGATGTTATTGAAAATGCGAAGAAAAAATTATCTACAAAAAACTTGGATTTTATTGTGGCTAATGATGTGACCCAAGAAGGTGCAGGTTTTGCAACAGACACTAACATAGTCACTTTTATAGACCGTGATGGCACGGTGGAATCATTACCTTTAATGAGTAAAGAAGGGGTTGCCGCTGCTATATTAGATAAGGTAGTAGGCTTATTTTAGATTTATAAGGAGATGAAAAGGTTGGCAAGAAATTTATTTACTTCGGAATCAGTTACCGAAGGTCATCCTGATAAAATTGCAGACCAAATATCTGATGCAGTTTTAGATGCGATTTTTAGTCAGGACCCATATGCCAGAGTAGCTGCGGAAACAATGGTTACTACCGGTTTAGTGCTAGTATCGGGAGAAATAACTACTAATTGTTATGTAGATATTTCTAAAATAGTTCGTAATACTATTAGCGAAATTGGTTATACGAGGGCTAAATATGGATTTGACAGCGAAACTTGTGCGGTGCTTACATCTTTAGATGAACAGTCGGTAGATATTGCCTTGGGTGTAGATAAAGCATTTGAAGCTAAAAAAGGCGAAATGACCGAAGCGGAAATTGAGGCAGTAGGTGCTGGCGATCAAGGTATGATGTTCGGTTATGCAAGTAATGAAACTGATGAATTAATGCCTATGCCTATTTTATTAGCTAATAAAATGGCTTATAGATTATCCGAAGTTCGCAAAAATGATATTCTCCCTTATTTAAGGCCTGATGGTAAAACTCAAATAACAGTTGAGTATGATGGATTAACTCCTGTCAGAGTTGATACAGTTGTTGTATCTACCCAGCATCATCCCGAAGTGGATTTAGCTACTATCGAAAAGGATATAATTGAACACGTTGTAAAACCTATTATTCCTGCTCATATGCTTGATGCTGATACAAAATTTTACATAAACCCTACCGGCAGGTTTGTAATTGGAGGTCCCCAAGGTGATTGCGGCTTAACTGGAAGAAAGATAATTGTGGATACATATGGGGGTATGGCAAGACATGGCGGAGGGGCCTTCTCCGGTAAAGACCCGACTAAAGTCGACCGTTCGGCAGCTTATGCAGCTAGGTATGTAGCTAAAAACTTAGTAGCTGCTGGAGTAGCAGACCGTATTGAAATTCAGGTAGCTTATGCTATCGGGGTAGCACATCCGGTCTCAGTCAGGGTTGAAACTTTTGGGACTAATAAGATATCTGAAGAAGAAATTGAAGAAATAGTAAAAGATAATTTTGATCTTCGCCCTGGTGCTATAATTCATAATCTTAATTTGCGTAGACCAATTTATAAGAAAACTGCCGCCTATGGACATTTTGGCCGAGAAGAGGAAGAATTTACATGGGAAAAGACTGATAAAGCCGAATCGATTAGGAAACAAGCAGGGTTGTAGGTTTAAGGTTAATGGAGATGAATAGATATTCAGGTGAAAGCATATTTACATTAAAAAAATTAGGCGGGGTTATTCCCGCCTTTAAATTTATGGGAGAGTATTAATATGAATTATGCTGATGTATTAATTGATATGCCTGCCAAGGCATTAAATAGGGTTTTCACTTATGCTGTCCCGGATAGATTTATGCAAGATATCGAAGTGGGCAAAAGGGTATTAGTCGAATTTGGCCCCAATACTATAACTGCCTATGTTATAGCTATAAAAAATGAATCCAAGCAAACGAAAGTAAAAAACATTGTGCACATATTAGATAGTGAGCCGGTAATTAATGAGGAATTACTCGACTTAGCCTACTTTATGGCAGATAATTATTTATGTTCCGTGGCTCAGGTATTAAATGCCATGATACCTAAAGCTATAACTAAATCAAAATCACAAGTAATTATACCTTTAATCACCCCAGAAGAATATGAGTATAATCCTTCTTTACAAAGACAGGAGGGATTTTTACAGCAATTATGGCGGGATGAAGAAATGACTATAATTGCAAGTAAAAAGATTATTTCTGATGAAGAATTAGAGCTGTTAGTTTCACAAGGTATAGTGAAAATTATTAATAAATATACGAAAAAACCTGTTGCCAGACAAGGATATATATATACGCTTACAACTAAGGGGAGTGAATTAGATATACCTCATTTATCTAAAAGAGCTCCTCGGCAAGCTGAAATTATTCAATTATTACAAAATAATAATATTTCTTGTGTATGGCTAGATGAACATTTTAATAAAACTATTATAACATCCCTGCTTAATAAGGGCTGGATTGCTAAAGAATATATTCCTACTAGATTTTATAATAATGGTATATCTTTAACAGCGGAACAAAATGAAATTATTAATACTATAAATAATGCTTTAGGAAAGGAAAGCCAAGAATTTTTACTTTTTGGGGTTACCGGAAGCGGTAAAACCGAAGTATATATTAATACTGCGCAGGATTGTATTAAAAAAGGCCGTAATGTCTTGATGCTAATACCAGAGATTGCTCTAACTCGTCACTTAGTAGAGGTTATCCATAAACGTATAAGTAATATTGCAGTATTACATAGCAATATGTCCAAGGGAGAACGCTTAGGAGAATGGCATAGGATTCGTAATGGCGAGGTTAATTTAGTCTTGGGAACTCGTTCGGCAATTTTTGCTCCTCTTCCTAATTTGGGATTAATAATAATTGATGAAGAACAAGAAAATACATATAAACAAGAGGAAACTCCTAAATATGATGCTAAGGAAGTAGCCCGGTGGCGAGCAACATTTCATCAAGCATTAGTATTATATGGCAGTGCTACTCCTTCCTTAGATATGTTTTATCGGGTTCAAAACCGGGAAGTGAAATTGCTAACCTTAAAAAATAGAATTGGTACAGCTACTCTGCCCCAAGTTTATATAGAAGATTTAAAGTTCAATTTTAACAAAAAGAATATTTTATCTGCTAACTTGCATGACAAAATTAAAAAGAACCTTGATAATGAAGAACAAACTATCCTTTTTATTAATCGGCGCGGTTATTCACCTATTACTATATGCCGCAAATGCGGGGAGATATTAACTTGCCCCTATTGTTCAGTAGGGATGACTTATCATAAAGACTTGCAAGCTAATATATGTCATTATTGCAATTACACGGTGGGGTTAAATCAGGATTGCCCCCATTGTAAAAGTAATTATCTGCAACAAATCGGAACTGGAACCCAAAAAGTTGAGGAAGAGGTGAAAGCACTTTTTCCTACAGCTAGGGTAGAAAGACTTGATCTGGACGTTAGCCGTAAAGGTATGCAACAAAATTTATTGACAAAAATGAAAAATAAAGATATTGATATACTTATCGGGACACAAATGGTTGCTAAGGGGCTTGATTTTCCTAATGTATCTTTAGTAGGTATAATTGATGTTGATAATATGTTAGCTTTGCCGGACTTCCGTGCTACGGAAAGGACTTTCCAGTTGATAGTCCAAGCTGCTGGCAGAGCTGGACGCAGTAACATAGCTGGAGAAGTTGTAATACAAACTTACAATCCAGATAATTCTCTTTTCGACTGGGCGGTAAAACAAGATTATGTCAGGTTTTATAAGGAAGAAATTCAGCAAAGAAAAATGCTGAACTATCCACCCTTTACTGCAATACTAAGAGTTGTGGTATCATCTACTAATATAGAAAAAGTTAAAGTCCATGTTTATAATTTAGCCCAAAAAATTAATGAAGC
>CAZYLY010000141.1:0-5187 GCA_964648825.1 uncultured Syntrophomonadaceae bacterium
TATTTGTAAAAAAATTAGCACACCCTTATTTAAAATTAAAAATTCAAATGCTACGCATTTTCCTACTTTTACGCAACAGTTAATGAGACGATAAAAACGTCCCCTGGTGTCTTCCACATGGGGTATAAGCAAAAATGATGGGGGGATACAATAATTCTTTATGGCATAAACCCTAGAAAATGGGCTTTATAGCATTGACATAGTTTGTGAAAGTGATTACAATAGCATTAATGAGTTTGCTAGTGGTTCCCCCACCTGCAGATTCAACATAACCACATACATTTTCTAATTCCCCCCCCCGGGAATTATTAGACATCACCAAGCCATGATGGTGATGTCTAATGCATTTCTGGGGGTTTTGTAAATTCAAGAGCTTATTTTAGCATTATTGCACTCACTCATTTTCAATTTTTATAATTCCACCCGCCAATTATAGATTAATACTACTCCTAAGAAAACTAAAGCTGCTACCCCCAAATAAACCAAGGAAGTAAAAACAAATGGCTCTGCCGGAGGAATACAAAGGTCATTGGCAATACCGGGGAAAATAGCCATATTGCCGCCCCAGCACAGCGCAATAACACCAATAGTTAAAACGAAAACTGTTACCGAAGAAGTTACTTGGGTTAAGGATATAATAGCTATCGCATTAACTGCTAAAACTGCCATCATAGTATAGAAGCGTCCCAGGCGGTCAGATATGAATCCCCAAATTAATCTTCCCGCACCATTAAAGAGGAAGAACGAAGATACTATACCCACGGCTTGCTCAGGAGTTACACCAATTTGGAATTGAGCAATCGGCGAGGCATGAGCTACCATCATACTGCCAGCCGTAACCCCGCAAGCATAGGCGAGAAATAATACATAATAAACCGGGTCTCTTAAAACTTGACCAGGTGTTCTGTCGCCAAAAACAAAATGCTTCGGTTTTACCCCTTGCATTAAAACTGGAGGTTCCCAACCTTCAGGCTTATATCCATCAGGAGCAGCCTTAATGAAGATGGTAAGTAATCCCATAACTACTAAGGATTGAATCCCCATTATTTTAAATGCCATTAAAACATCATAGTTAGCAACAATATATTGACCCAGGGGTCCAAAATAAACAGGGCCTAAAACACATATACCTACAAATAGACCCGCAATTAAGCCTTTTTTGTCCGGGAACCATTTAACTGTATTAGCAACCGCGTTTTGATAAATAAAGCCATCACCAATACCAACTAAAATACCAAAAGTAATAATTAATTGGGTCATATTTGTTGCATATCCAGAAGCAAACCAACCGACCGACCAGAATGCAATCCCAATGAGCAGTGCTATCCTAGGGCCATACTTATCCATTACACGTCCGCCGAAAGGACCAGCAATACCCATCATGACTATACAAATTGAGTAAGGAAGCGCTGCTGATGAAGGGGTAGCACCAAGCGTCTCGATAAGAGGCTTTTGGAAAATACTCCATACATTAAGGCCCGCAGTATAAAATGCTACTAGTACAGCCAAAGCGAAAATCAACCATCTATTATTCTTCATGAAAATCCTCCCTATATTAAATTAATTTTTTACCTACAGATATAAAACGGTTATTCACGAGACATAATAATACCTAATAAGAAAAGGCTACTCTATTAAAATCCAGTTGAAATTTTCCATCAACTCCTTTATAGATAAATTTTTAATAGCGTAAACCTCCTCTCACATTCTTGGAAATATTTAAATGCAAATTTTGTGCCATGCCCTTAACGCTTGTAATTATTCTGCAAAAAGTAACCGCCATAATATGAAAGGAATGCCTTATTTCTTTCCTTATAGACCTTTTACCTTTAATTATTATGCAGAAAGCATACCATTTGTTTGCCCAAAGTATTTGTTATTTTATTGCCTAGTATGCAACCCTTACCTAATAAGACCGTAAAAAAATCACATACTAAAATTGTTGTACTGTAATTTTTTCATATTTTTAAATCCAACAAAAAAGACCCCCTTCTATAAGCATAAAAGGGGGTCTTCTCCGTCAATTATCTATTTAACTTTTCCGTTAATTCCCTATACGAGCTAGTTATACCTTACCAATATGTTAAAAAGAAAATTTCGTTAGCCCATTTAGGTTTTGAGCCATACTAACAAAGTTATTTGCACTTAATTCCATGTTATCAAAAAGCTTTATTTGTTGTTCTGATGAACTCGCTATTTGTTCTGTTGAGATTGCAATCTCTTTACTACCTTTATTCACGTTTTCTATGGAATTGTTTATATCTTCCGCAGTAGCTAATAATTCCTGTATGGATGCGGAAATCTCTTGTATGGAACTATCTATTTCCGCACTGCTATTTCTTATGCCAGTAAAAACATTAGCTACCTCAGTTACGGCTACCTCTTGCTTATCAGTTATCTGATTAATATTATCAATAATACTTACCGTATTTTTAGTTTGCAATTGAATTGAATTAATTAATTCTGATATTTGACTAGTCGCCTGCTTGGATTCTTCGGCTAATTTCTTTACTTCATCAGCTACTACCGCTTCTATTGCCGCATTTAAAGCTAATAGATTAGTCTGCTCTGCTATGTTAGATATTAACTGAATTATTGACGCTATTTCTAATGAATGTTGATTCAAGTCGCTGGCTGCTGCACTTGCTTCCTTGGTTGTACTAACACTTTCATTAGAAAGGCTGTTTTGAGTTTCAATAGTTTGGAATCCTTCTTCAACTGCTTGCTTAAATGACATGGATAAGCTATTTACTAATTCAGTATTTTTGGATATTAAATTTAAAGCTATTACCATTTGTTCAATACTTTCGGCATTAGTTTCGGTAACCAATGCCTGATTTTGTGCTATTTGTGCTACATCAGTAATAGCAACCTTAACTTGTTCGTTACCAACCTTGGAGCTTTCTACATCAAGTAAAACTTGTTTTGAAGCAATAGTTAAATTATTACTTTCCGTAGTTATATTACTTAAAATATCCTTTAAGTTTTGAGTTAAGGCATCGGAGATGTCTTCTTTTTCATAGGAAGTAATTATTGCATTCTTAGCCACCCCGGCGGTAAATATTGATATAGTTGTCAACTGCAGCAACACTATTACCCGTAACCCTATGGTGGCAGTATTTATTGGCGGAGCTATGGTACTGTAAAAATTTAATAATAAGATTTCTATCAGAAGAATAATTATGCCGCTTACTATTATCAGCTTTCTATCTAAATATAAAGTACTAGTTATAAGAATGATTAATAATGTTATATAGATTTCTTGGTTTGCTATCAAGGTTGCATTAAAGACTGCTACTATAATTGCAAGGGTTATTAATGCAACATATTTAACCCATGCTGCTTGAGTAAACTTATTAGCTAAAAACCACGAAATTAATATTAATATTCCCGCCGCATAAATCTGTAATAGTTTTGCCATAGTTATAATTTCAGATTTTCCGGTTAAGAACAAGCCCGTGACTAGCAGACAAGCAAAAATATAAGTTATTAAAATAGTTAAGTGAACCCACTTATGAATTCTTTGAGATAATTCTAATTCTTTTGCATTTACCATTTAAATTTACCTCCCGTACCTTTAAATATGTTAAATCCCCCATACTAGTATTATTTGTATATCCCCTCTTTTCTGGTACTGAAAACAACGAATTATACCCCCCGATTATTTTCAATACACCGTAAAATAATTTTTCTCCAAGAACCTTTCACCATGGAAACGACTTATCTAATACGAATATAGAATTTATTTCTATTTTATTTTAAGAAAACCCTGCCTTATTCTTTTTCTTGTGCTATATTATATTTAACTATTGGCGGAGTGCCAGTGGTTTTTGGTGATATTTATTTCTTCGGGGGCGTTGACTTTATAGTCTAACGCCTATCTTTTTTTATTGGCGATAAACATATCGCCGGCATTATCTAAGGTGATAATATTACTGCCTGAATCTATTATTCAATGGTATCGGTTTTATTCAAGTTTACATTAGTTATGTTGTAAGTTAGTTCGGCATCTACAGGCATATCTATAAAATCTTTGCGAACTACCATCATACTTAAATCAAAGGTATAACTTTCTCCAGCTTTAAGAGTAAGGTTAGCATCTCCATTCATAAGTAAGGCTAAATCTATGCCTTGGTTTACAACCGGTATATGCACTACCATAATATTAGTATTTAATGAAATCCAAGTTTCCTGCCCTGGTTCTAAGGTTTCACTCAATGGATTAAGTACTTCATCCGGGTCGGCTACTACTGCTAGGGTTAGGAATAAATCATCGTCTTTGCAAGGAGCTACATTAGCCTTTAATTCTGGGGGGTAATCTTTGGCTAATTCATTAATTTGTTTTCCGGTAGTTAGTTCAAAGGGGTATTTGTTGGTATCTACGGTGTACTCATAAGAAACCCTGCCGGTGTTATCTCTCGGGAATATATCTTGGGTAGTATAATCGGTGAAGATATAGTTCTTTTCATAGTTACTGAGCATATCAAATAAGCTGTCGGGATGTTTCCAGTACATTACTGTATATTTAAGCGGTGGGGCGATGGAAGTACCATTTACGGGATTCCAGAAGGTGAAATCTATATTTACTTTATCGCCATTCTGATAATAGGTTAAATCATGGGCTACATCTGTTAGGTTAGCCATACCCTGCTTAGTTACTACTTTTCCGGTACCTAGATGGGTATCTATTTCCCAATCTTCGGGAACTTCCTGTGGTTCGGTGGTTATAACATCAATCCACCATTCACCGCCTACTTCTACTAAGGCTTCAGTGTAATACCAATACATTCCGTTAGGGAAATTAGGGTTAGTAGTATCTAATACCCGCAGGTTGCCGTTAGCACTCCAATTAGTAGCGCCGGGTAGTACCGGTGCATTATCAGCTACACATAGGAATATCTCATAGGTTCCTTCTTGGTCTAAAGGTAGTTTTTCGATAATGTTTTTTACTCCGGCAAAGTTATTAACAAAAGCGTGTTTTATTTCATGTTCTTCTCGATTTTCACCTTTAGGTACAAATCTATACTGTATATCGTATTGGGTTATTTTACTGCCGCTACCTGTACTGCTACGGTCATCTATAAGTATTTTACTCCCTATGGGTGCTAAGACTTTAGGGCTGTCTTGGGTGGAGAATATCTTGTTTCTATCGTTATCCCAAGCCCCCGACAATACTTCGTTACTTTG
>CAZYLY010000142.1:0-5163 GCA_964648825.1 uncultured Syntrophomonadaceae bacterium
TTCTTAATTCATTTGTGGCAATTATATTTTCACCTATAAGCTTATTAATCAAGGTAGATTTGCCCACCCCAGATGAACCTATGAAGGCTATAGTCTGCCCACTTTCGATATACTTTTTAACCGGCAAATAACCATCCTCACTCATGCTTGAAGTAAGCAGCACCTCCGCACCTAATGCCACCGTGCTAAGTTCTGCCAGCTTATCATCGATGCCCGAGCATAAGTCGGATTTGGTAAGTACTATGACCGGGTTGGCCCCGCTGTTCCAGGCAATTGCTAAGTAGCGCTCAACCCGGCGTAAATTAAAATCGTTATTTAAAGACATACAGATAAAAACGGTATCAATATTGGCCGCCACCACTTGTTCATCGTGCGCAGTTCCCGCGGCCTTTCTAATAAAAGCGCTTCTTCTGGTTAGAACATGATGGATAATGGCATTGCCGCTACTATCATCATCCCTGTCTAGCATAACGAAATCGCCTACAGCGGGAAAATCGGCTGCTGTTTTCACCTTAAAGTTGAACTTTCCAGCCATCTCTGCCATTAATTCACCTTTTGCAATTATGACCTTATATAAGTTTTTATACTGGGAAATTACTCTTCCTATATGAAGACCTTCATATAAGGTAGCTTCATTTATAAATCTAGGATTTAAGCCTATATCTTCCATATTTATTTTATTCAATTTCCAATCCTCCTAAAGTGTTAATTGACATTATTAACTTTGGGAGGTTTATACTTTTTATTATTTAGTATACCCCTCCCCATTTACTGCAATATCCATAATGTTGTTATTAAACATAAATAACAACCCCTTTCCTTAATAAGTATACTTATTATAAATTAAAGTGAAATCCTACTGCAAAAATTTTAACTTTTTACTTTTCCCGTTTTTTTATATAAAGCCAATAGAAAATAAAAACAACTGAACTCAACCCAATAAGCATATAGGCCACATCAGAATAAATATCTATAAAATGAATAATCTCCTGCCATGAATCCCCTAATATTGCTCCTCCCCCTACCAGAAGGGTATTCCATATCAAGGTTCCGGCAATGGTATAAAACAGAAAGACCCCTAGATTCATTTTGGCCATACCGGCCGGAATTGAAATTAAGCTGCGGATTAAAGGAATCATGCGGCAGAAAAAAACTGTCCAATAGCCATAGCGGTTAAACCAGGAAGATGCTTTATGCACATCCTGCATATCTACTCTTATAACATGCCCAAAGCGTCCTATAATGTATTCCATTCCGTTTTCTTTTAAAAAATGCCCCAATCCGTAAAGGATTACCGCCCCAATAATTGATCCCATGGTGGCAAACACTATTACTCCGGGAATAGTAAGCGTAGTATAAGTAGTCATAAATCCGCCAAAGGTTAGGATAATCTCCGAAGGTATGGGAGGGAAAACATTTTCGAGAGCAGTCAATAGTAAAATACTTAGATAACCAAACCGCTCCGTGAAGTCTATAATCCAGTTTTGCATATATTCCTCCTCAAAAAACACTACGAAAGGTATAAACTACACTATATCTTTACTTCTTTTTCCCAGAACTAGAACCAAGGAGGCTATTCTTGTGGTTAAAAAAATTGAACACAAAGAAATTTCTCAGGAGAACCAAAGGGAGGGGGTTCAAGATATAGGTTTACAGTTACATTCTTGCAGTTATTCTAGTTCTTCCTCTGATGGTGTACTGTCTAAATCCTGATTTTCCGGCATAGTAACGTTATCTTTCGGCGTTTCTTGAGTATCTTCTTCATCACTAGCATTAGTATTATCCCCAGGTAAATATCCCTCCGCACCAGGGTTAATATCTCTATCTATTTCATCTTCATTTCCTTCTGCAGAATCGAGTTCCTCTTCCTCATCGGGTTCTGCATAAATAGTAGGGGCCGGTTGTACCCAATTAGGCGGGTCTTGTGCTACATCATAAGTTTTCCCTTCTAGCAAGTCAGCTAAAATTGTTTTAGTAATTTCCTTATCGGCTTGCCAATAACTAGCTCCATTTTTGGGATCAGTAAAAGAATAACCTGGTAGAGTTTGGGTAATAACACTATCCGAACTAAATTCTTTAGCTAAACTAACCATATAAAGCATATCATCTAAGGGAATATTAGTATTAACATGTTCAAATACTTGTGGAACTAATTTAGGTAATTTTACTATATTTTTGGGCTTTAAAAATTCTTTAGTTACAGCTTTAATAAATTTTTGCTGGCGTCCAGTACGACCGATATCTGCAGTTGGCCCTCCCCTATAACGCACATAGTCTAAGGCTTGTTTACCGTTAAGCTCTTGTACTCCTTTAGCTAGGTTTATGTTTAATTTAGGATTAGGATCGGGATGGTTCATGTTTGATTCTACATCTATAGTAACTCCGCCTAGCAAGTTTATTATTTCTTCAAAACCGTAAAAATTTGCTATGGCATAATAATTTACTTTAGTGCCAAGTAGTTTACCTACTACATTACATGCTTCCTCAGGACCTTTTATGTAATTAACACTATTAGCTTTATCATAGCGGTTAATGCCCACTTCCACCCTTGTATCCCGGGGAATCCATAACATAGCTATTTTGTTCGTCTTACGGTCTATACTTATTAATATCATCGTATCACTACGCGAATTTTCAGTAGCTGATCTTGCATCAATCCCCATGACCAGGATATTTACCGTTTTACCTTTAGTAGCTTTTTTTTCTATAGACTCATTAAATGTACCGATACCAGCTATTTTACCGATTAAAATGCCGCCTCCAAACGTTACTAAAAATACTACGGCGAGTGTTGCGATTATTTTATAATTTCTGTGCATAATTATTTCCCCTTAAAAACCTAATTAAAACCTCAATAATTCTACCGCTACTTACTACGCATGTCTAGTATTTTTCTTACTATACAAATAGTGAAAGCTCAATTTTTTTAAGCAGCTTATCTAGTCCGGCTCCGGTATTTGCCGAAATATATAATTCTTGTTCATCATCAGGGATATAATCAAGACGGTCACTTTTATTAAGCACAGTAAGGATATTTTCCTCTGGTGCGCCTAAATCAGCTAAGACATCAGCAACTACTAACATTTTGTCTAGGTAATCAGGATCAGAAACGTCAACTACATGGATTAACAAATCTGCCTCAATTGCTTCTTCAAGGGTAGACCTAAATGCAGCTACTAGATGATGGGGCAGGCTTTTTATAAAACCAACCGTATCTGATAAAAGAAAGCTATTTTCGCGATTAAGCTGAATTTTTCTAGTAGTAGTATCTAGCGTTTGAAAAAGCATATCTTGAGCTTCAACTTGCTTAACCCCGCTGGGATGTGCTAATTCACATATACTATTAAAGACCGACGATTTTCCGGCATTAGTATAGCCGACTAGAGAAACAGTTTTAAGCCCGGCTCTTTGCCTTTGTTTGCGGTGTAAATCTCTAGTTTTTTGGGCTTTTTCCATTTGCTGCTTAATATCTTGAATCCGCCTTCTAATTTGTCTTCTATCTAATTCAAGTTTTTGTTCTCCGGCACCTCTAGCCCCAATGCCCCCGCCTATTCGGCTTAATTCCCTGCCCTTGCCAGTTAATCTAGGCAGTTGGTATTGTAGTCTAGCTAACTCCACTTGCAAAATACCTTCCTTAGATTTGGCTCTCTGGCTGAAAATATCTAGGATAAGCATGGTTCGATCAATAATTTTAACTTCTAGAAATTCTTCAATATTACGTATCTGAATCGGTGATAATTCAGCATCGAAAACAACTACATCCGGTTCTAGTTCTTCTACTAAATGCCGTAATTCTTCCAGCTTACCTTTACCTATATAAGTAGCACCCGTCGGTTTGTGCATCGCCTGGATAAGAGTTGTAAGCACTTCTCCGCCAGCTGCTTCTAGAAGTCCTTCTAGTTCTTCCATATCTACAGCAAACTCTGCCGCCGAAGTGCGGTTAGATTTTATCCCTACTAATATAGCTTTTTCTTTCTCTTTATTATGCAAATTATATACTCCTTACTGCGGGACAACAGGGTTTGCTATCCCTATATATTAGGAGGGGCAGAGCCCCTCCCCTACGCCTCACGCCTCACTCAGCAATTCTTCCCATTCCTCATATAATGCCATTGCTTCATCCTGCAATTTTTCTAGCTGGTGGCTTAAAATAATTACTTGGTCAGCATCAGCATATATATCGGGATTAGCTAATAAGGTTTCCACATTAGCAATTTCTTTTTCTATAGATTCTATTTCCTCTTCTATTTTAGCGATACCCTTTTGTAAACGCCGTTCTTCCCTAAGCTTTTCCTTCTCCTGAAGCCTGCGCAATTGCCCCTCCGATACTTGCGTTATTTGCATCTCTCCTTGCCTATAGACAGTTTCTTTCTTATTAATATGATAGTAAGAATAATTACCCAAGTAATGCTTAACTGTTCCATCTTCGAGGGCTAAAATCTGGTTAGCAACTTGATCAACAAAATATCTATCATGAGAAACCATTAAAATAGTTCCGGAATAATTAGCCAGCATTTCTTCAATAACCATGCAGCTTTCAATATCTAAATGGTTAGTAGGTTCATCTAATACTAAGAAATTAGCTCCAGTTAATAGCAGTTTCAAAATGGCTATCCGAGCCTTTTCCCCTCCGCTTAAGCTTCCAACCTTTTTCAAAACATCATCACCAGAAAAAAGCATTCCGCCTAATAAAGTGCGGGCTGCTTCAATAGTTATATCAAAGTTATATATAATCTCCTCTAAAGCAGTTTTATTTGGATCTAAGTCCTCAAATTCTTGGGCAAAATACCCTATAATCACCCTACTGCCGATTATTACATTACCGCTATCAGGCTTAACCACCCCTAATATTATTTTTAACAAAGTTGTTTTCCCCGAACCGTTAGCTCCTACTAGGGCAACCTTGTCCCCTTTACGTATATGAATATTAACTTTATTAAAAAGCATTCTTCCATAAGATTTCGCTGCTTCTTCAACTCTTAATACATCCATACCACTTTCTTGCTGCATTTTAAAATTCCACGAAGCTATAGTAGCTGGGGTTGATATATTTTCCATTCTTTCTAAACGGTTTAACTGTTGCTGCCGCCCATGGGCCTGTTTTGATTTAATTCCGGCTCTAAAACGGGCAATATAGCTTTCCGTTTTTTGAATATATTCCTG
>CAZYLY010000143.1:0-2383 GCA_964648825.1 uncultured Syntrophomonadaceae bacterium
TTTAAATCTTTTAGAGTTTTTACGGAAGGTTCCTCAACATCTTACCTAGAAAACGGCATAAAGGTTGAGGAACCTTCCGTAAAAACTCTAAAAGATTTAAAGGTAATTACTAATTTAGCTGATGGTCATATTAAATATGCTGATTATGCCCATGGCTATAGTATTGATTTGCCGGCTAATATGGAACTAGATGTATCATTATCAGCCCTTCGCACGGTTGCTTTTGATAGTAATACTAGAATAGAGATATATTATGATACTTTTTTTAGTAATACTTCTTGCACTTCGACAACTGCTTATATCAATTATAATAACCGCACTCTTTTTAATGACCCTAGTTGTACGATAACTAGTTTAAAAACTGAAGAAATAAACGGTATTAAAACCTATATAAATACTTGGGAACGCGAAAAGCTTGCTAAAGTAAAAAATGACCATAATTACTATACTTACGCTTATTATGCCGTAGGAGAAAAAGAAGTTTATACGGTATTAATTAAGTCAACTCTATCCAATGTAGATTATAGCCGTATTTTAAATTCTTTTACCACTGAACTGAAAAGCGGTGCAGCTGGATTATTTGTTTCTTATTCTCCCCAAGATAAAAAATGGAGTGAAGAGACAAAAGATTTTTATGCAGAATACTTTGCCGAAGACAGCCCTTTAGTATGGGGAATTTTTGAACCGACAGCGCCAGATAGTGCAACACATTTAAATTATTTAGAAAAACAATTTGCATATTCCTTTCCGGTAATTTTAGTTTATAAAGCAATGGATAGTACTATGCCCTTAACTGATTTACAAAATGCACATAAATTAGGTAAAACCGTAGAGCTAACTTTACAAACTTCATCATTCGGTTTAAGCGCAAAAGAAAATCAGCAGCTCTCTTATGAAATTTTACAAGGGAAGCATGATGATCTTTTTTACCAATATGCCCAAGATATAAAAACTTTCGGCCATCCAGTTTTATTTAGATTTAATAATGAAATGAACGGGGATTGGTGTACATATTCTAGTTATTATTCCAGCATTGATACGGAATTATACAAAGCATTATGGCGTTATGTATATGATATTTTTGTACAGGTAGGAGTAGATAATGTTATATGGGTGTGGAATCCTCATGATTTATCTTTTCCTAATTTTAAATGGAATCATAGTTATATGTATTACCCCGGTGATGAATATGTAGATATCGTAGGTCTGACCGGCTATAATACCGGGAATTATTATCCGGGTGAAACCTGGCGGGAATTTCCTTTCATTTATGACCAATTAGTTCGCGCGTATAATTCAGTTTTTGAACATCCTTTTATGATTACTGAATTTGGTTCTAATTCAGTAGGGGGGGATAAAGTAGCTTGGATTAATAATATGTTTACCTCCATAAATAATTACCCTCGTATTAAAATGGCTATATGGTGGAATGGCATTGACTGGGATACTCAAATGAATCCAGCCCGTATTTACCGTATTGATGAAAACCAAGCAGTAATGAATGCTTTTCGGGAAGGTCTAGCCGGACAATAAATAATTAATTAGCTTTGAAATTATAAATAGGTTTAATTACTTCAGCTATATCTACTGTTTCGTGTATCGAATCTAATATCTCATTAATCGGTTTATAAGCCATGGGGGCTTCATCTAGGGTTGAATTACTAACACAGGTTGTATAAACATTGTACATGGAGGCCTTGAAATCTTGCAAATTAAGGTTAGCTCTAGCTTGTTTACGGCTCATTATGCGTCCTGCACCATGGGGAGCTGAGTAGTTCCAATCCGGGTTTCCTTTACCGATAGCAATTATGCTTCCATCCCGCATATTAATTGGAATAATAACCTTTTCTCCTTTTTGCGCTGAGATAGCCCCTTTGCGTAAGATCATATTTTTAATATCAATATAATTATGAATCGTAGTAAATTGCTCAGTTACTACTAAGCCAAGAGCTTGGATAATTTCTTCCGCCATAGCTTTGCGGTTGGTTACTGCATAAGTTTGCATAATTTTCATATCGTGAAGATAATCTTCAAAGTCTTTTCCTTTCAAGTAAGCTAAATCTCTAGGGATATTACTAGGCATATGATTTTTAATAGCCAATTTTTGATAATATTCGGCTACCTGATTACCTAGATTACGACTACCGGAATGAATGACTAAATAAAGAGTGCCTTTACTATCTTTATTTACTTCGATAAAGTGATTGCCACCCCCTAGAGTACCGATGCTTAATTTGCCTCGCTCAATATTCAAGTGTTTTTGGCTTTTTAGTTTGGCAAATGGAATTTCCCGCGCGTAAGGATGAGGTGATTTTCTAATATTGAACCCACTAGGAATTAGAGCCCGTATAGTTTTATCTAATTCTGTAAAATTAATATTTTT
>CAZYLY010000143.1:2413-5143 GCA_964648825.1 uncultured Syntrophomonadaceae bacterium
CCAAAATAGACACTTCCATGCCGCAGCCAATATCTACCCCTACCATGTTAGGTACTATTTTATCGCATATTGTTATAGTAGTTCCAATAGTACAGCCTTTACCAGCATGAACATCAGGCATAATCCTGATTATACTGTTTTTTAAAAATTCTTGATCACATAACTCCATGATTTGTTTATTAGTTTCAGTATCTAGCTTATTGGAGTAGATTACGGCTTGATTGAATTTACCTTTAATAGTTAACAAAATAAAAGCACTCCTTAGCTGATAAGTTCAACAATTATTTTAGCATATTAAGGGCTAACAAATTAATGCAATAGATGTTTACTAATATAAAGGGTTTAATCCTTAATAAGGAGAACTAATATTTATCGTGTTAATTAAGGAGCCGAAAGATGAACAATAGTTTAAAACGTTTTATCGGATACCTTGTTTATATGTTAATAGTCGGATTTGCAACAATAAAACTTATCAGTTTGGGCGAATATTTAAAAGATTTATCTAAATATAATTTTAATTATTCAATAGTTTGGACTTATATGTCACTATTTCCTATAGCTGTAGGTATCATGCTATCCATTCCACATTTAGTGAGAACGATTAGAACGGCGGGTTACTTAATTTTTGATGGAATTAGGTTTTTGACAATAGGTATTCCTACATTTTTAATTGCAATTGTTCCGCTTGCTCTCCAAATTCATTGGGCACCCTTACAAAAGGTACTGTATTTTTATATGATCAACAATAATCTAATAATTATAAGTGGGATAGTATTTGGATATGTTATGGTTACCTCCTTTTATAAGGAGATGTAAAAATAGCTTGCTAAGTTCAACTAAATAACTAAAAACCACGCAAATCGCGTGGTTTCTTAATTCTTAGATGGCAGGGGAGACAGGAATCGAACCCGCAGCCCTCGGTTTTGGAGACCGATGCTCTGCCAATTGAGCTACTCCCCTAAATTTTATTCATTTCAGCAAAATTTATTTTAACATACATAAGCCATTGCATCAAGGGGTAATTGCTTACAATAACTAGTATAATAAGCTTTAATGCTTTTATCTTAGTTATATAATAATATTATCAGGAAATATACTGTATAATAATTAGTGTAAAAAGCAACTAAGAATATGATTTGAAGGCTATATCTAGTAATAAGGTTTTTTATTGGAGAATAAGTTGTTACAGATTTGTTTTTAAGGCGGTGTACTAAATGACCAAGGTATTAGTATTGATGGGGGGCACTTCGGATGAAAGGGAAGTGTCACTTAGAAGTGGTGAGGCTGTTGCCCAGGCATTAGCCGATGCTGGCTATATAGTGGAAACTCTTGATTTTAATAAGGATGTTTTAGAAAATATTAAAATTATAAATCCTGATGTGATATTTATAGCTTTACATGGTAAAAATGGAGAGGACGGTAGAATTCAAGGCTATCTAGATATTTTAGAAATACCCTATACTGGATCTGGGCTTACGGCTAGTGCCATAGGTATGAATAAAATCTTAACTAAAAAGCTACTGAAATTTGATAATATACCTACTGCGGCTTTTATGATTGTAGATAAAAAAAGTTTTTCTAATAATAGCGATGGGGTAGTTGCTGATATAGTAGATAATTTAGGTTTGCCGGTAGTAATTAAAGCTCCTACCCAAGGTTCTAGCATTGGCACTTATATTATTAAGGACAAGAATAAAGTTGCTCTAGCTATTGAAGAAGCTTTTAATTTCGATGATGAAGTGTTAGCAGAAAAGTTTATAGATGGGAAACTAGTCACTGCTTCAATAATCGGCAATTATACCCCCGAAGTTTTACCTTTAATTGAAATTACTTCAGTTAACGAGTTTTATGATTATGAAGCTAAATATACACCCGGGATGTGTGACCATATTATTCCGGCTCGTATAGATAATAAATTAGCTGAAGAAATAAATAGTATAAGTGAGAAGCTATACAAGTTATTAGGCTGTAAAGGATTTGCCCGGGTAGATTTTATGATTGATAAGCATAATAACCCATATGTATTAGAAATTAATACGATACCAGGCATGACTGATATGAGCTTAGTTCCAGATGCAGCGAAAGCTAAAGGTATATCTTACCTCGAACTTTGTGATAAAATTGTGAAACTAGCCCTTGAAGAATAAAGGGAAACCTAATTTAAGCATAGAATGTGTAGTTTAGAAAATATTTAAGTGGTGAAGTATATGAGTAATTTTTTACCTGCAGCCATGATTAATGAAACCCTGGAAGATATATGCGAGAAAATTGCAGATTTAAAGTTACAGATAAAAGAAGATAATAAGGAACTAATAGTCAATGGACTTACTGAAATTGAGGAAATGGCTTTAGATTTATGGGTATTTATTGAACGCTTTCCCTGTCAGCCTTTAATCTATACTGGTCAAGGAACGACCGAAGAAATTATCAATCGTCTTGATTGGGCACTCACCTTTTCAGAAGGTATTGATTATGCTGACCTTTTTAATAAATCGCTCAAGAAAATTTTATAACATTTATTATTAGCCTTATAGTTGTTTTACTTTAAGGCTATAATTTTATTAAATAAATAATGAATTGTCTGGGGGTAACATCTTAAATCTGCTATAATAATTTAATCGTGTAATATTGAGGAGGTAAAAAATGAGTAAAAGTAAATCAAATCTTGGTAGTACTATAAAATTGATAATATTTTTAGCCGTTATTGCTTTGTTATCAATTTTCATTAAT
>CAZYLY010000144.1:0-5122 GCA_964648825.1 uncultured Syntrophomonadaceae bacterium
CTGTGTTATTAATAGTAATTATGCATTAGAAGCTAACTTAAACCCGATTAATGATTCTATTTTTATGGAACCCTCCGATTCTCCTTTTGCTAATGTACTAGTAGTAAAAGCTGGCGATGAAAGTAAGGAAGCTGTACAAAAACTGGCTAAAGCATTGCATTCTCCCGAAGTTAAAGCTTTCTTAGAAGATAAATACCCAGGTGCTTGTGTTCCGTCCTTCTAAATGAGGGATTAAGAGTAAGCTATAGAGCGCCAAGACTAAATGATAAATAATAAAAGACATTATAAAAGCCGTAGGTTAATGAAATAAACTGCGGCTTTTATTTATGCCTAGTTTTAAGTTCTTAATCTATATTACAAAAAGTATAACATAGAAAATTGCCATAGAAACTACACCAATGGGTACACCGATTTTTGCCCATTCGGTACTAGTAATTTTTAATTTAGATGCTGATATAATATTAGGAATATTGCCTGGAATTAACATTCCACCAGCAATAATTAAGCCCATTAAAATAGCTTCTATTTGCATTATGCTCATTTTAGGGCTAATTTCTGCCGCTGCCAATGTAGCATTATCTAGAACTGCTGATATACTATTTACCCAATAAAGCAATCTATAGTCGAGATTTAATATATAAGTATCTATTATAGGTTTAAAACCTTCTCCTAGGAAAGTTAATGCCATAACAAATAAATAGACCTTAAGGGCTCTAATGGTAATACCTTTCCAGTTCTCTTCTTCCATGCCTGGTTCTTCGTCCGCGTTAGCAGCTTCCATATTATTAACACTATTATCGTTCGCCAATTCATTGGAGCTTTTTGCTGTCCAAGCTGTATAAAGCGCTCCTAATATTCCGAAAGCAATAACTCCAGGAATAATGAATTTACCAAGTAGTCTTAATAAATAAAAGAAATCTGCATTCAATTTAGCAATAGTGATTGTTGAGAGTGGCTCTCCGATAGGTGTTAAAGCTGCCCCCATGCCTATCGAGTAACAGGCAATAATAACCACTACAATTTTATGTCTTCTTTCTAGGGGTAATAAGAAGATTATTTCTACTAATACTATTGAAGCGACAATAGCAGTAATCATACTAGATAACAAGCCTAACAATACGACAACTAGGAATACTACTATCGGTAGCGGAATAACCTCCAAAACTTTAGTCATAAAAGCTTGAAACTTATCTTTAAATATAAAGAATAGCGCTCCAGCAATAAAAACTGCTGAGGCAATAGCTATAGGGTGTTGTAAAGCTTCTAGGGCTAATTCTTTAGTCATCAACCCGGAAATTAATACTGCCGCTATCCCCATTACAAACAAGAAAGCTTCTAGTTGTTCTTCTACTAATTTAACGGCAAAAGGTAGGGTGAGAACTAGCAGTAAAATTACGACGAGACCTGGTATGACCATTTGAATCCTCCTCAATTTAAATAATATTTCGACCTATACTACGTCTTATTAAAAGTTACGGCAATCTAATAGAAAAATCAAGTAAAAGGCATCATTATTTCTAAATAGTTAAAATAATCAATTATGATAAGAAAAAAGTGGGATTATATCCCACTTTTTGGGGAAATATATTCTATTGGGGGGCTAAGTAATTAAAGATAATATTTTCTTTGCAACTATCTCAGATTGCTGGTCAGAAGAAACCTGGTAGCGGTCTACCAGGTTTCCACCAACAATTACCCAATGGGGCGCCTGATCTTCAATTTCCGATAAATTAATACAACACACCGAACACCCACCTACAACTAGTCCTACATCAGCTTTTTCATTTACTATTTCTACTTTTCCTGCATCATTTAATTGATTTATTATTTCGTTTACTAGTTTTTTCCTATCGATGATCGGATTACAGCCGCCACAATACTTAATCCTTAGCTTCATATAAACTTTCTCTCCTAGTGCTGAAGATCATACCTATGTCAAAGCTAAAGCCAATGAATTCTTTACTTCATATAGTGAAAATCCTGTGAAAAACTTGCTGCGATTAATTCTACAATTATTGTATTGCTTAAAATAACAAGCTTTAGCTTTTAACAACTTATTTCCAGGTGACATCATTATTTTCTTTTACACCACATAGCTTTTCGGCCAATTCTTTACGATGTTCCAGATCAACTAACCTGCCTATCATAATTCTTTGCGCCTGGGGTGAGCCAGCCCCATGCATTGATTCGGTTAAATAACCTACTGCTGCACAACCCATAGTTAAGTTTTCTATAAATCTTAACATCCTCTGGCGATTTTCATAAGGAACTTCGGGATTAGTCGTTGAATATTTCTTTACTAAATCCCCTACCTCACCAGGTATATTAAAGTCTTTTTCCGAAGGCATAGTTACAATATAACCACCAGCTAGGTCTTGAGCAATTCTAGCCAGTTCATAGGGGAACCTGGTAACATTTTGTTTACATACATTAGCTAATAGCAGGTCTATTAAATAGTTACCCGCTGCTGTTTTTCTTCCTTCAGCAGAACAAGCAATACCACTTGAATATAAAGTTTCGTTTAAGTGACACATTTCAATAATTTTGTCCTTAACATGAGAGGCTTTGCTAGCTCCTTGGTAATCGGTAATAGCTTTTACTGCTCCAATTAAAGTATCTCCAACCCCTACTTTACATCCGCCATAACTTTGACGGTGGTATCCAGCAAATCTTTCTACTAACATACTGGCAAATTCGACTTCTCCATCCATAAAAATCCTGTCATTGGGAACAAACACATTATTAAATATTGTCATTACTTCTTGCCCGCCAAAGTATTTGTTGCCCGGGTCAATATCTCCGCCTTCAAGCTTTCTCGTATCACTTGATTGTCTGCCATAAACATATACCATTCCAGGTGTATCTAACGGGATGGCAAAAGCTATTGCCCACTCTTCTTCACCCTCTTTAAGGGCATTGTTAGGCATTACTAACATTTCATGAGAATTAATCATTCCTGTTTGATGCAGTTTACATCCTCTAACAACTACTCCATCTTCTCTTCTTTCTACTACGTGCAGGTAAGAATCAGCATCTAGCTGTTGTCCGGGGCTTTTTGATCTATCTCCCCGTGCATCAGTCATACATCCATCAACTGCTAAGTCATTATCCTGAACATATTTCATAAAATCTACAAAGCGCTCATGGTATTTAGTCCCTTTGGCTTGATCCATTTCATAGGTAGTACTAAATACTGCATTAAATGCATCCATTCCTACACATCTTTGAAAACAACAACCAGTTTTTTGACCAAGTAACCTTTGCATTTTAACCTTTTTAATTAAGTCTTCAGTGCTTTGGTGTAAATGAGTAAATCGGTTAATTTTTTTACCAGTCAAATTTGAGGTTACCGTCATTAAATCTTCGTATTCAGGTTCTTCGGCTAATTTGTAAGTCATAGCCATAGCATTTATTGATGGTCTAATGATTGGGTGATCGACATAATTGTCTACCCTTTCACCAAACATATAAAGTTCGATATTCATCTTTCTTAGGTCATCAATATATTGCTGTGGAGTTCTTAAGGCCATAATTTATTCACCTCACTAAATATTTCTAATCAGGCAATTATAGATATAACCTGTTTAGATGTAGATGTAAAATATAAATGCAAAAAGTGTGCCACAAATTCCTTTTCTAAGCTAAAAAATAATTAATAATATATCGGATTATTTAAAGGGCATTTTATAGGGAACTATGAGGATTGGTATTATAAAAGTCGTTATTTATAATACTATAATAAAATATACAAGAAAGGTTATAAAGATACAAAATATAGAATATTAAAAGAAAATGAACCATAAGTGCATCGGCAGTAAAGGGTTTATACAGCAAACTGCAATAAACCCAACTTCTAGACATTTCTGTGCTGATGCCAATGTGCATCAGCACAGTTTTCGGTATTTAAGGCGAAGGGCTTTGAAACCCAATTTATAGCGCCCAGACAAGTGCGATTCAATAACGCATCGATAGCTTTTTTTAAATTTCTTAACTAGTTAATTTGCTTATTATTGTAGTATAGTAACATCCATAAAACTAGAATTCCTACTACGAATATGTTAGCAGGAACTCTTAATATTGTTATTACTTTATATAGCTTTAAAAAGGTTAACCATTTCTATAGCACTAACTGCTGCATCGACCCCTTTATTTCCGGCTTTTGTACCAGCTCTTTCGATTGCTTGTTCAATAGTATCGGCGGTAATAACTCCGTAAATAACAGGCTTTCCTGTATTAAGCCCTACTTGAGCTACCCCTTTAGTAACTTCAGCTGAAACATAATCAAAATGAGGAGTAGCCCCTCTAATTACTGCTCCTAAACAAATGACTGCATCATAATCTCTTTGCGCCATTCTTTGTGCTACTAACGGAATCTCAAATGCTCCTGGCACCCAAGCTATTTCAATATCTTCTTCTGTAACTCCATGCCGATATAGAGCATCTAAACACCCTGACAGTAGCTTACTAGTAATGAATTCGTTAAACCTAGATATAACAATACCAAATTTTAATTGTTCCCCTATTAAATTACCTTCAATGATTCTTGCCAAAATCTTCACTCCTTAATTATTATAAATTAGCTAATAAATGTCCCATCTTTTCTTTTTTGGTTTTAAGATATTTATGGTTTTCTGCTTTAGTACCCATATCGATTGGTACTCTTTCTACGACCTCCAAATTATATCCTTCTAAGCCTTTAATCTTTTTAGGATTATTCGTCATGAGACGCATTTTCTTAACTCCTAAATCGCTTAATATTTGTGCCCCAATCCCGTAATCTCTTAAATCTTCAGGAAATCCCAATTCCAGATTAGCCTCTACTGTATCCCTGCCCATATCTTGGAGCTTATAAGCCTTAATTTTATTTATCAGCCCAATACCCCGGCCCTCTTGACGCATATATAATAGTATTCCCTTACCTGCAGCTTCAATTTTTTCTAGTGCCGCTGCCAGCTGTTCCCCACAATCACAGCGATTAGAGCCAAAAACATCACCGGTTAAACATTCGGAATGAACTCTGACTAAAATCGGTTCATCTTCTTGCCACTCACCTTTCACCAAAGCAATATGCCCTTGTTTATCTAAGATAGATTCGTAAGCCACTGCTATAAAATCACCATAC
>CAZYLY010000145.1:0-5019 GCA_964648825.1 uncultured Syntrophomonadaceae bacterium
AATAATCAAAGCAAAATAAAGGGGGGTTTATATTGTATAGTAGCGAGTATAAGCGTAAATTAGTTAGTGCTGATGAAGCAGTTAAGGTGGTTAAAAGCGGGGATATTGTTGATTACGGCTTCTTTAACGGCAAACCGGTAGTCTGTGACATTGCTTTAGCTAAGCGGAAAGATGAGCTTATGGATGTACAAATATTTTCGGCGGTTACGGTACCGCCAGTTCCAGAAGTAGCGAAAATCCGGGATAGTTTTACCTATATGGACTGGCAGTTTAGTAAAATTTCTCGTATTTTGCAATCAAATTATGGGTTAGCCTACTATTCGCCGATTCTTTATCACCAAGCACCTAAATATTATAGGGAAGGTATTGCACCACATAGAAATGTGGTCATTTGCCAAGTTACTCCAATGGATAAAAGCGGATATTTTAACTTAGGTCCTCAAAATTCTGAAACTTTAGCTAATATAGAATCAGCTGATTTTACCATTGTGGAAGTAAATAAAAATCAACCTATATGTTTAGGTGGGGCTGAGGAATCAGTACATATTTCTATGGTGGATTATATTGTTGAGGCCCCTGATGATCAATTATTACCTGACATTCCAGGAGCGGAGCCTACCGAAGTTGATACGGCTGTAGCTAAGCATTTGGTGGAATTTATTCATGATGGTTCTTGTGTCCAGCTAGGCATAGGGGGGATGCCTAATGCGGTAGGTAAAGCTATCGCTTCGTCAAACCTTAAAAACTTAGGCGGACATACTGAAATGTTTGTTGATGCTTATGTCGATATGTTAGAGTCTGGGCGGATGAACGGCAGCAAAAAGAGTATTGATAAACATAAAGTTGCTTATACTTTTGCTATCGGTAGCCAAAGGATGTATGATTATATGCATAATAATCCAGGCTTAGCCTCTTACCCAGTGAACTACACTAATGATCCTCGCACTATATCTCGGATTGATGATTTTGTATCTATTTGTAATGCTGTGCAAGTTGATTTATATTCCCAAGTTAACGCGGAAAGTATGAATAATATACAAATATCTGGTAATGGAGGTATGTGGGATTTTGTTTTAGGAGCCCAGTGGTCTAAAGGTGGTAAAAGCTTTATTTGCTTATCATCTACTTTTACTGACAGTGAAGGCAAATTACATTCGCGGATTATGCCTACATTTGAACCAGCATCGATTACTACTATTCCACGGCAAATGGCGGATTATATTGTTACCGAATATGGAGCAGTTCGTTTAGCGGCTAGACCTACTTGGCAAAGGGCTGAACTTTTAATATCTATTGCCCACCCGGATTTCCAAGATGATTTAGTCAAAGCGGCTGAAGAATTAAAGATCTGGCGTCAGTCTAATAAGAAATAATAATTAAATCAAAAAGTGCGAATTAAAGGCGGGAGTAATCTCGCCTTTAACTTTTAAGCTAATAAGACGCTTATTGCGGTTAGTAGTAAAGTAGTATTAGAATATATTTATTAGGAATTATGAACTAAGGGGAGTAAAGGTATTTATGAAATATTTAACCGCCAGAGAGGCATTACAAGACTTATTAAATAAGCATCCAGAATTTGCCGGGGAGAATATCTCCATTAGTACCAGGGGATTATCAGTGGAGGAAGCTATCGGCAACCCGGAACGTAAAGACTTCCCGCTTATTACCGGCAAGGAAGTGTTAGTACAAGCTAACTTGCAAAATGAATTAGGGCAAGCTTTTACAGCAGATCCTATAGAATACTCTGGTACTATTCAGGAACTGCTGGATTTACCGCCTACACGGATTGGAATTGAAGCTTTGATTGTGGCTAGTCTAAATGCACTGGCTAGAAAAATCGGACTTATTAAGAATACTGTACATTGCATAAATAATGAACCTGAAGATTGTGCTAAAAAGATTAGTCAATATGTGTTAGAAAAGCATGGGAAGTGTAAAGTAGGCATTGTCGGTTATCAACCAGCTATTTTAGAAAATTGTGTAATTACTTTGGGTAGTGATAATGTAGCTATAACTGATCTTAACCCGGATAATATTGCGCAAAACCGTTACGGTGTGATAGTTCTTAATGGGGAAAAAGATACCCCTTATATGGCGGAGTGGGCAGATGTCTTCTTAGTAACTGGTACTGTTTTAGCTAATGATACTGGGGAGGAAGTATTAAAAACCATAGGTGATAAACCCGTCTACTTTTTCGGTACTACAGCAGCGGCTATAGCTGAATTGAACGGTCACCAACGCTTATGCTATTACAGTAAATAATAAAATACTATGCCAATCAAAAAGCCTTCCATTGCGGAAGGCTTTTTAACTTGCTTAATTATGTGGATCTTATTTAGGAGCCATACGGATAGCACCATCAAGACGAATAGTTTCAGCATTGAGGTATCCATTTTCTACGATATGTTTTACTAATGCACCAAACTCATCAGGGTTGCCAAGTCTTTGCGGCATTGGAATTGATGCAGCTAGGGAATCACGAGCAGCTTGTGGAAGTTGTTGTAACATTGGAGTATCAAATGTTCCTGGAGCAATGGTAACACATCTGATTAGATGTCTGGAAAGGTCTCTAGCAACAGGTAAAGTCATAGCAGCAACTCCGCCTTTGGATGCGGAATAAGCAGCTTGGCCAATTTGTCCATCAAAAGCAGCTACGGAAGCTACGTTAATAATAACACCTTTTTCGCCATCTGCAGGCTCATTTTTATCCATAGCCCAAGCAGAATTACTTAACATATCAAATGCACCAATTAAGTTAACATCCATAACCATTTTGAACCAGTCAATATTCCAAGGGCCGTCTTTGCCGATGGTGCGTCCTGCGCTGCCCATACCAGCATTGTTAACTAAAATGTGAAGTGCGCCGAATTTTTCTACAGCAGTAGCAACAGTAGCTTTAACATCATCAGTAACAGTAACGTTACATTTTGCAAATATTGCTCTTTCGCCTAATTTTGCAACTAGAGCATTACCTTTTTCTTCGTTAAGGTCTGCAATAACAACATTAGCACCTGCAGCATGTAGCTGAAGAACAGCAGCTTCACCTAGACCGGAAGCTCCGCCGGTTACGATAGCAGTTTTACCAGTAATATTCATTCATTCCCAACTCCCTTTTTAATATTAATTAATTGACAACCTGTTAATTACCAACCAACTTCTTCCAACACCACCTCCGTTTCAGGGTAAAATATCTAGTCTACCAGTTATTAACTATATTACCACAAGTACAGGCTTATGTGTGAAAAATTTTACGAACTAAAAAATATAAGCTTTTGGTTATAACAGGAAGACCTTCTCAAAAAACATTCATATGTTTATTATACGATAAATATGTTTAATTTCCTGCTTTAAAATATTCTGAAAACAATGCTTAGTAAATCTATTTACTTTATACTAGGTATTTATTATGCTTTATTATAATGATAATGGAGGTGGTGAGTAATGTCTAGGAATATTATATTAGCTATTATTATAATATTAGTCGTTTTCGGAGTGCCAATAGGGCTAAAATATGTTACTGACCAAAAAGAGAATACTAATCCTACCCAGGAAATGACTAAACCGCCAGTAGCGGGGGAAGTTAATCCATCCCCGGGGGAAACGGAATCTACCCCCGCTCCCTCTGCAGCTGCTGAACAGTTAGCCTTAGCCTTGGAAGAAGGGCAACCGGTTTGGATGATGTTAGGTACTACCAGGTGTCCATATTGTGTGCAGCTTAAAAAGATTTTTAATGAATTAAAACC
Organism: uncultured Syntrophomonadaceae bacterium; assembly: GCA_964648825.1. Classification (GTDB taxonomy): domain Bacteria; phylum Bacillota; class Syntrophomonadia; order Syntrophomonadales; family Syntrophomonadaceae; genus JAAYRQ01. Next base: position 3,744 of record CAZYLY010000145.1, read on the forward strand.
TGAATATGAAGGAAAAGTATTATTTCTTGATGTTAATTTGGATGAGGAAGAGAACTATGATTTAAGTAAAAAATATAAAGTTCAATATGTTCCCGTAACCTATATTTATGATAAAAATGGTGAAGTGTCCTTTTTCGAAGGAGGCTTATTAGAAAAAGAAGTATTAATCGAGGAATTAAATAGGGTTGCCGAATAAAATTAGGCGACCCTATTATCCATATTAGCTTTTTTAGTAGCTAGGTCGGGCACCATAAAGGCTAAGCCTAAAGATATTAGCGCAATTACTGCCGCCGATAAAAAGACCCATTCGAAGCCATAAACTGCCCATAATATTCCTCCGCCTATCGGGATAATCATAGAAACAGCATGATCCAAAGTTACTCCCATAGATAAAGTAGGTGCTACTTCTTCAGGCTTATCAGCAATACTATGCAAGTAAGTAGTACGAGCCATATTCACAGCAAATAGTAGCTGGTCGATAATATAACAGACGAAAATGATCATAACCGCGATTTCAGCAGAAAACCAGGCCGGTGAAAAGGCATAAAAGATACAAATAATTACTAATATTATGGCTTCTGTAACTAGAATTACCCTTTCTCCTAAAACATCTATAGCTTTGCCTAGTAGGGGTCTAAATACTAAACCTATAGTAGTACCTATAATGCCTAATATAGCGAAGGTATCAACTCCGCAATGGAACATTTTTATTAAGACCCAAGGGGCGAAAGTCAAAAATATCTGCTTACGGGCTCCGAATAGTATGCACAAAACATAATACAGAGAATATTTTTTCTTAAGTAATAATGCTTGAGGCGGAGTTTCTAAAGGCCTCGGCTTAATTATAAATAGACTGAAGGACGCTATTAAGGCGCAAACCCCGGCAATACCAAAAATTACCCCGAAGGAGTAATCAAATTTAGATACTCCCCAATACACAATGGCCATACCGATTAAAGTACCCCCGGCTTCTAAAGCTCCTAATTTCCCTAATAAGGTACCTTCATGACCTTCTTTTGCCATCCGCAAAGCAATGGATGATTTTAGAACATTAAATAAATGGGCTCCGGTGCTCCAGATTAGCATCCAGACAACGGCAATATTAAGATTAGGCGCTAGAAAGCCTTGTCCCCACAAACCTATACAGACTAATAAGGCGGATAAAACAGCAATTCTGGTATCAGGCAAGAATACTAATAAGGAAAAAATAAAGACAGTTAAAAAACCAGGCAATTCACGCGGTAATTCTAAAATTCCTCGGGTAGTTTCGGAAACA